>CBIHKW010000094.1:0-17080 GCA_966203835.1 uncultured Thermomonas sp.
GCCCGCGGTGGCCGGGAAGCCGCCGCAGCCTGCGCCACCGGCACCGCCGGTGCCGACCGCACCGCCGCCGCCGCCGAATGGACCGGGGCCGCCGGGCACAGTGGCGCCCACCGCACCCACACCGCCACCGCCCACGCCGCCGTTACCGCCGGCGATGACGTTGGCCGTGCTCCAACCGGCGTTGCCACCGCCGCCGCCGCCGCCGGCGATGCCGACGCGGTTGCCGATGGCGTTGCCGCCGACGCGAATGTCGGTGGCGCCGCCGCCGATGCCATCGACGCCTTGGCCGATGCCGCCGGGGTTGACCGCCTGAGAAGCCTGCCCGCCGACCCAGATCGACAGCACGGAGCCCGGCGTGACCGCCAGCGTGCCCCGCACCCGTCCACCGAGGCCGCCGGTGCCGCCCGGAGAGTTCGGACTGCCGCCGATCGTGCCGGCGCCGCTGCGACCGGCGCCGCCCTGCGCGCCGCTGAGATAGACGGTCACCGAATTCACGCCCGCCGGGACCGTGGTGGTCTGTTCGCCGCCGGTGAACCCGAAGGCCGCCGGGGTCTCGCCGATCGCGCAACTCTGCGCCTGCGCCTGACCGATCGCGCCCAGGCACGACAGCAGGATCAGCGCAGGCAAACATGCCAGTCGCCGGCGAACACCCGCCGGCGCAGCGGGCTCAAGCGGACTCGCACTCACGCTCGCACTCATGGAAAGCGACGCAGCAATGCGCAGCCCCGACAGTCTGAAATTCATGTAACCCCCTGAACGGACAAAGCGACGATGTCCGCGTTTCGATATCCCCGCAGTGCGGGACGTCTGTTCCTGCAGCCGCATTCGCGACCGCCCCCTTGCCAGCTTACCCGGCAGCTTAGACGCGATTGCGCGTCCTTGACAGCCCGAAGTTCTGAATACGCAAAAGCAGGCGCGCGCCGGACACGACGGAATAGGTCGGTGTCGCGAACGACCCGCTTATCGTGCGTTTTGACCGAGATAATCCAGCGCCACCTGCAGCATCGCCCGGCTGCCGACCTGCAGCGATTGTTCGTCCAGCAGGAACTGCGGCGAATGGTTGATCGGTGCTTTCGCCGGATCGATATCGGCCGACGTGGAACCCACGAAAAAGAACAGCGTCGGCGCCACCGTCGAATACTGCGAGAAGTCCTCGGCCACGGTCACCAGCGGCATCTCCACCACATTGTCCGCGCCCAGCGCGCGCTCCAGCGAAGCGCGACCGCGCTGCGCCAGCGCCGCATCGTTGATCGTGGCCGGCGCATTGTTCACCACCTGCAATTCAGCGCTGCCGCCGCCGGCATGGGCGAAATCCTCGGCGGTGCGCCGGAATCGCGCGATCACGTCTTCGCGCACCGCGGGATCGAAGGTGCGCAACGTGCCCACCAGTTTCGCTTCGTCGGGAATGATGTTGAAACGCACGCCGCTCTGGAACTGGCCGGCGGTCAGCACCACCGGCGTCGCCGCGATGTTGACCTGGCGCGCGATGATCGACTGCGTGCCCAACAGGATCTGCGCGCCGATGGTGATCGGATCCACGCCATCCCACGGCCGCGAACCATGGGTCTGCTTGCCGCGCACGGTCAGCGTCCACTCGTCCGCACTCGCCATCAACGCGCCGCTGCGGGTACCGACCTTGCTCACCGGCAAACCGGCCCAGACGTGCAGACCGAACACCGCCTGCGGTTTGAATTCGGAAAAGATGCCCTGCTGCAGCATCAGCGCAGCGCCGAACGCCTGCCCGGCTTCCGGCGGGCCTTCTTCGGCGGGCTGGAACACGAACATCACCTCACCCGGCAGTTCGTCCTTCACCGCCGCCAGCGCCGACGCCACGCCCAGCAGCATCGCCACGTGCGCATCGTGACCGCAGGCGTGCATCACCCCGACCGGCTGACCGCGATAGGTGCTCACGACTTTCGATGCGAACGGCAGACCGGTCTGCTCGGTAACCGGCAGCGCGTCCATGTCGGCACGGATCGCGATGCGCGGCCCGGGCTTGCCGCCCTTGAGGATCGCGGTCACGCCCGTGGAGGCGATGCCGGTGCGCGGCTGCAGACCCAACGCCCGCAACTGATCGGCGACCAGCTTCGCGGTGCGGACTTCATGCGTACCCAGCTCCGGATGCCGGTGCAGATCGCGCCGCCATTCAACCATCTTCGGCTGCAGGTTTTGTAGAGACTGCACAGCGGTGGCCTCCTGCGCTTGCGCGTGGGATGCGCTGCCAAGCAGCGAGGCGATTACGAGCGACAGGCGTATGTGGCGAGCGAAAAACATCGGGGCTGATCCAGGCGGGCGACAGCGAATGGTAACGCCCGGGCGCGCTGCGCAGGCCGGGATCGTTCGAGGCGACGTGGTTTCCCGGACACCGGATGTGGCACGTGCTTTTCGCGGCGAACATCGCTTCGAGATCAAGGCGTGTCGATGAAACCTGCAGCAGGCTCGAAAGAGTTCATGCATCGAGTTCTGTTGAAAAATCCGGAGCACATCCCGGAAGCTGCCGAAAGCGCATGATTCCGTTGGAATTTCGAGACTCGAAGACCCGGAAGCGGACTCTCCGCCCGACTGCTTCGATCGTGTCCGGACCATCTCCTGTGGAATTGATCCATATCAAGGCAAGCCCATGCGAGTACGCCTACGCTACTCGCATGAGCGCCACCCCCGATCTTGATGCAGAGCTGTTGCGGCGTTACGACCGCCCCGGGCCGCGGTACACGTCGTATCCGACGTCGCCGCAATTCAACGAAGACTTCGGCGCCGCAGCGCTGCGCGAAGCCATCCGTCGCAGCAACGAAGATCCGATCCCGCGCCGGCTGTCCCTCTACATCCACGTGCCTTTCTGCATGAGCCCGTGTTTCTACTGCGGGTGCAACCGGATCATCACCCGCGACACTGCGCAAGGCGAGGTCTACCTGGCGCGCCTGTATCGCGAAATCGAGCTGACCTCCACCTTGTTCGACCGCGACAGGGAAGTCGTCCAACTGCATTTCGGCGGCGGCACGCCCAACTTCCTTTCGCCTGCGCAGCTCGCCGAGGCAGTGGACGTCCTGCGCGGGCACTTCCGATTCGGCACGGCCGACAATGCGGACATCTCGATCGAACTGGACCCCCGTTTCCTGAAACCGGACGATGTCCGCGCGCTTGCCGCGGCGGGATTCAATCGCGCCAGTCTGGGCGTCCAGGATTTCGATCCGGCCGTGCAGCAGGCGGTGAACCGCATCCAGACCGTAGGCGAAACGCTGGCCATCATCGAAGCCTGTCGTGCGCACGGTCTGCGCTCGGTCAACGTCGATCTCATCTACGGCCTGCCCAAGCAGAGCATGGAGGGGTTCGCGCGAACGCTGGATACGGTGATCGATGCCCGTCCCGATCGCCTCGCGGTCTACGGCTATGCGCATCTTCCCGGCATGTTCAAGGCCCAGCGACAACTGATCGCGGAAGACCTGCCGGCACCGGAAATGAAGCTGCGCCTGCTGTGTCTGGCGATCGAGAAATTGACGGGCGCCGGATATGTCCATATCGGCATGGACCATTTCGCCCTGCCGGACGACGCACTGGCGATGGCCCGGAAACACGGCAGCCTGCATCGGAATTTCATGGGCTATACCACCCATGCCGATACCGATCTGGTCGGCATGGGCGTCAGCGCGATCAGCCATGTCGGCGACAGCTTCAGCCAGAATCCACGCGACCTTGCCGGCTGGCAGACCGCACTCGACGAAGGTCGGTTGCCTGTATTCCGTGGCATGCGTCTGTCCGACGACGACATCCTGCGCGCCGATCTGATCCAGCAGTTGATGTGCCAGGGCGAAATATCGATCGGCAACCTGGAACATCGCCATGCCATCGAGTTCGGCGTTTATTTCGCCGATGACATCGCGCGTTTGCGCCCTCTGGAAGAAGACGGTCTGGTGCGCCTGGAACCCGGGCGCATCGTGGCGACCACGCAGGGCGGGCTGATGTTGCGTAATATCGCCATGTGCTTCGACCATTACCTGCAAAATCCGGTGCCTGCTGTCCCGATGCCGGGCGTGGGCTTTTCCCGCGCGATCTAGCGGCGCAGGATACTGTCGGGTGAGCGGCACCACCTTTCCCAGGCTGGACAACAAAATACTCGCCGACGACGGCGACACGCTGCGTTTCTGCAGTACTTGCGCGTTCTCGCAAGCCTGTCTGTCCGAAGGCATGGACAAGAGCGCGCTGATGGACTTGCACGTGCTGGTCGAACATGTGGGGCCCTTGCATGCGGGCGAACATGTTTTCCGCGAAGGAGACGCCTTCGAGGCGATCGCTGCGGTGCGCGCAGGCACGGTCAAGACGTACGTCATCGATCGCGATGGCCATGAGCAGGTATTGGGTTTCCATCTCCCGGGCGAGGTGATCGGGCTCGATGCGATCGATGGCGATCGCTACCCTTGCAACGCGGTGGCGCTGGATACGGTGATGCTGTGCCGGTTCTCGTTCCCCAGAATCTCGGTACTGGCCGCTCGTCTGCCGGGTCTGCAGCAGCATCTTTTCCGGCTGATGAGTCGCGATATCGGCCGCGCTTCGCTGCTCGCTGGCGATTATTCCGCCGACCAGCGCATGGCGGCGTTCCTGATCGGGCTGTCGCGGCGGCTTGCGGCTCGCGGCTTTTCGCCTGATCGATTCCAACTGACGATGGCGCGCACCGATATCGCGAACTATCTGCGACTCGCGCCCGAAACCGTGAGTCGGGTCTTGAAGCGCTTCCAGCACGATGGATTGATACACGTGGACCGACGCGAACTGGAACTGCTCGGCCGGAAACGGCTCGAAGACATGGCCGCTTCAATGCTGCGACAGTAGGCGCGACCGGGCCACGGCCTGTTCCGTATCCGTATTCCGCATCCGTATTACGCGCGGATCAGCCGCCGCAGCCACCGCAACATTCCGACGGCACGCGCTCCAGCTGGTCTTCCTTCACGGGATATCCAGCCGCCTTCATCACGCCGAGCAGTTGCACTGCGTCGATCGAAGCGGCGATCCGCAAGGTTCGACCCGTGGGATCGATATCGACCAGCGCCGAGGGATCGACCGCTCTGAGCGCTTCTTCGATGGTGCCGACATCGGGCGGCAAGCCGGTGATCGCAATCGTGGATTGCATTCGAGAATTCCTGTCGGGTTGTTGGGCGATGGGTCACGCAGTTCCAAAGCGGATGACGGGCAATGGAACCTGCGTGGTGCAGGGGAAGACACGACATCCCCATCGCGATGCTCCGCGATAGATGCGGCATCGGCCCTGACCTGGGTCAAGCGTCATCCCATTCCCGACACGACTGCTTGGCCGGTCCGCGACAGTGCGATACGCACGAAGATCCCAGCATCACACTCCATTAACGGGCATAGGACCAAGTTGCGCATCAGGCAGCACCGCGCTTGACCTGGGTCATGGCGACGTCCGGACAGTACGGACCACCATGCGAGCATTCGCAATGGAGATCGCCATGAGCAATACCCGCAAGCTCTGGACGGCGCTGGCCGTCCTGCTGATCTGTTCTTTTTCGGTATTGCTGTGGGCAGGCGGCGAGATCTTCCGTGCCGCGCCACCCATGCCCGAAAAAGTGACGACCCGGGATGGGCGAGTCATCTATACCCGGGCCGACATCGAACAAGGCCGGCAGGTCTGGCAGTCGATGGGCGGCATGCAGTTGGGATCGATCTGGGGCCATGGCGCCTACGTCGCACCCGACTGGAGCGCCGACTGGCTGCATCGCGAAGCCATCGAAGTCCTGGATATCTGGGCGCGCCGCGACGATGGCAGCGCCAGCTACGCGCGATTGCCTACCGAACAGCAGGCCGCATTGCGCGGACGTCTGCAGGACATGATGCGCGCCAACACCTACGACGCCGCGACCGGGACCATCACCCTGACCGATGATCGCGCCGCTGCGCTTTCGAATGTCGCTGCGCACTACATCAGCCTGTTCGGCAACGATCCCGCGACCGCGGAACTCCGCGAAGCGTATGCGATGAAGGAAAGCACGGTGGGAACACTGGAGCATCGCCGCTCCCTGACCGCATTCTTCTGGTGGACCGCCTGGGCCGCCACCACCGAACGCGCCGATATCGGTGCGGGAACGCTTGTGCCGGATCAGGCCGGCGTGGTCAGCAAGAAAGTGACCTACACCAACAACTGGCCCAGCGAACCTCTTGTGGGCAACACGCCGCCGCCGGCGCTGTGGGTCTGGTCGGCCTTCAGCGTGCTGTTCCTGATCCTGGGAATCGCGATACTGGGCTGGCACTACGCGGTCACTCACGGACGCGGCGAGGAAGGGCATACCCTTCCGGCCACCGATCCGTTCGCGCTGCTGCGCATCACGCCCTCGATGCGCGCCACCGCCAAGTATTTCTGGGTGGTGCTTGCGTTGTTCCTGGTGCAGATCCTGCTCGGCGCGATCACCGCGCATTACCAGGTCGAAGGCCAGGACGCCTACGGTTTCAGGTTGTCCGATTACCTGCCCTACTCGCTGGCCCGCACCTGGCATACCCAGCTGGCGGTGCTGTGGATCGCCACCGCGTGGCTGGCGACAGGCCTGTACATCGGCCCGGCGCTATCGGGCCATGAACCGAAATATCAGCGTTTCGGCGTGAATTTCCTGTTCGTGTCGCTGCTGTTGATCGTGGTGGGTGGCTTCGCCGGCCAGTGGTTCGCTGTCATGCAGATCATGCCGCTGGAACACAACTTCTGGTTCGGCCACCAGGGCTGGGAATACGCGGACATGGGCCGCTTCTGGCAGTGGTACCTGTTCGTCGGCCTGCTGCTGTGGGTGACGCTGGTGGGCCGCTCGCTGTGGCCCATCTTCAAGGGTCCCGCTTCGGATTCGAAGTCGATCGTCGCCCTGCTGTTCCTGTCCACCGTGTCCATCGGACTGTTCTACGCCGCAGCGCTGATGTGGGGCGAACACACGCATATCTCGGAAGTCGAATACTGGCGCTGGTGGCTGGTTCATCTGTGGGTGGAAGGCTTCTTCGAAGTCTTCGCGACCGCAGTCATGGCGCTCATTTTCACGCGCCTGGGACTGGTCAAGACCGCTACCGCCAACGTCGCGGTGCTGTTCGCCACCATCATCTTCATGGCCGGCGGCGTACTCGGCACGCTGCATCATCTGTACTTCGTGGGCACACCCATTTCGGTGGTCGCGCTGGGCGCAAGCTTCAGCGCCATGGAAGTGGTGCCGCTGGCCTACCTGGGCTTCGAGGCGTATCACACGTGGAAGCTCGGCAAGGCCACACCGTGGATGGCGCGCTATCGCTGGCCGGTGATGTTCTTCATCGCGGTGTCGTTCTGGAATCTGGTCGGCGCGGGCCTGTTCGGTTTCCTGATCAACCCGCCGCTGTCGCTGTACTACATGCAGGGTCTCAACCTGACCGCGCTCCATGCCCATACCGCGCTGTTCGGCGTGTACGGCATGCTCGGCGTCGCGCTGATGCTGTTCTGCCTGCGCGGGCTGCGTGGACAGATGGTGTGGGACAGCAAGGTCCTGAAACTCTCGTTCTGGACGCTCAACATCGGTCTGGCGCTGATGGGCGTGCTGACGCTGCTGCCGCTTGGCACGATGCAGTTGCTGGCCGCGATCGAACACGGCTACTGGTACTCGCGCTCGGCCGAGTTCATGCAGAAGTCCATCGTGGAGCTGCTGATCTGGATGCGTATGCCCGGCGACATTCTCTTCAGCGTGGGCGCAGTGGCCCTGGCATGGTTCGTATTGCGCCTTTGGATTGCTCCCAGGCGAGATCCATTGATCGGTGGCATCGCTGGCGAAACCGATCGGAGCGATGCATGAGGCCATCCGCCGCCCCAACAGCGACGGATCCCGCATCACTCTTCCGTGCCCGCAAACGCGATCAGCATGACGACTGACACCACATCGGCTTCACTGCCATCGCCCCGCCTGCTGGCAACGGCACCTCATCGTCTGATGTTCTTCATCGGGGCCAGCAACCTGTTGCTGGCGATGGCGTGGTGGGCGGCATGGTTGATCGCCGCGCGCTGGCCCGCGTTGTTGTCGATGCCGCAGCCCATGCCCTACGCCGGCTGGCTGCATGCCTTCGTGATGCAGTATCAGATGTTGCCTAGTTTTTTCTTCGGATTCCTGCTGACGGTGTTTCCGAAATGGACTGGGCAACCCGACATCGCGCGTTGGCGCTATCTGCCGGTGGGCATCGGTCTGTTCAGCGGGCAGATCGCGACGCTTTTGGGTGCGCTGGGCTGGTCGTACGGTATAGGAATCGGTCTGCTGCTGACCCTGATCGGTTGGCTTGCCGGAATTTCTGCGCTGGCTCCGGTGCTGTGGCGGGAGAAGGGCGCCACGTGGCATGCGCGCTCGTGCTTTGCGGCCCTGCTTCTGGGTTTCTCTGGTCTGTTGGCCTGCATCGCATTCGTATCGGGCGCATCGCCCCTGTGGATGTTCGCCAGCATCAAGATCGGCAGTTTCGGCCTGCTGCTGCCGGTCTATGTGACCGTCGCGCACCGCATGTTTCCCTTTTTCGCGGGCAATGTCGTGGCGGGCTATCGGCCATGGCGCCCGCTGTGGCTGCTGGGCGCGTTCTGGTCGCTGGCGCTGATGCATCTGGCACTGGAACTGTTGCATGCGTATCGCTGGCTGTGGCTTGCGGATCTGCCGCTGCTGGCATTGACCGCGACCCTGTGCTGGCGCTGGTGGCCACGCCGTCGCCATCCGACGATCCTCGGCGCGCTGTTCGTGGGCTTGACCTGGCTGCCGATCGCTTTCGCGCTGTACCTCGCCCAAAGCCTGGCATATCTGGCGACCGGCGTGTTCTGGTTGGGACGGGCGCCGGCGCATGCGCTGTTCATCGGATTCTTCGGCAGCGTGCTGGTGGCGATGGTCACGCGCGTGACCCAAGGCCATTCCGGTCGCCCGCAGGTGTTGCCCGCTGCGGCATGGTTCGCCTTCGTGGCGATCCAGATCGTGGCGGTGATGCGCGTGGTGGCGGAATTGGCGCCCGATAACGCTGCTTGGCAAGCGGCGGCAGCGCTGGGTTGGCTTGTCGCATTCACGCCGTGGGTCGCACGCATCGGCCGTATCTACCTGACCCCACGCGCCGACGGGAAGCCCGGATGAAGCCG
The DNA here is from genome assembly GCA_966203835.1 of uncultured Thermomonas sp. Lineage (GTDB taxonomy): Bacteria > Pseudomonadota > Gammaproteobacteria > Xanthomonadales > Xanthomonadaceae > Lysobacter_I. The sequence continues at coordinate 9,107 of CBIHKW010000094.1, forward strand.
AGCCGCCGATGATCGAGTTCTACGCGCAAATCAAATGGGTTCACGTCGCAACCGTCATCGTCAGCGGGACGTTGTTCATGCTGCGTGGATCGCTGGTGTTGGCCGGAAAGGAACGGATCGCAATGCTGGCTCCGCTGCGCTTCCTGAGCTACGGCATCGACACCGTATTGCTGAGCGCGGCGCTGATGCTGCTGACCATCCTGCCGCACGCGATGTTCGCGAACGGCTGGTTGGCCGTGAAACTCGCGCTGGTGGTCGTCTACGTCGTGCTGGGCAGCCTGGCGCTGAAACTTGGCCGCACCGCCCGTACGCGAACCATCTCTTTCGTCGCCGCGCTGGCGGTCTATTTCATCATCATCGCCATCGCCCGGACCCATGACCCGATGGGCTGGTTGCGCTACTGGACGGGCTGATGACTGCAACCACGACTGCGACCACGCATGTCCACGCCAACCTCCATTTGCCCTTCTCGCCATGTGCTTGACCTGGGTCATGTGAACCCGGACACCGGAGGACTAGCGTATGCACATGGATGGCACGAACCCGATGCACGTCCACGAATGCTGGAGACATGCCATGAGCCACCTTGCTGCAACGACCGCTCCCCTCGCCCTGGACAGTCATCACGAGATCGGCGACTGGTCCGATCGGGTGGCCTTCGGCATCACCCGCGGCTTGCGGTTCCTGGCCGACACATTCTTCGCCAAACGCTATGGAAATCGCGCCATCGTCCTGGAGACGGTGGCCGCGGTACCCGGCATGGTCGGCGCTGCACTCATCCATCTGCGTTGCCTGCGCTGGATGCGCGACGACGAAGGCTGGATCCGCACCTTGATGGATGAGGCCGAGAACGAGTGCATGCACCTGATGACCTTCATCGAAATCGCCAAACCGAGCTGGCTCGAACGCATGCTGGTGATGGTCGCGCAGGCGCTTTTCTTCAGCTTTTTTCTGGCCCTGTACGTGGTGTCGTCGCGCACCGCGCATCGCCTGGTGGGCTACTTCGAGGAACAGGCCGTAATCAGCTACACCCAGTATCTGCTGGAGATCGACGAAGGCCGGGTCGACAACGTCCCCGCGCCATCCATCGCGATCGAGTATTGGCGGCTCCCGGTCTGCGCGCGCCTGCGCGAAGTGGTGATCGCCGTGCGCGACGACGAAGCCGGCCATCGCGATGTGAACCACCGATTCGCAGACATCCTGCAGCCCGCTGCATCGCTGCCCGCACACGACATCGCCTGACAGCTCCGTGACGACGGATGGACTGCAGCACAACAGAAGGCAACTCACATGAAACGTATCATCATGAAACGTATCACCTGGCGCTTGAGTGGAGCCGCATTGCTGCTGGTACTGAGCCTGTCGGCCTGCAACCGTAGTGCGGAGACACCCGCGAAATCCGAAGCAGCGGACACGGGAGGATCGCTCAACGGCGACTTCGGCCCGCCACAGGGCCAGCCGATCGATGCAATCCTGACCCTGCCGCCCCAGGTGCCTCCCGCTACCGGCCGCAAGGCGCCGGCCAAGGTCATCGTCAAACTGGACGTGATCGAAAAGGAAATGGCGATCTCCGAAGGCGTCACCTACACCTTCTGGACGTTCGGCGGCACGGTGCCTGGAAACTTCATCCGCGTGCGGCAGGGCGACACGGTGGAATTTCACCTGCGCAACATGCCCGAATCCAAGATGCCGCATAACATCGATCTGCACGGCGTCACGGGCCCTGGTGGAGGCGCGGCATCGAGCTTCACCGCGCCCGGTCATTCTTCGCGCTTCACGTTCAAGGCGCTCAACGCCGGCTTGTTCGTCTACCACTGCGCGACCGCGCCGGTGGGCATGCACGTGGCCAACGGCATGTACGGTCTGATCCTGGTCGAACCGCCCGAAGGCATGCCGCCGGTCGACAAGGAGTACTACGTGATGCAGGGCGATTTCTACACGGCCGGCAAGTATCGCGAGAAAGGCCACCAGTCCTTCGACATGGAAAAAGCCATCGACGAGCATCCTACCTACGTGCTGTTCAACGGCAGCGAGGGCTCGCTCACCGGCGACAAGGCGCTGACCGCTCGCGTCGGCGAGACCGTGCGGCTGTATGTCGGCAACGGAGGTCCCAACCTGGTGTCGAGCTTCCATGTCATCGGCGAGATCTTCGACAAGGTCTGGTTCGAAGGCGGCACCCGTTTCCAGGAAAACGTGCAGACCACGCTCATCCCCTCCGGCGGCGCAGCGATCATGGACTTCCATCTCGAGGTTCCGGGCAGTTACGTTCTGGTCGACCATTCGATCTTCCGCGCCTTCAACAAGGGCGCGCTGGCGATCCTCAAAGCCGATGGGCCGGAAAACAAGGACATCTACTCCGGCAAGGAAGTCGATTACGTCTACCTCGGCGACCGTGCGCAGCAGAACATGAATGCAGTGACCGCCGCCGCGGCCGCCGCGAAAACGGGCGACCTTTCCGTCGCGGAACAGATCGCCGCGGGCAAGGCGCTTTTCGCCGGCACCTGTTCGACCTGCCACCAGCCCGAAGGTCAAGGCATGACAGGTGTGTTTCCGCCGCTGGCCAAGTCGGACTACATCGCCGCCGGTCCCAAACGGGTGCCGGGCATCATCCTGCATGGCCTGGTCGGCCCGGTGAAAGTCAACGGCAAGGACTACAACTCCAACATGCCGCCGATGAGCCAACTCACCGATGACGAGGTAGCCAACATCTCCACCTATGTCCTCAACAGCTGGGGCAATCCGGGCGGGCGGGTCACCAAGGCAGAGGCCGCGCAGATCCGTCAGGCCAAGCCGACCAATGCCTCTGAAGGTCATTGAGTCATGCGTCGCATCGCCGTCCTCGTGCTTTTGTTATTCCCCGTTGCCGGCCTACCCGCTGGCAACGGGGAATACGTGAACTTGCCTGGCGGCAGCTTCCGCTCCGCCTTGAAGTACGAGGACCGCAAAGGCGACACCCGCATCGCGCCGTTCGCGCTGATGCGCAAGCCGGTGACCAACGCGGAGTTCCTCGCATTCGTTCAGAACCATCCGCAATGGCGACGCGACCGGGTCGCGAAGGTATTCGCCGAGCCCCGCTATCTCTCGCATTGGGCCGGTCCCGGCAAACTCGGCATCGGCGCGTTGCCGCAGCAGCCGGTAGTGCAGGTCAGCTGGTTCGCCGCACAGGCGTACTGCGAAGCACAGGGCGCCCGGCTGCCTACCTGGGACGAGTGGGAATACGCCGCTGCGGCAGACGAGACCCGTCGCGACGCCCGTCGCGACCCTGCCTGGCGCGAACGCATCCTGCGCTGGTATTCGCGCCCGTCCACCCAAGCTTTGCCACGCGCGGGGCTGCAGGGTCCCAATGCCTATGGCATACAAGACCTGCATGGACTGGTCTGGGAATGGACCGATGATTTTTCCGCGCTGCTGGTCGCCGCCGACAACCGCAACCAGGGCGATGCGGATAACGACAGATTCTGTGGCGCTGGTGCGCTTTCGATGGACGACCGGGACAACTACGCGGTGTTGATGCGCGTGGCCATGTTGTCTTCCCTCAATGCCGAGGACACCACACTGAATCTCGGTTTCCGCTGCGCCAGGAGTGCGCAATGAAACGGCTGCTTTGCGTGTTCGCGGCACTCGCGCTTTCCGCTGGCACGTTCGCGGCGCCCAAGCCCGCGCCCGCACCGGTGCCTGCATCTGCGCCCAGCGAATCCGTTTATCGGCTCTCCGTGAAGCTCACCGATCAGCATGGCAAGCGATTCGATTGGGGCAAGCGCCGCGGCAAGGTTCAACTGGTCTCCATGTTCTATACCTCGTGCCAGTACATCTGCCCCCTCATCGTGGACAGCGGCAAAGCGGTAGAGAACCGACTGACGCCATCCGAACGGGAACGCCTGGGCATCCTGCTGATCAGCATGGATCCCGAACGCGACACGCCTGCTGCGTTGCTGTCGGTCGCCGGCAAGCGGAAGCTTGATCCCTCGCGTTGGACACTCGCAACCCCGGCGCAGGCCGACGTGCGCAAAATCGCCGGCGTCCTCGGCATCCGGTATCGCGCCCTGGCCGACGGCGAGTTCAATCACACCAGCGCACTGGTGCTGCTCGACATCGAGGGTCGTGTTCTCGCACGTACGGAACAGATGGGCACCAAGATCGACCCCGAATTCCTGGCGCAGGTTCGCAAAGCAGTCAAATAATTGTGATTCGCGGAGTTACCATCCGCCTCGAAAACAGCGGGATCTACCGACGGTCGCTGCGCGCGATCACTCCACCGTCACCGACTTCGCCAAGTTGCGCGGCTTGTCGACATCCGTGCCGCGCGCCAGCGCCGCGTGATACGCGAGCAATTGCACGGGAATCGCATGCACGATCGGCGACAACAGGCCGACGTGGCGCGGGGTGCGGATGACGTGGACGCCTTCGGATTCGGTGAAGTGACTGTCGGCGTCGGCGAAGACGTACATCTCGCCGCCGCGGGCGCGGACTTCCTGGATGTTCGACTTCACTTTTTCCAGCAGCGTGTCGTTCGGTGCGATCACCACCACCGGCATCTCCGCATCCACCAGCGCGAGCGGGCCGTGTTTCAGCTCGCCAGCCGGATAAGCCTCGGCGTGGATGTAGGAGATTTCCTTGAGCTTGAGTGCGCCTTCCAATGCGATCGGGTAATGGATGCCGCGACCGAGGAACAGCGCATGCTGCTTCGGCGCGAAGCGGTCGGACCATACAGCGATCTGCGGTTCGAGATTCAGGGCGTGCTGCACGCTGCCCGGCAGGTGGCGCAGTGCGTCGAGCAGTTCGGCTTCCTGTTCCGGCGACAGCTTGCCCTGCACTTTCGCGACCGTGGCGGTCAGCGCGAACAGCGCGACCAACTGGGTGGTGAAGGCTTTCGTCGAAGCGACACCGATCTCGGCGCCGGCGCGGGTGTAGAACACCAGTTTGCTGGCGCGCGGGATCGCGCTTTCGGGCACGTTGCAGATCGACAGGGTTTTGTCGTGGCCCAGCGATTTCGCGTATTTCAAGGCTTCCATCGTGTCGAGGGTTTCGCCCGACTGCGAGATGGTGACGATGAGCTGGCGCGGATTGGCCACGACCTTGCGATAGCGGTATTCGCTGGCGATCTCGACGTTGCACGGCAGGCCGGTGATGGCCTCGAACCAGTAGCGCGCGGTCAGGCCGGCGTAATAGCTGGTGCCGCAGGCGAGGATCTGCAGGCCTTCGATCCCGCGCAGGATGCTGTCGGCATCCTTGCCGAACAATTCGGGCGTGAAGCTGCCGTGGTCGATGATCGCTTCGATGGTGTCGGCGATCGCGCGCGGCTGCTCGTGGATCTCTTTCTGCATGAAATGGCGGTACGGGCCGAGTTCCAGCGAGGCCAGCGACACGTCGGACATGTGGACATCGCGCTGCACTTCGGTATCGGTGGCGTCGAACACGCGCACGCCGGTGCGCATCACTTCGGCGGTGTCGCCTTCTTCGAGGAAGATCACCCGGCGCGTGGCCTGGATGATCGCGGACACGTCGGAGGCGATGAAATTCTCGCCTTCGCCCAGGCCCACCAGCAGCGGACAGCCCATGCGCGCGCAGACCATGCGCTCCGGCTCTTTGCGGCTGATCACGGCCAGCGCGTAGGCGCCTTCGAGTTCCTTGACCACGCGCTGCAGCGCGTGCAGCAGATCGTCGCCTTTCGTCAGGTAGTGATGGATCAGATGGGCGATGACTTCGGTATCGGTCTGCGACTCGAACGCGTAGCCCAATTCGCGCAGACGTTCGCGCTGCTGCTCGTGGTTCTCGATGATGCCGTTGTGGACCAGCGCCACGCCGTGACTGATGTGCGGATGCGCGTTGTGCTCGGTGACGCCGCCGTGGGTGGCCCAGCGGGTGTGGCCGATGCCGAGGTCGGCGCTGAACGCCTCGCTGGCGGCCGCGCCTTCCATCTCGGCGACGCGCCCGGTGCGGCGCACGCGGCGGACGTCTTTGTCGCCGACGATGGCGATGCCCGCCGAGTCGTAACCGCGATATTCCAGCCGCTTCAGTCCTTCGATCAGAACCGGTACCACATCGCGATTCGCGATCGCGCCGACAATGCCACACATGTACTCGTCACCTTCTGGTTTAGCCCGCATATCGGCCTGCGTAGTGTAACGGCGAAAGTCCCGGGAAGCGTCCGCGCGGACACGTCCGGACAGTGTGCGGACACCTTTTCAGACACATAAAACTCATACAAAACAATGACTTGATGTTGGCACGCCGCTTGCGTTACACAGCGCATCCACAAGCAGCGGCCCACCCATGACCATCCGCGACACCTCCGGCCAAGACCTCTCCCTCAACCGCTCGCCGTTCGCCGCAAGCCGGCGTCGGTGGCTGATCGTCGGCGGCATCGCCCTGGTACTGATCGCCGCCATCGGCGGGGTGCTCTCATCGTGGCGCGGCGGCGGCCGCTCGGTCGACGCGACGCGGCTGCGCATCGCCGAAGTGCAGCGCAGCGATCTGGTCCGCGATCTTTCGGCGGAAGGCCGGGTGATCTCGGCCAACAGCCCGACGCTCTACACCATCGCCGCCGGCACCGTGACCCTGCGCGTGGTCGCGGGCGACGTGGTGAAGCAGGGTCAGACCCTCGCCGAAATCGACAGCCCGGAACTGCGCAGCCGGCTGGCGCAGGAAGAAGCCACACTCGCCGGCTTGGAAGCCGAAGCCAGCCGCGCCGAACTGGACGGCGAGCTGACCCGCGCCAACGCGCGCAAGCTGCTGGACCAGGCGTCGGTGGACAAGACCGCCGCCCAGCGCGATCTGGAACGCAATCGCCGCGCCTTCGAAGGGGGCGCAGTCGCGCAGATCGACGTGGCCCGCGCCCAGGACGAACTCAAGAAAGCGGATCTCGCGGTCTCCGCCGCGCAGCAGGCGTTCGCGCTGCAGGGCCGCGGCGCCGGGCTGGACACCCGCAACCGGCATCTGCTGGCGGACAGCCAGCGCTCCGCGGTGAACGAGCTGCGTCGCCAGGTCGAAGCGCTGACCCTGCGCGCGCCGTTCGACGGCCAGGTCGGCCAGCTGATGATCGCCCAGCGCGCCAACGTCACCGCGAACGCGGCCGTGTTGAGTCTGGTCGACCTGTCGGTGTTCGAAGTCGAGATCAAGGTGCCGGAAAGCTTCGCCCGCGATCTGAGCATCGGCATCCCGGCTGAGATCACGGGCAACAGCGGCGCCGGCAGCGCCAGTTTCGCCGCGGCGATTTCGGCGGTGTCGCCGGAAGTGGTGAACGGCGAAGTCGCGGCGCGCCTGCGCTTCACCGACAAGCAGCCCGCGGGCCTGCGCCAGAACCAGCGCCTCAGCGCGCGGATCGTGCTCGACACCCGCCGCAACGTGCTGAACGTCGAGCGCGGTCCGTTTCTGGAACAGGGCGGCGGCCTGTCCGCCTATGTCATGGACGGCGACATCGCCGTGAAGCGCCCGCTGCGCACCGGCGTCAGCAGCCTCGGCGCCGTGGAAATCCTCGATGGCGCGAACGTCGGCGACCGCATCGTGGTCTCCGGCAGCGACCAGTTCGGCGACGCCGAACGCATCCGTATCTCTGGAGAATGATCATGCGCACTTCATCCGACAACACACATTCCGACAACAGCCGCTTCGATACCGCGACAGACCCGTTCCTCGTCCATCAGGGCTGGTCGGCGCAGGACCTGACCGACGCCGTGCGTTGGTCGCCGCCATCGCTGCACTGCTTCGATTTCGCGCCTTCAGCGAACGATGCAGCGAGCCACCGTCCGCGCCGCGGCGGCAGTTTTCTCGCGATGACGCAGTGGCCGTCGCGTTTCCGTATCGGCGGCTGAATCTCGATCCAGATCGAAATTGCTGCATAGAAAAAGCAAAAGATCGCGGCTGAAGCCGCTCCTACAAAACACCGGAGTTTCCCATGCTGCACATGCAAGCCGTCACCAAGGTCTACCGCACCGAACTGGTCGAAACCCACGCGCTGCGTGCGCTGGACCTGCA
>CBIHKW010000095.1:0-17045 GCA_966203835.1 uncultured Thermomonas sp.
GATCCCACAGCGCGGCGGCATCGACGCTGCCGGACTCCAGCGCGGCGCGCACGCCGGCGAGGCCGTCTTCGGCGGCGATGTACACGTATTCGATGCTCTGCTTCTTGCGCGCCGACAGCGACGAGTTGTCGATCGCGTCGATCGACATGCCGTGCGACGGCGTGAACTGCAGCAGCGCGAGTTTCTTGCCGGCCAGATCCTCGACGCTGCGGATCGACGGATCCTTGGCGATGATGGCGTCGGCGCCGCGGGTGTTGTCGACGATCATCACCGCCTTGCCGTCGTGACCGCTGTTGCGCAGATTCGGCTGCTCCTGCGCCCAGAAATCCGACGTGCGCCAGATGCACTGCGCGGTGCCGGCTTCGAACACGGTGGCGATGGTCGGGATGTCGTCCTGGATCACGAACTCGACGTTCAGGCCTTCCTTGTCGAACAGCGAGCCCGACTGCGTTTTCAGGCTCTGGCCATTGGCGACCAGCGCCGGCGCGTAGCCGTGGAAGCTGACGATGCTGACCTTGAGCGGGTTGCCGGAGGAACCGAGCGGACCATCGCCGGTGCTGGCGAGCGGGCCGGCCGCGGCGGGGGATTTGCCGCCGTCGGTCTGCGCGGTAGCCGCGGCGCCTTCATCGCCGCCGTCGGCCTTGCGGTTCTTGTACAGATTCCACAGCACCGAGCCGCTGCCGACCAGGACGATCGCGCCGATCAGCAACTTGGCGAACGGGGTGAGTTTGATGGCCATGAGGCACTCCTAGACGGACGAGTAACGAAAGAGATGACGGAACGCCAGCGAGATCACTTCACCGGCGGGCGGAACTGGGCGACCAGTTCCTCCAGATTGAGGATGTGGGCGTCGATGCGCTGGGTTTCGCGCAGCAGTGCCGCTTTGTTCGATTCGGATTCCGACTGCAGCTTGGCGACATCGGCGGCGGTGCTGCCGACTGCGTCCTGGATCTGCGCTTCGAGCGCGGCGATCTGCTGCCGCAGTTCGGTCAGGCGGCCATCGCGGCTGCTTTCCAACGCGGCGACGCGCTCGCGGTTCGCCTGCACCACGCCGTCCGCGGCCCCCTGCATCTGACGTTGATGCCCGCGCAGGGCGGCCATCTTGGCGTCGGCGTCGGCCAACACATCGTCCATCGACCAGGTTTCGTCGGCGACGTCCATGGCGGTGATCGCGGCGCGGCGGGTGGTGGGATCCAGCGCGCGCAACCCTTCCACCAGCTTCAACAGGCGCTCCACGGGGAACTGGGCCTCGGCCACGCCCTGGCGGCCGTAGATGTCGACGAAGGTCAGGCCTTCCTCGACGCCGACGACATCGCTGCCTCCCGCGTCGGCGCCTTCGACAGCCGCGTCTTCGCGAGCGGGCGGCGCGGCCGCTTCGGCCTGCGCCGCGCGGCGGATGATGGCGTCGATATCGGCGTCTTCGGCCGGAGCGGAATCGCTCACGGGCGCATCGGTCCGTTCGATCAACCGGGCCGCTTCCAGAATCTTCTTCAGTGACGCCATTGGATATCCCCGGGGGTGGAGGTGGACCCCATGACGCGGAGCCAACGCAAGAATAAGGGAAGGCCGGCACAAATCCAGTCCGCATCGCAGACGGAACGGCATCCGGCACTCCGGATGGACACGGCGGACAGAGGGAACAGGCCGGCAGAACCCATCCGCTGGCGCGACGGCGCTTTCCGGTCTCGGCCCTATCAGTGGGAATCGACCGTGGACACCAGCAACAGCGTCCGCTTGTCCATCGCGATCATGGCCAGACCGTCGGCTTCACCGACCAGCGCACCGGGGAACCGCTCGATCCGATCGCCGACCTGGACGAGCGCCATTGCGCCGCGCTCCGGCGGCTTGATCGCCCCGGACCTGCCGAGCGACGCTTCGAAGATGCGGCGGAACCCGTTGCGCAGCTCGGCCTGCAGGCGCGCACCGTCGTTTTCCGTCCACCAGTCGATCGGCGCACGCCCTTCGGGCACGGTCGCACCGACGTAGTGGATGTCGATCGGCGGCCCGAGATCGCGAATCGTCATGTGTTTGCCCAGCACCTTGCGGTAATGCTGGACCCTGAGCGAGATCACGATCTGGCGGTCGTCCCAGCTCAGCGCCACCGGCCCGGTGTAGGGCGCATACATGTAGACCGGCTGCGCCTGCACCACGGTGGCTGTGCCGGTGTCGCGATCCTGCAGCGCGGCCGCCACCTGGGCTTTTCCGGCTTCCTGCGAGTGGATCGCGCGCGGATAGCGGATCCCATGAGACGCGCCAGCGGCATCAACCACTTCCCGCAACAGGGTCCGCAGCAGGTGATCGCCCGACACGGCCGACAACACCGGTGCGACGGCCGCGGCGCGCACGGGCGTCACGCGCTCGACCTCGTAGGGGTCGATCCAGAGGACGCTGGTGTCGAAAATGATCTTCCCGGGCCGCAGCGTGAGCGAAGGGCCATCCGGGTCGGGGTTGATCCAGTGCTCGCTTTCTCCGGACTGCGGAAGCCGCTGGAAGCTCATCCGGAACAGCGCCGGCGAAAGCCGATCCACGGCGGTATCGACGATCAATAGACTCTCGACCTCGGCGCGTGCCGCTGCCGGTGGCGGCGCCGCGGATGCGGGCGCCGGATACAGGCAAAACCCGTAAAGCACCGCTACGGACAATTCGAAGAAACGATGCACGACGTACTCCAGATAAGCGCGGCTCAATCAGCGAGGCTCAGACCCCGCGGTTTCGACCCCGCCACGGCGCATACCACGCACGGATGCGGGCCATGTCGGCGTCCATGTCGTCGCTCAGCACGAACGGTTCGCCGATGCCGATGATTTTGTCCGGATAGTGGAAATACGCCGGCACCACCGGCACGCCGGCGCCCTTGGCGATCTTCCAGAACCCGGTCTTCCAGCGCTCCACCCGTTTGCGCGTGCCTTCCGGGGCGATGCCGATCCACAGCCGCTCCTCGCGTTCGAAGCGGTCGAGGATCTGATCGACGAAGCCGCGGGTCGCGCTGCGATTGACCTCGATCACGCCCAAGCGGCGCAGCAAAGGCCCGAGCGGCCACCAGAACAACTGGTGTTTGGCGAAGATGCGCAGGTCCAGGCCCAGCGCGACCTTGGCGATGAGCCCCCAGAACCCGTCCCAGTTCGACGAATGCGGGGCGCCCACCAGCACCGCCTTGGGCACATCCGGAAACGCGCCGACCAGCCGCCAACCGGCCGCGCGCAGCAACGCCCGCGCCATCCTGCGGGTGAAGCGGCTGGATCGGGTTTGCGGGAGACTGGCGGGGATCGGCGATGCCAGCAGGTCGGGCATCGCCTGGTATTGCCGAGGCACGCCCTGCCCTGTCGCGCCCTGCCCTGCTTCGCTCGCCCCCTCTTCCTGCTGCGTCATCTCAGTCCCAGTCCCTGGTCGCGCGGTCGCGTTTGCGGCCGGCGCGCTGGCGCTTGTCTTCGAGACGGCGTTTTTTGGCGGCCTTGGACGGCTTGGTCGCGACCCGCGGCGTCGGCGCCTTGGTGCCGGTCGCCACGAAGGCGGCCAGACGCGCGCGCGCGTCCTCGCGGTTGCGGTCCTGGGTGCGGAACCGCTGGGCGTTGATCACCAGCACGCCGTCCAGGGTCACGCGGCGGTCGCGACGCGCAAGCAGACGCTCGCGGACCGCCTCCGGCAGGACCGCCGACTGCGCCACGTCGAACCGCAGCTCCACCGCGGTCGATACCTTGTTGACGTTCTGCCCGCCGGGACCCGATGCGCGCACGAAGCGCTCGACGAGCTCGGACTCGGGAATCGTGATCTCTTCGTCCACATTGCCCTCCGCGGCCGATTGTAACGACATGCTGTAGCGGCATGCTGTGGCTGAACACCGGTCGCGTTGCAACGGCGGGCCGCCGCACGGGCCATTTGACCGGCTTTCGCGGCTGCCGGATGATGCAAGGCCCACAAGGAGGAACGACCATGAACCGTCACCCGCTCCTGTCAGCCGCGCTCGTCGCGAGCTTCACGGCCATGGCATCGCTCGCCGTCTCCGCGCAGGATCCCGCGTCGGTGGGCAGCGGCGGAGACCCCGCACTCGTCGGCGGCGGAGGGTATCGAAACAGTTCCGCCGCAAGCTACGGCGGCGGCAGTCCGGCCCCGACGTCTGGCGGCTTCGGCAACCAGTCGCCCGCGGCCTACGCCAACGAAACCCAGGCCCGCGACACATCGGTTCGCGAAGTCGAAGCCCTGCTGCAGACGGTCCGCGGCCAGCTCAGCGGTACCGCGGACACCAGTCTCAACAACAACTACGACAACAGTCGCAACCGCTACGAAAGGAGCGGCAACCGCGATGCCGCGCGCTACCGCAGCGACGCCGAGGTGCTGATCCGCCGCAACTGGGACAAGCTCGGCCCGCTCACCCGCAACCTCTACTCCTCCAACTTCGACCGCACCGACCCCAACGATCCGAGCCAGCGTTATCAGCCGCGCTACGGCAACGAGGGCGATCTCGAGACCAGGATGCTGGGCGGTGCGCAGGACGCGGAAGCCGCGATGCAGAATCTCGAAGACCTGCTGCTGCCGATGCTGCAGGACCTCAAACGCGGATTCGACGCCGAACTGCGCCAGCGCTCGCGCTGACCCTGCCACCCCTGGAGCCCGCTCACCGATGACACGTTTTCTGCTCGCCCTCTGCCTGTTCGCCAGCGCCATCGCGCCCGCGCAGGCCGCACCGCCGACCGACGCCCAGATCGACCGTCTGCTCGAAACCATGGACATGCGCCGCACGATGGACGAGATGTTCGTGCAGATCGAAGGCATGGGCGACGCCATGGGCCAGCAGATGCTGGGCGAAGACGCCACGCCCGAGCAGCGCGCTTCGCTCGAGAAGACGATGACCCGGCAGCGGGCCTCGATGCGCAAGATCATGTCCTGGGAGACGCTCGGCCCGATCTACCGCAGGATCTATGCGCGGCTGTTCACCGGCGAGGAAGTGGAAGCGATGATCGCCTTCTACGGCAGCGACAACGGCCGCAGCATCATGCGCAAGATGCCGCAGGCGATGCAGCTGTCGATGGAAGAAATGCAGCCGATCATGGCGACGATGATCGCCGAGATGAAGCAGAACATCGAAGCCGAGATCGAGCAGTCCGCGAAGCCGTCGGGAAGCCATTGATCCGGGATTGTCGAGGCGCCGACGACAGGGCTTGAACCTGCACTAGGACGACGATTGCCGCCGGGACTGCTGTAGCAGTACGTTTGCCGGATTCCGTCACGCCGGCAAATTCAAGAGTCGCGCATAAACGAGCCTTAGGCATGGGAACAACCACTTCCGCGGCCACAGATGTAGAGGTCCGCAGCTCCGGAATACATCAGTATGGCGTATATGCCCTTCGCGCTTTCAGCGCCGGAGATGTGGTGCTGCGTTGGGATACTTCCCATCGCGTACCGAGCGCGTACGTCGGCCCCTACGCAAACGACCCGGATACATACCTGCACCCGTTCGATGCAAACGAGTTCTTTGTGGTCAAAACCCCCGAGTGCTTCGTCAATCATTCCTGCGACAACAATACGGTTGTCCGCAACTTCATGGATGTGGCCGTTCGCAACATTCAGCCAGGCGATGAGATCACCAGCAACTACGAGACAGATGGTGCAGGGTTATCCTTCACCTGCCATTGCGGCGCGCCCAACTGCCGTGGTGTCATCGGCAAAACGGCAAGTGACACGTCGCCGCCCCATGCCTAACATGTCATTTAGGCCGAATCCACTTATCATTTAGGCCGAATCCACTTAGCGGGTCGGCTTAATTCAGGCGATCACGCCTGAGCTTCTGATTTTCAGAAAGTCGGCTCTCACAACGTCAACAATCGCCGCCCGGCCCGGCCTCGAACAGCGCCAACGCCTTCGCGAATTCCGCATCCAGCGGCGCCACCGCCTCCATCCGCGCGCCGGTCCGCGGGTGATCGAAACCCAGCCGTTCCGCATGCAGCAGCATGCGGTGGATGCCCATCATCCGGAACGCGCGGTTGTGACGGCCATCGCCGTGGCTGGTATCGCCGATCAGATGATGCGACAGATGCTTGAGATGGCGCCGGATCTGGCGGAAGCGCCCGGTTTCCGGCTGCGCGCGCAGCAGCGCGTAACGTGAGGTCTCGAAACCCGCGGACGGCAGCGCCAGTTCGCAGGTCGCCAGGCGCTGGAAATGGGTGATCGCCGGCTTCTTCAGCGGCTTGCCGGGGCCGCCGTCCAGCGGATGATCGACGACGAACGCCTCCTCCGGCCAGCCCCGACACACGGTCAGATAATCCTTGCGCACGGCGCCGGACATCAGCGACTTGCCCAGCGTGGATGCGCTCTCGCGATCGAACGCCAGCAGCAGGCAGCCGCTGGTCGCGCGATCGAGACGATGGACGAGAAAGATCGGCTTGCCGAACTGCTCGCGCAGTCGATCCGCGGCGAAATCGGTTTCGCCGCGCGCCAGCGCGCTGTCGTGGACCATCAGCCCGGCCGGTTTGTCGACCACGGCCAGGGACTCGTCGCAGTACAACACCGGCATCGCCGCGGGCGCAGCAGGGGTTTCCGGGAACTCCGGGGAGGACGGTCGGGTCATCGAAGAGCGTCGTTCTGCGAGAATCGGCGCCTATTCTCTTCGATCCGCATCTTTCCGGGAGTTCCACGATGCCCCTGCTCCACACCGTCACGCCGCGCATCCTCGCGCTGGCCTGCGCCTTCGCACTGTTCGCCCCCGCCGCCTTCGCCGCCGATGGCGTTCCTGCGCCGAAAGGCGTCGCCGCCGGCCCCTGCGTGGAAGGCATCTGCGAATACACCCTCGGCAACGGCCTGCGCGTGTTGCTGTTTCCCGACGCCAGCAAGCCCACGGTCACCGTCAACATCGCCTACGGCGTGGGCTCGGTGCATGAGAACTACGGCGAGACCGGCATGGCCCACCTGCTGGAGCACATGCTGTTCAAGGGCACGCCCACCCATGGCGACATCCCCGGCGCGATGAAGGCGCGCGGCATCGAGAAGAACGCCACCACCTCGCTGGACCGCACCAATTACTACGGCTCATTCCCCGCCAACGAAGAGACGCTCGACTGGCTGCTCGGGCTGGAAGCCGACCGCATGGTCAATTCCTTCGTCGCGAAAAAGGATCTCGACAGCGAAATGACCGTGGTCCGCAACGAGATGGAGCGCAACGAAAACAACCCGGGCGCGGTGATGTTCCAGCGCCTGCGCTCCACCGCCTATCTGTGGCACAACTACGGCAACAGCACCATCGGCGCGCGTTCCGACGTGGAGAACGTGCCGATCGAACGTCTGCAGGCCTTCTATCGCAGTTGGTACCGTCCGGACAACGCGACCCTGATCGTCGCCGGCCGCATCGAGCCCGCAACCACGCTGGCGAAAGTGCAGCAGCATTTCGGCAAGCTCGCGCGACCGAAGGCGCCGCTGCCGAAGCTGTACACCGCCGAGCCCACCCAGGACGGCGAGCGCGAGGTCAACGTGCGCCGCAGCGGCGACACCCGTTTCATCGGCATCGCCTACCACACCCCCGGCGCGACCCATGCCGACGGCCCGGCGCTGACGGTGCTGATGGACGCGCTGGGCGATGCGCCGACCGGCCGCCTGCACAAGGCGCTGGTGGAAACCAAGCTGGCGGCGTTCGCGGGCGGCGGCAACAACACCCTGCGCGAAGGCGGCATGGCCAACCTGATCCTGGTCGCGCCGAAGGACGCCGACATCGCCAAGGCGGAAGCGGAACTGCTGCGCCAGGCCGAGACCGTCCTCGCGACCACGCCGATCACCGCCGACGAAGTGGCCAAGGCCAAGGAACGCATCGCGAATGCCTACGAGAACAGCTTCGCCAACGTCAACAGCGTCGCGATGGCGCTGACCGAATCGGTGGCGGCCGGCGATTGGCGCCTGTACTTCCTGCAGCGCGACCGCATCGCGGCGGTGACGGTGGAAGACGTCAACCGCGTCGCGCGCACGTATTTCAAACCGAGCAATCGCACGCTGGCGCGTTTCATTCCGACCGACAGCGCAGAGCGCGTCGAGATCGCAGCCGCCCCCGGTGCGGACGAGGCGCTGAAGGGCTACGTCGGCAAAGCCGCGCTGGCTGCCGGCGAAACCTTCGACCCGACGCCCGCGAACATCGACGCGCGCACCGAAACCTTCATGATCGGCGACAAACTGAAGGTCTCGCTGCTGCCGAAGGATACGCGCGGCGACACCGTGATCCTGAGCGCGACCTTCCGCTTCGGCGATGTCGAATCGATCAAACGCAGCCCGGAGCCCGCCGGCAGCGCCGCGGGCGACATGTTGATGCGCGGCAGCAGAACGATGACCCGCGAACAGATCGCACAGCGCTTCGAAGCCCTGAAGACCACCGCGAGCGTGTCCGGCGGCACGCAGAGCGCAAGCATCGATCTGAACTCGCGGCGCGAGCACTTGGCCGATGCGCTCGCGCTCGCGGCCGACGTGCTGCGCAACCCGAGCTTCCCCGAGGCCGAATTCGAGCAGTTCCGGCTGCAGTCGATCACCGGCCTGGAAAGCGCGCGCAAGGAGCCGGGCACCGTCGTCGGCATGGCGATGAGCGAATATTTCGACCCGTGGCCGAAGGATCATCCGTTCGCCTACAAGTCGATCGACCAGAGCCTCGTCGACCTGCGCGCGCTCAAACGCGAGGACGCGATCGCGTTCCACCGCGACTTCTACGGCACCACCGAAGGCGAGATCGCCATCGTCGGCGACTTCGATCCGGCGGCGATGAAAGCGCAGTTGCAGACGCTGTTCGGCGACTGGCGCAGCGCGAAACCGCATGCGCCGGTGCCCACGCACTACACCAACGTCGCCGCGCGCGAAACGCGATTGGAAACGCCGGACAAGGCCAACGCCGTGGTGATGGCGCGCGCGAATCTTTCCCTGAACGACGCCGACGTCGACTACCCTGCATTGGTGATCGCCAACAGCGTGCTGGGCGGCGGCTCGCTGGATTCGCGCCTGGGCAACCGTCTGCGCCAGAAAGATGGCCTGACCTACAACGTCAGCAGCAGCATCGTTCCCGACAGCTCACCCAAGGGCCGCGACGATGCGGGCACGCTGGGCATCCAGGCCATCGCCGCACCGGAAAACGTCGCCCGCCTCGAAGCCGCCATGCGCGAGGAATTGGCCCGCTTCGTTCGCGACGGCATCACCGCCGACGAGCTGAAGACTGCGGTCAACGACCTGTTGACCCGCCGCCAGCAGAGCCGCGCCAGCGACGGCAGCGTCGCCGGCACGCTCTCGCGCAATCTGTACATGGGCCGGACGATGACCTGGGCAGCGGGTTTCGACGCGAAGCTGAAGGCGCTCACTGTCGAGGACGTGAACGCCGCGATCCGCAAACACATCAAGCCGGAAGCGGTCAGCGTGTTCGCCGCCGGCGATTTCGCGAAGGCGGCGAAGGCCGCGCCTGCGGCTGCGAAGTAAGCGCGACAGCGTGATCTCTCCCTCCCCCGCATTCCGGGGGAGAGGAGGCGCGACCGCTGATGGGGTTTTGCATTCGCGGGATTGTGTTTTTGTAGAGCGGCCTTCAGGCCGCTGAGCGCGCGGCAAAGGCTTCAGCGGCCTGAAGGCCGCTCTACGGACGCCAGATGTCGCTTGACTGAACCGGCATTACCCCCATCCCGACCTTCCCCCGCTGCGCGGGGGAAGGAGACAAGCAGCGAAGGAGACAAGCGCAGGAAGCAGACGAATGCGAAAGTGAAATGGCGCTAGCGTCGCGGCCAGGCCGCGATCAATCCCCACAGCCCGCCCAGACCGGCGATCCACGCCGCGGCGGGAATGCCGAACACGCGCGGACCGCCGGCTTCCAGTGCGAACAAGACCGCCGCGACGATCAACAGACCGGTGCCGAGAATCGCGGAGACGATCCGGCGCTGCATCGCGTTCATGGTCTTCGCCAGATCGGCCAGATCGTGCGAACGCATCGCCAGTTCGTGCTTGCCGCCGACCTGCTGGCTCAGCCACGCATGCAGCAGCTGCGGCATGTCCGGCGCTCGGGTGATCAGCTCCGGCAGCCGCTTGCGGAATTCGCCCATCAATCGCTGCGGGCTGTAGCGTTCGACCAGGATTTTCTCCAGCACCGGCTTGGCCACCGCCCAGATATCCAGTTTCGGATCGAGCAGCCGGCCGACACCTTCGATGTTGAGCAGCGTCTTCTGCAGCAGGATCAGCTGCGGCTGCAGGGTGAGTTCGTACTTCTGCGCGGTGCGGAAAATCTTGATCAGCACCTCGGCCAGCGAGATTTCCGACAGCGGCCGCGTGAAGTACGGCTCGCAGACCGCGCGCGCTGCCGCTTCCAGTTCGTCGATGCGGATATGCGACGGAATCCAGCCGGCCTGCACGTGCAGTTCGGCGATACGGCGATAGTCGCGGTTGAAGATCGCCATGAAATTCTCGGCGAGGTAGTACTGATCTTCGCTGGAGAGTTGGCCGACGATGCCGAAATCGATCGCGATGAAGCGCGGGTTGTCCTTGCGCGCCGGATCGCTGTCGACCCAGATGTTGCCGGCGTGCGCGTCGGCGTGGAAGAAGTTGTCGCGGAAAACCTGGGTGTAGAACACGCGCACGCCTTTCGCGGCCAGCGCGCTGCGGTCGATGCCCGCGGCGTCCAGCGCGGCGATGTCGTCGCTGGGAATGCCGTACACGCGCTCCAGGGTGAGCACGCGCTCGGCGGTGTGGCTCCAGATCACGTCGGGCACGTACAGGTCCGGCGAATCCTGGCCGTCCTTGCCCATCCAGAACCGGCGGATCACCGAGGCGTTCGCGCCCTCGCGCTGCAGGTCGAGTTCGGCCGCGAGCGTGGTTTCCACCTCACGCACGATTTCGCGCGGGCGGATCTTGTCGGCGTTCGGATGCGCGCGCTCCACCAGCGCGGCGATGCTGCTCAGCAACGCGATGTCGCCATCGATCTGTTTTTCGATGTCGGGGCGCAGCACTTTCACCACCACCTCGCGCCCGCCCGGCAGGCGCGCGGCGTGTACCTGTGCGATCGAGGCCGAGGCCAGCGGCGTGGTGTCGAAATGCTCGAAAGCTTCGCGGATGTCCTGGCCGAGCGAGGTTTCGACGATCCGGCGCGCGGTTTCGCCGTCGAACGGCGCCACGCGGTCCTGCAGCAGCGACAGCTCGATCGCGATGTCCGACGGCATCAGATCGCGGCGGGTCGACAGAATCTGCCCGAATTTGACGAAGATCGGCCCCAGCTCCTGCAGCGCCAGGCGCAGACGCATGCCGCGCGGCTGCACGGCGATCTCGCGAGACGCGCGCGGCACGAACGGGCGCGCGAGCTTCAGCCAACGCTCGGCGGGGGTGTCGTCGAGCAGATCGTCCAGGCGATAACGGATCAGGACGCGACCGATCCGCGCCGCGCGCAGCACCGCGCTCATGCCGCCACCTTCTTGTTCAGGCGCGCGACCCGCGCGGCGAGGCGCTCGGCATCATCGCGCAGCGTGTCGACATCGTCGTAGAACGCATTCAGTTCGGCGCGCGGCACCACGTCGCGCGATTCCTCGGTGAGATATTCGGCGGCGCTTTCGGCGAACTTCTGTCCACCGACGCGCGCCTGACGCAGCGCGGCGGCGACGCCGTTCGCGATCTGCACACCGATCACATCGCCGAACACGGCGGTGAAGGGCTGCTGCCAGTCGGGATCGAAACGCTCGGCCAAGCGCTGCAGACGGCGCGCGAGTTCGGCATCGCCTTCGATCCGCATGCGCCCCACCGGCACGGCGTCGGCGTCGTCATCGCGTCTGCCGAGCAGCTTCGGCAGCAAGGTCTGCATGCCCAGCGACAAGACGCCGCCGAACGTGCTGCGCACGGCCAGATCGGGCGTTTGTTCAGGGTCGACCGGCCCGACCCGCAACCGCTCGCCATCCACCTGCAGTCGCATCGCCAGCGGCGCCTCGGCGGCGTCCAACGCCAGCACCACGCTGCGGCCATCCAGCGGCTGCAATGCGTCGCGGGTGTCGGGGTCCAGGGCGATGGCGCGGTTGAGTGCGCTTTCCAGCGCGCGGCCGGCCAGCGGTTTCCAATCGAAGGGGGAGGCAGTCATGCGGGCATTCTAGCGGGCGGATGCGTGTCCGCCCCGGTCGTGCGTTGCGCTTGATGGCCCCCATCCCGGCCTTCCCCCGCTGTGCAGGGGAAGGAGACAAGGCGATCAGGCGTCGCCGGCACCCGCGTAAGAAGCGGCAAGTCGCTTCAGGCCTTCCTCGATCGTCACCCGCGGCACATAGCCGAAGTCGCGCGTCGCCGGCGCCATCGAATACCAGTGCGTGGTGCTGAGCTGTTCAGCGAGGAAGCGCGTCAGCGGCGGCTCGTCCTTCAGCCGCAGCAGCGGCCACAGCCATTCGCAGGCGGCGCCGATGGCATAGGCCACACCGAACGGCAGGCTCTTCTCCACCGTGGGCGCGCCCGCCGCGCGCAGCAGTGCGTTGACGATCTCGCGCACCGGCTTCGGTTCGCCGTTGCTGATGAAATACGCGCGCCCGGCGCAGGCCGCGCCCGGCGCCAGATGCGCGAAGGCGTCGAAATGCGCCTGCGCCGCGTTGTCGATATAAGTGGTATCGATGACGTTGTGGCCGCCGCCCACGAACCGCAGTCGTCCGGCTTTTGCCCGCGACGCCAAGCGCGGGAGAAGTTGTTGATCGCCCGGCCCCCAGATCAGCCGCGGTCGCAGCGCGATGGTGGCGAGATCCGGCCCGTTGGCGGCCAGCACCGCTTTTTCGGCAATCGTCTTGGTGGTGGCATACGGCGCCTTGAAGCCTTCGCCGTAAGGCACGGTGTCGGCGGTGCCGCCTTCCACCGGGTGGGTGGCGCGATGCGTAACGCTGGGCGTGGACGTATAGACCAGCCGGCCGATGCCGTGCGCTCGGCAGCCGGCGAGCACGTTCTCGGTACCGACGACGTTCGCGAGATGGTAGCTCTCGTAACTGCCCCAGGCGCCGGCCTTGGCGGCGTTGTGGAACACCGCCTCCATGCCCGCGCAGGCCGCGACCATCGCATCGCGGTTCGCCAGATCGCCCTGGATCTGACGCACGCCCAGCGGCTCGAGCGTGCGGTAATGCCCGCGGTTGTAGCTCGCGACTTCGTGGCCCTGCTCGATCAGACCTTTGCACAGGGCGTGGCCGAGAAAACCACCGCCACCGGTCACCAGGATCTTCATGCATTCTCCTCTTTCTGCGCACATGGTACGTCGTGCGAGGGGTATGCTGCCGCCATCATCCGCGAGGAGCACCACCATGCGTCGTCCCGCCTTTGTCCTCACTGCATGCATCATGATCGCCACGGCTGCGGCCGGCGCCAGCGCGCAATCGCTGGAGCAGCAGTTGAAGCAGCAACTGCTCGGCAGCAAGAACAACGCGGGGCTGAGCGAACGCGACGCCAGCGGCGGCATCAAGGAAGCATTGGCGCAGGGCGTGGACCGCGCGGTGCGTCAGTTGGGCAAGGAAGACGGCTTCTTCCGCGATCAGGCGGTGAAGATTTTCGTGCCGGAAAAAGTCCGCAAACTCGCCGACCTCGCGCGCCAACTCGGCGCCGGCAAGAAAGTGGATGCCTTCGAGCTGTCGATGAATCGCGCCGCGGAGAAAGCGGTGCCGGCGGCGGCGGGCATTCTCGCCGACGCGGTGCGGCAGATGACCCTGCAGGATGCCATCGGCCTGGTGCGCGGCGGCGAAACCTCCGCCACCGATTTTTTCCGCCGCAGCAGCGAGCAGAAACTCTACGCCGCGTTCCGGCCGATCGTGGAAAAACAGACCGCATCGGTGGGCGTGACCCAGAAGTACAAGGACTTCAGCAAAAAAGCCGGCGGCAGCAGCATGGGCGCACTGCTCGGCGGCGGCCAGGGCTCCGCCACCAGCGCCGACCTCGACGATTACGTGACCCGCGAAGCCATCGATGGCTTGTTCCATGTCATCGCGGAGCAGGAAAAGCAGATCCGGCAGAATCCGGCATCGCGGACGACTGAGCTGTTGCGGCGCGTATTCCGCTGAGCGCGCGGCCGCTGCGGTCGCGTCGGAAAATATCCGACTGTTTCGTCTATCGCATCGCTGTTGTTGAATATCTTCGACTACCGCATTGCAGCATCGATCAGGACGGCGATATTCGACTTTGAACGGTGACTGCAGTCGCAACAATAGGGCGACGGCACGTATACGCTCAGGAAGCCTGCTGCCCCATGCGCGGCGGCACGGCACCCAGAAACAACACCACCCTCGGGGAACGACACAGGCTCTTCCCGGCCATCGCTGGCCATGGAAGATGCGTTGCGTGTTGGCGTTCCAGATCGCACCAAACGTCAAAAGGATGAGTCGCCAATGGTACGCAAGAACCGCATCTGTATCGCGATCGTTTCAACGTTGCTCGCCGCACCCTTCGTCCATGCCGCTGCGCCGACCGTCGAAATGGGCGAAGCCTTCGTGAGCGAAACACCGATGGCCAAGGCCATGGGCGCCGCCGCATTCGCCACCCGCGAAGCCACTGCGCCTACGCTGATCGCGCTGGCTTCGCCCGCGCTCGCCGACACCCGCGCGCTGAAGTCGCGTCGCGTGGATCAGGTCAAGCGCGGCCAACCCTTCGAAGTCGGTTTCGCGCGCAGCGTACCGAACGGCAGGATCTCGCTGCCCAATCTGGGCTGGGAACGCCAGAGCGACGGCAGCATGGCCGCGCGTTTCGAAATTTCTTCCGCCACCGCAGTCGCGATGCGCGCCGGTGTGACGCTGAAAAGCAACGGTCGCGGCAATCCCGCCGCCGTCACGCTGCGCTTCGGCGGCAACGATGGCCGCGTGTTCGAACAGAACGGCCGCGAGTTCGTCGGCCAGCAGGCCGGTTGGTCGCCGGTGCTGATGGGCGAAAAGGCCACGGTGGAAATCGTGTTGGCGAAGGGTCAGCAACCGCAGAACTTCAGCCTCGCCATCCCGCAGATCTCGCATCTCGACACCAGCCCGATCGCGAGCGAAAGCGCGTTGGCCAAACTGGGCAGCAAGATCGGCGAAAGCGACAGCTGCGAGAAAGACATCGTGTGTCGCGTCAGCCCCACCGCCGGCTTCCTCAACGCCGAGAAAGCGGTCGCGCGCATGGTGTTCACCAAGAGCGGCAGTTCGTACCTCTGTACCGGCACGCTGCTGAACAACACGCATTCGCCGAAGAAGCGTCTGTTCTGGAGCGCCGCGCACTGCATCAGCAGCCAGACCGTCGCCAATACCCTGCAGACGTACTGGTTCTACAAGGCCACCACCTGCGGCGGCACCACCCAGGCTGCGGGCGCGGTCACGTTGACCGGCGGCGCTTACCTGCGTCATTCCAACACCACCCGCGACACCCTGCTGCTGGAATTGAAGACCGCTCCGCCGGCTGGCGCGGTGTATGCGTCGTGGACGAATGCGGCGATCGGCGCCACCGGCACCGCGATCGTCGGCATCCATCATCCGGCCGGCGACGCCAAGATGTATTCGCTGGGTTCGGTGACGGGTCTGTCGACCTCGATCGACGGCAAGTCGCCGCTGTATCGCGTGGTGTGGAATACCGGTGTGACCGAAGGCGGGTCTTCGGGTTCCGCATTGTTCACGGTGAACGCCAGCGGCACGCATCAGCTGCGCGGCGGTCTGTACGGCGGCACGTCGTACTGCACCGCGCCGACCGCTCCGGACTACTACTCGCGCTTCTCGGATGTGTATTCCTCGATCGCGACGTACTTCGCTCCGTAAGCGTTGCTTCATCGCGGCACGAAGCGGCCCGGATTCGCCGGGGCCGCTTCATTTCTTCTGCGCGCCGACACCCGCGCAGAGGCAATGAAAACCCTAGTTTCAAAGCGTTTCTGCAAGGAAACGATGGTCGAAGCGACAACATGCGGTCATGACGATTCATCATGGCCGCATGTCCCGAAGTGCGAATAACATCGACGTACCCCAGCAGGCCGCCTGTCGCATCCACACGCCGACAGGCAGGACTGTCAGGTCAACCGCAGACACTCGGTGCGTGCATCCACGCGAAACGTGTCGTGCAGTACGGCACCACTCTTCGCCACAGGGAAACGGGAGCGGGTTCGCCGCGTTCCAAAGCAATCGCGATGCGCATGCGTCCTGTGTGCATGGCTCCAATCTGCATGGTTCCAATGCGCACGCTTCAATGCGCATGTCCGCATCGCGTCATGCATACGACATCCTGACAAACATCAAATATAGGGAAATAAACCGAAATGAAAAATCGTATTCGCGTTGCTTCAAGCACCCTGCTGCTGTCGTTGCTCGCCGCCAGCACCGTGTCCTTCGCCGCCGACCGCACCGTGCAGCCGGGCACCTGGAAGCCCAGCACCCCGTTCAATCAAGTGAATGGACGCATCGTCGGCGGCGTCCCCGCGGTCGGCGATCGTTCGTTCACCGTGCGCACCTCCGGCTGCGGCGGCACGATCATCGCCGACAGCTGGGTGCTGACCGCCGCGCATTGCGGCAGCCAGAGCACGGTGCGTGCAGGCTCCAACAACACCGGTAGCCAGACGGCGTACAGCGTCGCCCAGTACATCCCGCACCCGAGCTACAACAGCGGCACCTCGGCATACGATTACGCGCTCCTCCGCATCAACGGCACGTTCCCCACCAATCTGATCCGCGCCAAGCTGCCCAACGCCACGGTGATGCAGGCCGTCGCCAAGCCGGGCGATCCCGTCACCACCCTGGGCTGGGGCGCCACGTCGGAAGGCGGCAGCGGCACGACCGCTCTGCGCGAAGTGACGATCCCGGTCGTATCCGATGCCACCTGCAACTCGGCCAGCTCGTACAACGGCCAGATCCATGCCGCCACCATGATCTGCGCCGGCCTCGCCGCGGGCGGCAAGGATTCCTGCCAGGGCGACAGCGGCGGTCCGCTCGTGGCCCCCTACAACGGCTCGATCTACAGCATCGGCGTCGTCAGCTGGGGCGACGGTTGCGCGCGTCCGAACAAGTACGGCGTGTATTCGGAAGTCGTCACCGTGGTCAACTGGATCACCGGCTACACCGGCGGCGGCACCCCGCCCACCGGCCAGACCTACACCAACAGCGCCGACTACACGATCA
>CBIHKW010000096.1:0-17012 GCA_966203835.1 uncultured Thermomonas sp.
TCTCGGTGCGCAGCTCGTCGGTGGCGTCGACCCCGTTCACGATCACCCGCAGCTCGCCGTCGGCGGCCTCGACGAAGCTGATATGGGCGTCGAATGCGCAGCGGACCAGCGCCGCGGGGTCGGCCAGATCCAGCCCGGCCCAGCTGGCGGCGACGCCGACGCCGCGGTAGAGGGCACCGGAATCGAGGTAATGCCAGCCCAGACGATTCGCCACTAACCGGCTGATGGTGCCCTTGCCGGAACCCGAGGGGCCGTCGATGGTGAGAACATCGACTTTCGCGGCGGGCGCGACCGGATCGGGAGCGGCGGGATCGGGCATGTCGGGCTCGGCAGTGATATCGGGGGCACCCATTGTAGCCGGCAGCTCGCCCGCTCCACGGCCCGGCGATACAATCGATTGACGCAACCACTTGAATCGCCTGCGAAATACCGGCAGAATAACCAGCTGATTTACCATCCGCGTCATTCCCATCCACTCAACTGCGTTATTGCCGAGGTGCCCCATGAAGGTCCTGTCCTCCCTGAAGTCGGCGAAGACCCGTCACCGCGACTGCAAAGTCGTCCGCCGCCGTGGCAAGGTCTTCGTGATCTGCAAGTCGAATCCGCGTTTCAAAGCGCGTCAGCGCTGAAACAAGCGGAGTACGATCAAAGCGCGTCAGCGCTGAAAAAAATAAACGCTTGGATCCAGAAGCACGCTGCGATACATCTTATATGGCAGCTGTGCTGCAGACCCGGACAAAGGCCGCCCCGCGCGGCCTTTGTCGCGTCTGGCGTCCCGGTTCCGCCGCGATCGCGCACGCTGTCGCGATGCGCTTACGGATGCGCTTACAATCGGCGACGCACGTGGGGCGCCCCGCCCTTCGAACGCCATCCGTATTTCGCACCCGCATTTACGATTGAGGAGATCCCCCATGCGCCAGCTCCCCGCCGCCATTCTCGCTGCCATCCTGTTCGCGGCCGCTGCCCCGCAGGCGTCCGCCGAAACCCTGCTGATCGAACGAGTGAGTGAAGAAGCCGGCATGGCCCTGCCCGCCCGCGGCATGCGCATGGCCGATGTCGAGCGCAAATACGGTGCGCCGACCCAGCGCCTGGATCCCCGCGGCGGCCAGAAGCGCCAGTGGCCCTCGATCAACCGCTGGACCTATGCGAATTTCGTCGTCTATTTCGAGAAAGACCGGGTGATCGACGCCGTCGCCATCCGCGCCGGCGCGAACGAAGTCGGACCGAAGCCGCCGATCCGCTGACCTCATGACCGTCAAGTATCGTTTTCCCACGGAGTGGGAACCCCAGTCCGCCGTTCTGATCGCGTGGCCGCATTCCGAGACCGACTGGGGCCCGCGCCTGGTCGAAGTCGAAGAAACCTACATCGCCCTCGTCGCCGCCATCACCGCATTCCAGGATGCGGTGATCTGCGTCGCCGACGACGACCTGCAGATCTATGCCGAAGCCAGACTGCGCTCGGCGCGGGTAGACATGGCTCGCGTGCGCTTCGTTACCGTCGAGTACGACGACACCTGGCTGCGCGATTCCGGCCCGGTGACGCTGCGCGCGAGCGAAGAAGGAGCAGCGTCGCGACTGCTGGATTTCCGCTTCACCGGCTGGGGCGGCAAGTTCGAGGCCAGCCGCGACGACCGTCTGGTCGAGGCGCTGGTCGCACAGAACGTGTTCGCCGACGTGCAGCGCCATGAGATCGACTTCGCGCTGGAAGGCGGCGGCATCGAAACCGACGGCGCCGGCACCCTGCTGACGACCTGGCGCTGCCTGCACGAGCGTCATCCGCAGGCGTCGCGCGAAGAACTCACCGCGAAACTGTCCGGCTGGCTCGCCCAGCGCCGGGTGCTGTGGCTCGAGCGCGGCTATCTGGAAGGCGACGACACCGACGCCCACAT
This sequence comes from uncultured Thermomonas sp., assembly GCA_966203835.1. GTDB lineage: Bacteria > Pseudomonadota > Gammaproteobacteria > Xanthomonadales > Xanthomonadaceae > Lysobacter_I. The sequence goes on from CBIHKW010000096.1 coordinate 1,890, forward strand.
CGACACCCTCGCCCGCTTCGCCGCCGAGGACGCCATCGTCTATCAGGGTTGCGACGATGTGAGCGACACCCACTACCCCGAACTGCAGGCCATGGCCGCCGAACTGTCGGCATTGCGCACCCGCGACGGCGCGCCGTACCGGTTGTTCGCGCTGCCGTGGCCGAAGCCAGTGTTCGACGACGGCCGCCGCCTAGCCGCCAGCTACGCCAATTTCCTGATCGTCAACGGCGCGGTGCTGATCCCGTCCTACGGCGATGTGGCCGATGCCCGCGCGCAGGAAGTGATGGCCGAGGCCTTCCCGGGCCGCGCCATCGTGCCGGTGCCGTGCCGCCCGCTGATCTGGCAGAACGGCAGTCTGCACTGCATCACCATGCAGTTGCCGGAAGGCGTGTTGGGCTGAGCCTGAACGCTTCAACGTTCCGCCAGACGTAAGATTGTGGCGGAAATGTGCGACGGCGGGCCTGGGCCCGCCCTACGACGTCCGCTTCGCGAGAGGTTGCGATACACCATGAAAACCAAGACTCTGCCCGTTGCGCTGATCCAGGAAAAGGCCATCGTCGATCAAGGCCGCGGCAATGCCGAGGCCAATCTGGCGGTGATCGAAACCCGCGTCAGCGAAGCCGCGAAGCGCGGCGCCAAGCTGGTGCTGCTGCAGGAACTGCATAACGGCGCGTATTTCTGCCAGCACGAGTCGGTGGACGAATTCGATCTGGCCGAGCCGATTCCCGGTCCCAGCACCGAACGCCTAGCCACGCTGGCGAAACGGCACGGCGTGGTGCTGGTGAGCTCGCTGTTCGAGCGCCGCGCCGCCGGCCTGTATCACAACACCGCGGTGGTGTTCGACGCCGACGGCAGCACCGCCGGCAAGTACCGCAAGATGCACATCCCGGACGATCCGGGCTTCTACGAAAAGTTCTACTTCACGCCCGGCGACCTCGGCTTCAATCCGATCGACACCTCGGTCGGCCGCCTCGGCGTGCTGGTGTGCTGGGATCAGTGGTATCCGGAAGCCGCACGGCTGATGGCGCTGGCCGGCGCGGAACTGCTGCTGTATCCGACCGCCATCGGCTGGGATCCCGGCGACGAACAGGCCGAGAAAGACCGCCAGCGCGGCGCGTGGATCCTCAGCCACCGCGGCCATGCGGTCGCCAACGGCCTGCCGGTGCTGTCCTGCAACCGGGTCGGTCACGAGCAGTCGCCGCTGGATGCCGCCGGCATCGATTTCTGGGGCAACAGCCATATCCTCGGCCCGCAGGGCGAATTCCTGGCCGAAGCCGGCACCGAGCCGACGATCCTGATGGCCGATATCGACATGGCCCGCAGCGAACATGTCCGCCGCATCTGGCCATTCCTGCGCGATCGCCGGATCGACGCCTACGGCGACCTGCTGAAGCGCTACCGCGACTGATTGAGCGCGGTGGCGATTGAAGAAGCGCCATAGCGGCCGACAGCTTCCTGCGACCGCTCATCGCCTGCCGCTTGCAAAGAAACGAACGGTCGTTCTATAAAAGCGTCATGACGCCCGCCGCCCCCACCTCCAAAGGCGCCGCGACCCGCGACATGATCGTGGAGCGCGCCTACATGATCGCCGCATCGGCCGGGTTGGAAGGCTTGTCGATCGGCCCGTTGGCGGACACGGTGGGCATGTCGAAAAGCGGAGTGTTCGCTCATTTCGGTTCGCGCGAAGACCTGCAGCTGGCGGTACTGGACGCTGCGGCGCTGCGTTTCGGCGAACACACCCTGATTCCGGCGCTCAAAGCCGGCCGCGGCCTCCCCCGGCTGCGGGCGATCTTCGCCAACTGGCTCGATTGGCTGCGCCGGGATCGCGGCGGCTGCCTGCTGTTGACCGCGGTCAGCGAGTACGACGATCGCCCTGGCCCGCTGCGCGACCGGGTGCTGATGCACCATCAGCGCTGGCGCAACGAACTGGTCCGCGCCATCGGCATGGCCGTCAATACCAGCGAACTGCGCGACGACCTCGACGCCGGGCAATTCTCTTTCGAAATTAACGCCATCGCGCTCGCGGTCCAGCACGACATGGCGATCACCGACCTCGACACCGCCACCAAGCACGGCCAGCGGATGTTCGACCGGCTTCTGCAGGGCTATTTGCCCTAGCCGCTGCCCAAGCAGCAGCCCCACCAAGACTGATCCGCCCCACGGAGATTCGCCATGACTTTCCCATTCACAAAAATTAGCACGAACGTTCGTATTTTATTGAATTTGTACAGCGTACGGATCGCCTTTTTGATCGGCGGTCGCCTGCTGCCGGACACGACGCTGGTGCGCGCCGCGAGATTGTTCACCACGCCGTTCCGCTCAAGCCGCGCGCGGGCGGCCAGCGCGCCGACCGCCGGAGCGCGCGAGGAGCGGCTGACGGTGGACGGGATCGAAATCGCCACCTACGTCTGGGGCGATCCGCAGCGACAGCCGTACATCCTGTTCGCACACGGCTGGTCCAGCCACGGCACCCGCATCGCGCCGTGGATCGAACCGCTGCAGGCCGCGGGTTACGCGGTCGTCGCCTTCGATCAGGCCGGGCACGGCAAGAGCGGCGGCCAACGCACCACGCTGCCGGATTTCGCCTGTCATCTGCTCGCCGTCGGCCAGCACTACGGCCCGGCCGCGGCGGTCCTCGGTCACTCGCTGGGCGGTACCGCCGCAGCGGTGGCCCTCGCGCGCGGGCTCGATGCCGAACGCGCGATCCTGATCGCTCCCGCCGCCGATCCGCTGGCGGCGATGGAGCGCTTCAGCCGCTTCCTGTGGCTGGGCCTGTATTTCGGGCGGCGGATGGCGATGCTGTTCGAACGCGAAACCCGGGTGCCGATCGACGACCTGCAGGCGCACCGCAACGCGCCGATGATCGGCCGCCCGGCGCTGATCGTTCATGACGTGGAGGACCGCGAAGTGCCGTGGTCCGAGGGCGAACGCTACGCGCGGCTGTGGCACGGCGCGCGCATGCTCAGCACCCGCGGCTACGGCCACAACCGCATCGCCGAACATCCGCTGGTGATCGCCGACGCGCTGCGTTTCCTGCGCAGCGAATCAGTGGGTGCGCGGATCGTCTCCTCGCCGAATCTTCCGTATGGTTTCGCCTGAAGGATCGACGATGGCTTTCGCCCCGACATTCGCATCGCAACTGCTGATCGCCACCAGCGCGGGCATCGTGTTCGCGCTGGGCGGCATCCACCTGTACTACACGTTCTTCGGCAACGCATTCTCGCCGCGCGATGCCGAGCTGGAAACGCGGATGAAAGCGGTGTCGCCATTCCTGACCCGCGAAGTCACGATGTGGAACGCCTGGGTCGGCTTCAACGCCAGCCACAGCCTGGGCGCGATGCTGTTCGGTGCGATGTACGTCTATCTGGCGGTCGTGCAGCCCGCACTGTTGTTCGATTCGGCATTCCTGCTGTCGCTGGGATTCGCATTTCTCGCGGCGCTGTTGGTCCTGGCCAGGATTTACTGGTTCCGCATCCCGTTCCGGGGAATCCTCTGCGCGACCGTGTTGTATGCGGTTGCGCTGGGCCTGCACTGGGCCTGACAATCCGGATTGAAGCCGGAATGCGGCTCGCCAGGCGCCTTTGATGACCGACGACACCGCTGCAGATCTCCCGACCGCGAAAGCGCTTCCCATCGCGACGGATCTTCCCGTCACAATCGCCGACCAACCCCACGCCATCGTCGAACGCGACGGCGTGCGCTACACGCTGTTGGGCACCGCGCACATCTCCAAGACCAGCGTCGACGTGGTGCGCACGGCCATCGCCAGCGGCGATTACGACACCATCGCGGTCGAACTCGACCCGCAGCGCGCGCAGGCCTTGACCGACCCCGATGCGCTCGCGCGGCTCGATCTGGTGAAAGTGCTGCGCGAAGGCAAGACCGCGGTGTTCGCCGCGAATCTTGGGCTTGCGGCGTATCAGCGCCGGCTCGCCGAACAACTCGACATCGAACCCGGCGCGGAGCTCAAGGCCGCCGTGCTGGATGCGCGCGAACGCGGGCTGTCGCTGCACCTGATCGACCGAGACGTCGGCCTGACCTTCCGGCGCGCGATGCAGCGGCTGGGCTGGTGGGGCCGCGCGAAGGTGTCCGGCGGGCTGATGGCGTCGCTGTTCTTCGACGAAAAAGTCTCGGACGAACAGATCGAAGGCCTGAAGGAAGGCGACATGCTGGAGTCGAGCTTCAGCGAATTCGCCGCCGACAGCCCGGCGCTGTACGAAACCGTGATCGCCGAGCGCGATCAGTATATGGCCGCACGGTTGCGCGAGATCCCGGCACAGGGCACTGCGCGCGAAGTGCTGGCGGTGGTCGGCGCCGGTCATCTGCAGGGCCTCGCGAAGCATCTGGCTGAAGACGACCGCGACCCCGCGACCCTGCGCGTCGAACTGGAAGCGGTCGCGCAGAAGTCGTCGTTCCCGTGGTTCACCCTGCTGCTGGCCGCGTTCGTGCTGGGCGGCTTCGTCTGGGGATTCTGGCGCGGCGGTTTCGAAGTCGGCAGCGATCTGGTGCTGCAGTGGGTGCTGGTCACCGGCACGCTCGGCGCGATCGGCTGCGCCATCGCCGGCGGCCATCCGCTGAGCATCCTCACCGCTTTCGTCGCTTCGCCGATCACCCCGCTGCACCCGGCGCTGGCCTCCGGCACGCTCAGCGCGCTGGTCGAGGCCTGGGTGCGTAAACCGACCTACGCCGACTTCATGGCCCTGCGCGACGACGTGCAGACCGTGAAGGGCTGGTGGCGCAACCGCGTCGCGCGCACTTTGTTGAACTTCTTCCTGACCAGCCTCGGCACCGCCATCGGCGTGTGGACCGGCGGCGCAAGAATGCTGGCGCAACTGATGAAGTGAGCACCACCGATGCACGCCACCGCAACCAGCAGAAACGTTCAGAGCAACCTGTCGCCGAAGACGATCATGGCAGTCAGTACACTGCAGATGAGATAGCAGGCAAGATTCGTCTTCCAGCCGAAGCCCAGCCGGCGTGCCGCCGACCACAGCAGCGCGAGTAAGCCCAGCACCACGGTAGCAGGCAACCACCACATGCCACCGAGCAGATCGATGCTGAGACGCGCTTCGTCGTTGGGATGGAACAGGCTGACGAAGGACGCGGCGAAACGCATGAACCAGGCGGCGAACAGAAACGGATAGGCCAGCGGCAAGCCACGGCCACGAATCAACGCATATGCGACCAGCGCCTGCAGCAGAGTAATGGCTGGGCCGGCTGCGGTGATCAACATCGCATCCCGGGTCGGAATGCCTGCTCCCGACACCGCATAGGCTTCGTTGAAACTCATCGCCATCTCATGGCCAAGCGCACTGCCCATCGCCCAATGCGCGGTTTCGTGGACGACCGTGGTCAGCACTGCCGCAAGCACCAGTACGCCGTAAAACGACGCGCCGGCTCTTCCGCTCTTGGCCTCATCGCGCAGAATCATCACTGCTCCTCCGCCAACTCGCCAGACACGGATGCGACCGCAACGACCGGAACGCCGCGCTTGCCGCGCGCCCGCGCGATCATCCGTGTGGTGCCGGCGCGCATGTCGTCCAGCACCGCATAGATCGTCGGCAGGAACAACAGGCTGACCACGGTCGAGAACGCCAGTCCGCCGGCGATGGCGCGGGCCATCGGGAAGTACGGCGGGCCGTCGCCGGCCATCTTGGTCTGGCCCAGCGCGATCGGCACCATCGCCAGAATCGCGGTGCCCATCGTCATCAGGATCGGACGCAGGCGTTCGCGGCTGCCTTCCACCAGCGCATCGGTACGCGACATGCCGCGCCGTCGCAGATTGTTGATGTGCTCGATCATCACGATGCCGTTGTTCACCACCACGCCCATCAGCACCAGGATGCCGATGAAGGCCATCACGTTGAACTCCGTGCCGGTCAGCCAGAACAGCCAGAACACGCCGAAGATCGAGAACACCACGCCGCTCATGATCGCGGTCGGGAACAGCAGCGATTCGAACACCGACGCCATCACCACGTAGATCATGATGAGCGCGATCACCAGATTGATCATCATCTGCTTGAAGGCATCGTCGTCCTCCTGGAAGCCGCTGCCGTCGAACGTGTAGGTGTAGCCGGCCGGGAACGGAATCACTTTCATCGTGTCTTCCATCGCCGTACGCGCATCGGGCATGGACACTTTGTCGGCGAGATTCGCACGGATGGTCAGCGTGGTCTGGCGGTTGGAACGCTGGATCTCCGACGCGGCGGCGTCGATCCGCACATCCACCATCGCGGTGAGCGGCACGACGCGGCCGTCGGGCGAGCGCACGGTGAACGCGGACACGCCCTCCACGCCGTAGCCTTCGGCGCCCGCGAACCTGACCCACACCGGCACCTCGGCGTCGCCCTGGCGGAACTCCCGCAAGGGCGCACCACGCAAGGCCAGACCCACGAACTGCGAGACCTGCTCAGCACTGAAACCGAAAGCGGCGGCGCGCTCGCGATCGACGCGGATCGACATCTGGCTGTTCTGGTCGCCGCTGTCGACGCGCACGTCGAGCAGCTCTTTGCGACGCGCAAGCATCGGCACGATATCGTGGGCGATCTCCTTCAGCGTCTCGGCGGAATCGCCGACCAGCCTGAACTCGACGCTTTCGCCACCCATTCCACCGCCGCCCTGCTGACCCTGATCGCCGATCCCGATCTTCGCGCGCGCAGACTTCGGCATCGCTTCGCGCAGCTCTTCGACGAGCTTGGTGGTCTGGTCCAGATCGTCGGTATCGAACTTGATCTGGGTGCCGCCCCAGCCCTGCTCGCTATAGAACGAGTAGATCTGCGAAATCCGGTATTTCTTGCGGTTGGCGTCGAGGAATTTCTCCACCGCGAGAATTTCGTCGGACATCTGCTGCTTGGTGTAGGCGCCGTTCCACTGATAGAAGATGTCGGCCTCGCCGGCATCCTCGCCGCCGAACATGTTGGTCTTCATCTGGGTGGCGGGAATCATGCTCAGCAACACGATCAGCAGGATGCCGAGAATGCTCTTGCCGCGATGATCCAGCGTCCAGCGCAGGAACGTGGCGTAATGACGCTGCAGCGATGGGATCAGTCCCGTTTCGTTGCGGACCGCCGGGGGCGTCTTCATCCGCGCCGAGAGCATCGGGATCAGACTCACCGCCACCAGCCACGATGCGAGCAACGACACCGAAATGGTCACCGCGATCTGGGACATGAAGATACTGATCGGATTGCGTTCGCCGAACAGATTCGGAACGAACACGATGCAGTGGCACAGCGTGCCCGCGGACAGCGCGATGGCCACGTTGCGGGTGCCGATGATCGATGCCAGCATCGGCTGACCGGGCATCCGCTCGCGTTCCTGGTAGATGCTCTCCACCACGACCACGGCGTTGTCGACCAGCATGCCGACCGCCAGCAGCAGCCCCATCATGGTCAGGATATTGAGCGTGACCCCGGCGAAATACATGAAACCGAGGGTCATCACGAAGCAGATCGGAATCGCGGTCGACACCATCAGGGTCGACGGCCAATGCCGCAGGAAGAAGTACAGCACGATGATCGACAGCAGCAGGCCGACCAGGCCGGCTTCGGCCAGCTCGAGCAGCGAACCAGTCACCGCCGCAGCGTCGTCGTCCACGATCTTGACCTGCACGCCATCGAGCACGGGATCCTTGGCGATGGTCTCCACTTCCTTCAGCACATTGCGCCCGACCTCCACCAGATTCGCGCTGCGCTCCTTGAAGATGTCGAGGCCGACCGCAGGCTGGCCGTCGAGGCGGCGGCCGTAATCGATATAGGCGGGCTTGAGCTTGACATCGGCGACATCGGCGAGGCGCGTGCCTTTGTTGTCGACGACGATATCCCGGTACTGCTGCAGATCGACGATCTCGCCGACCGGCTGTACGCGCAACCGCCGGCCGCCATCGTCGATCTGACCCGCCGACACCGAGAAATTCACTTCGCGCAGGCGGCTGTTCAGTTCGTTCAGGCCGATGCCGTGCGCGTTGAGCCGATCGGAGGAGATCGCGATCTCCACCTCGTTCGGCGCCGCGCCCAGCACATCGACGCGGGCCACGCCGGGGATGCGTTCCAGCCGGCGCTTGAACTCGCGATCGATCAACTCGTATTCGCGGGTCATGTCGCGTTTGCTGGCCAGGCGCACCTTGAGGATCGGCTCGTCGGACGTCGAGAACTTCAGCACGAAGTAACGCTGCAGATCGTCCGGCAGATCGTCGCGGATGGCGTCGATGCGTTCGCGCGCCTCGGACGCGGCGATCGAAGCGTCGCGTTCCCAGTCGGTGAACTGGATGAACATCGACGCGCCCTCGGAACCCGCGCTGCCTTCCATGCGCTTGACGCCGCTCATGGTCGAAACCGCTTCTTCCACCGGGCGCAGCACCGTGCGCTCGACCTCCTCGGGCGTCGAACCGCTGTACGGCAACTGCACGAAGATGCCCGGGAACGTGATCGAGGGCAGCGCTTCGAGCGGCAACCGCACCGCTGCGATCAGGCCGACCACGAACAGCGAGACGAAGAACATCACCGTGGTGACGGGACGCTTGATGCTGAACTCGGCGACGCTCACGACTGCGTGCTCCCCGGCTGCATGGTGTCGGACGGAGGGCCATTGGACGCAACGGCCTGCCCATCGATGTCATCGAAATCCTCGCCATGCCTGGCGCGGGCGCGACGCGCACGGGCGACGTAATCGCTGTCCGGGCGGCGATCCAGCAGATCGTAGACCACCGGAATCACCACCAGGGTCAACAGGGTCGACATCAGCAGACCGCCGATCACCGTGATCGCCATCGGCGAGCGCACCTCGGCGCCCTCGCCGAAGGCCAGGGCCAGTGGCAGGAAGCCGAACAGGGTGCAGAGCGTGGTCATGATGATCGGACGCAGGCGCGAACGTGCGCCTTCGACCAGCGCCTCGCGTTTGGCCATGCCGCCCTCGCGCGCCTGATTCACCTTGTCGATCAGGATGATCGCGTTCTTCACCACCAGACCGACCAGCAGGATCAGGCCGATGAACACCACGATCGAGATCGTCGAACCGGTGAGCAGCAGCGCCAATACCGCGCCGACCAGCGCCAGCGGAATCGAGAACAGGATGACGAACGGGTGCAGCAGCGATTCGAACTGCGATGCCATCACCAGATAGACCAGGAAGATCGCCAGGCCGAACGCGAACAGCAGCGATTGCAGCGATTCCGACAGCTCTTCGCCCTGACCGCCGATGTGCATGCCGATCCCGGCCCCGAGTCCGCCGTCGGCGTTCGCGACCATCTGCTCGACTTCGCGCACCGCGGCGCCGAGATCGATGTCGTTGAGGTTGGCGGACACGATCGCCACCCGCACCTGATCGGCGCGATGGATTTCGCTCGGGCCGGTCGTCGAGGTCACCTCGGCCACCGATTCGAGCGTCACCGGATTGGCGCTGCCCGGATTCACGATCAACCGCTTGATGTCCTCGAGCGTGGCGCGGTCGCTCTCGCGCGCCCGCACCAGCACATCGATCTTGCGGCTGCGCAGGCTGTAGCGGGTGGCGACATCGCCACGCACCTTCTTCACCACCGCATCGGCGATCTGGCGGGTGGTGAGGCCCAGCGCACCGGCGCGTTCCTGGTCGAAATGGATCTGGATTTCCGGGAAACCCTGCTCCACCGTCGATTTCACGTCGGCGTAATGCGGGTTTTCGCGCAGCATGTCGGCCATCTTGCGGCCCGCGCGCTGGATGCTGTCCAGATCCTGGCCGCGCAGTTCGATTTCCAGCGGCATCGAGAAGCTGAACAACTCGGGGCGGCTGAAATCGACCTGGGTGCCGGCGTAATCGGAAGCGCTTTCGCGCAGTCCGTCGATCAGCGCGGCTTCGCGCTCATCGTCACCGCTCTTGGCCATCACCACGCTGAGCTTGCCGATGTTCTCGCCGCTTTCGGTCGGGCTGGCGTCGAGGCGCGTGCCGCTACCGCTGACGCCGTACAGCGCGCGGATGCCTTCGTCCTTCGCGTGCGCCTGCTGCAGCTCGCGCACGATCCGGTCGGTATCGCGCAACGGCGTACCCGGCGGCAATTTCACCGTCATCTCGAAACGGTCCTGGGCCAGCTGCGGGATCAGGTCGGTGCCCAACAGCGGCACCGCCAGCAGACTCAGCGCGAACGCCACCGCGGCGGAGCCCAACACCAGCGTCGGACGACGCAGCGCGCCGGGCAACAGGCGCAGATACGACTCCTCCACCTTGTGATACGGCGCCATCGCCAGATCGCTGAGCTTGCCCATCACCGGGCCGATCACCGCGGACAGCCCGCGCCAGATCCACACGAACACGTACGCGATCCCGAAGAAGAAGCCGCGAAAACCCGCGCCCACGCCGCGGCCGGTCACCGCGAACGGCTTCTGCCAGCGGCTCTGCGGCTGCCACTGCGGATGCGGCGTTTCCTCGGGGAACGCCATCGGCGCGCGATCGCGCCAACCGCTGAGCATCGGGATCAGGGTCATCGACACCAACAGCGAAATGCCGATGGCGGTGGCGACGGTGAGCGCCTGGTCGCGGAACAGTTCGCCGGCGATGCCCTGCACGAACACCAGCGGCAGGAACACCGCGATATTGGTGAGCGTGGAGGCGATCACCGCCATGCTGACTTCGCGGGTGCCCTGGATCGCCGCTTCGATCACGCCGAGCCCGCGCTCGCGCGCCTTGGCGATGCTTTCGAGCACGACGATCGAGTCGTCCACCACCAGGCCGGTGGCCAGCGCAAGGCCGCCCAACGACATCACGTTCAAGCTCAGCCCGAACTGGTCCATGAAGAAGAAGGTAGTGACGATCGAGACCGGCAGCGACAGCGAGATCACGAACGTGCTCCAGCCATCGCGCAGGAACAGGAAGATCACCAGCACCGCGAGCAGGCCGCCGAGCACCGCGTCGAGCTTCACGTCGCTGATTGCATGACGGATGAACTGCGACTGGTCGTCGACCGTGGTCAGTTCGACATCGACCGGAATTTCCTTCTCGATCTGCTTGAGCTTCGCGGTGATCGCATCGGCGGTGGCGACGGTGTTCGAATCGCCTTCCTTGTAGATGGCGAGTTCCACCGCTTCGCGTCCACCGAGGCGGATGATCGACTCGCGTTCTTTCTGGCCCTGACGGACCTCGGCGATGTCTTTCAGCCGCACCGGCATGCCGCCGGCCGGCGCATTGCCGCCGCCGCCGGATGCGTTCTGCACCGAACTCGCAGCGGCCATGGCCGCGGCCGAGCCCGTGGCGGCAGCGACGGCCGCCATCTGTTGCGCCGCCTGGCTCGCGGAGTTGTCGGCGCTCGCTGTCGTGGTGGTGATCAGCATTTCGCGCATCTCTTCGATGCTGGCGAACTGGTTCACGGTGCGCACGAGGTAACGCTGGCTACCCTGCTCCAGACGTCCGCCGGACAGGTTCACGTTCTCCTGCTGCAGGCGCTGGATCACGGTGTCGATCGACAGGTTCAGCTGGGCGAGCTTCTGCTGGTCGATCTCGACCTGCACTTCGTCTTCCAGACCGCCGCCGACCTTGACCGCGGCGACGCCATCGACCGGTTCGAGCTTCTTCTTCAGATCGTCGTCGGCGAAACGACGCAGTTCACTGAGGCGGCGCAAGGCATTGGCTTCGACGCTGGCCGGCGTGTCGCCCGGCTGCGGCTTGGCCGCGAGCACGAGGCGCATGATCGGTTCGGTCGAAGGATTGAAGCGCAACAGCACCGGCGGCTTGGCTTCCAGCGGCAACTGCAGCACTTCCATCTTGTCGCGGACATCCAGGCTGGCCTGGTCCATGTCCGTGCCCCAGGCGAATTCGAGCACGACGTCGCTCTGCCCGGTGCGCGACACGGATTTGAGCTTGCGCAGGTTCTTGACCACACCGAGCGCTTCTTCCATCGGCTCGGAGATCAGGGTTTCGATTTCCGACGGCGCGGCGCCGGTGTATTCGGTGCGGACGGTCAGCGTGGGATAGCTCAGGTCGGGCAGCAGGTTGACCTTGAGATTCGTCAGCGCCAGACCGCCGAACAGGAACATGGTCAGCCAGAACATCGCCACGGTGACCCGGCGGCGGGTCGAGAATTCGACCATGCCGGAGCCGGACGCCTCGGGCAGGATCTCGGGCGGATGGCCCACGGGGGGTTCGGGCGCACTCACGGCTTGCCACCTACGGGCTTCGCGGTCGCGACCTGCTTCTTCGGAACCGGGTCGCCGATCACCTGCACTTGAGTGCCTTCACGCAGCGCGACCTTGCCGGCGGTGACTACACGGTCGCCGGGCTGCAGACCGCTGCGCACTTCGACCCACGGGCCGTCGAAATAGCCGATTTTCACGTTCACCCGTGCGGCCTTGCCGCCGCGCACGACGAACACGGCCGGATCGTTCTCGTCGTCGAGCAGGGCGATGCGCGGAACCACCAGCGCATCGGCGCGCTGGTCGTAGTCGATCTTGACCCGGCCGAACATGCCGGGCTGCAGCGAGCCGCCGCTCTCGAAGGCACAGATCACGCGGAACGTGCCGCTGCCGGAGTCGATCACCGGGGCGACGCGATCGACGCGGCCCGTGAACGGGCGCCCGGGCAATGCGTCCACCAGCAACTGCACCGGCAGACCGGGCTTGAGCGTCGCCAGCTCGCGTTCGGGTACGTTGAGGGTGGCCTCCAACTGCGAGGTATCGACGATGCGGAAGATCGGCGAGTTGAGCTGGACGAAATTGCCGTTCTTGATCGAACGCTCCGCGATCACGCCTGAAATCGGCGCGGTGACATTGGCGTAGGACAGTTCCAGATTGGCCATGCGGTTCACCGCACGCGCGTTCTCCAGATCGAATTTGAGCTGGTCGATATCGTTGGCGCTCATCAGCTGCTGCGCGAACAACTGCCGCGAGCGGTTGTAGCTGGCTTCGAGCTTGCGCAACTGGGCCTCGCTCTGCGCGGCCTGCAGCACGGCGCGGGCGGAATCCAACCGGACCAGGATCTGGCCGGCGCGCACTTCCTGGCCGACCTCGGCCATCACCTGCAGAGCGACGCCCGAGGTCTTGGCCACCACCTGGGACTCGGCGCGGGCTTCCAGCGGCGCGGTGCCGCTGTAGCTGGCGGCGATCGGCCGGCGCGAGGCGGCGACGGCTTCGACCGGCACTTTCTCCTGGGTCTTTTTCTCCTGATCCTTGGCTTTGGCCTCGGCATCCCCGCCCGGCTTGCAAGCGACGAGGGTGAGACAACCGAGCAGGACCCCGACGCCCAGGGCGCGGGCGAAGGTGGGCCTGGCGGCCGAAAGATGCGAAGTGAGGTCGGCGGACATGGTGGGTATCGTCGGCATGGTTGTGAGGTGTTGTATCAAGGTATATCACCCATTCACATCCGACATCCGCCAGAGGTCATGGGTGACGCACGGCAGGGTCGAACGACGGCGCCGACGACCGCGACCGTCGGCGGCGCCGACACGCCGCCTGCGTCAATGTGCGGCCTCAGGCTATACTGTCCGGATTGCACGCTTGCGACGGTGCCGGCACGCAGAACCACTCGCGTGTACCCCGGTTTTGTACGCAGGTCGTGTCCGAACACGACGCTCGACGTCCCGACATCACGCCCTGACATGACGCCAGATATGATCCGATCACCGAATCGTTATCCGCTGCTCGCCGGTTGCCTTGCCCTCTTCACCGCATTCGCGGCGCAGGCGCAGACTCCCGCCACCGGCTCCGCCGAAAAAGGCAAGCAGCTCACCTACACCTGCCAGGGCTGCCACGGCGTCACCGGCTACAAGAACGCCTACCCGAGCTTCAGCGTGCCGAAGATCACCGGACAATCGGCGGAATACCTCGAAAACGCGCTGACCGAGTACCGCAAGGGCACGCGCAAGCACCCGACCATGCAGGCACAGGCGCAGAGCTTTTCGGAGCAGGACATCAAGGACATCGCCGCCTACCTTTCGAGTCTGAAGAAGTGAGCGCCGCCCCCATGACGAAGCGCCCCATCGCCATTGCCCTCACGCTGGCCCTGAGCCTCGGTATCGCCGCCTGCTCCAAAGGCGAAGGCGAACATGCCGGTGCCGAAGGCGAAGCCCACAAGGCCAAGTTCGAACACGTCACCGCCTACGACGGCGACGCCGCGCGCGGCGAGAAGATCGCCGCCGACAAGAAGCTGGGCAGCACCGGCCAGGCCTGCGTGGACTGCCATGGCGCCGGCGGCGCCAAGCCGATCGATGCCACCTATCCGGTGCTCGCCGGCCAGTACCAGGATTACCTGTTCCACAGCATCCAGCAGTACCGCGATGGCGGCCGCGAACATGCGCTGATGACCAGCCAGATCAAGGGCGCGGTGGATGCCGGCAAGCTCGACGATCAGGGCATCGCCGATCTCGCAGCGTTCTTCGCGACGCAGCAGGGTCCGCTGGGCGATCTGCACAAGCGCTGATCTCCAATGCATCGCTGAGCGTAAAAAAAACGGGAGCCGCGAGGCTCCCGTTTTTGTTATGTGGCGCGATTGATCTGGAACGGCGGCTCCTGCGACGGCGGCGTCCTCTGCCGCAGCTGAGGACCCTGATCACTTCTTCAGACTGTCCTTGTCTTCCTGCAGCTCAGGTTTGAACGGCACATCCGGCGGCGGTCGCGCGATGGCTTCCTGATCCTGCAGATTGGGGTCGTAGATCGTGCATCCACCGCCGGCAGTGAGCAGCGACACCGTGCATTCGATCCGCTTGGTGGTGCCGGGGATCGGGATCGCCACTTTCTTGATGCCGCGCTGCACCCACTCTTCCAGCAGCGTGCGATTGGGCACCCAGAACTTGTCGAAACGGGTCGGCGTGTAATCCAGCGGCGGGCGCTTGAGCCAGGTGCCCATGCGATCGATCTTCTCGAAGTCTTCGAGGATCGTGCCGGGCGGCAAACCGCCACCGACGCGGCCGCCATCGCCCGGCAGACGGACGCCGCCATCGCTGTTGAACAGGCCCGGGTTGCGGCCGGCCGTGGTGCTGTTGCCGGGCACGTTGCGGTTGGAATCGCCCCAGTCGTCGCTGCGGACCGTGCTCGGCGTCGCGCCGGGACGCGGCGATGGTGCCGGGCCGGCGCCCGTGGATGCCGTAGCGGCGGGACGGCCGCTGCCCTGCGCCTGCGGCCGTCCGCCGGACGTCGCAGCGGCGGCTGGCGTTGCGCTGCGTCC
>CBIHKW010000097.1:0-16932 GCA_966203835.1 uncultured Thermomonas sp.
CGAGTTCTGGTAATTCCAGTACGTGACCAGCGAGGCCGCGTTCGAACTGCTCAAGCCGCAGTGATTCGCGGTGAGGAAATACATCTTCCCGTCGTTGGCGCTGTTGTTCATCAGCGAGCCGGTGCAGAAGATGCTGCCGCCGGTCGAATAGGCCGCGACCGCGCGGATCTGATCGCGCCAGGCGTCGCCCTGCGAGCAGGCCACGTCGACGTTGCAACTGCCCGAGGTGCCGCGGGTATTGAACGCATTGCGCTGACCGGACGCCAGGCGCCGGAAACCGGCGTAGTCGTGGCCGACCTGGGTCAGACGCAGTTTCAGCGCGTTCTTGCTGGCGCGCGGCACCACCACTTCGATGATGGCTTCATCGCCGCTGACGATCGGGGTCCACAGTTGTCCGTGCGACTCATTGTCGGCCGAAGTGAACGTGCGGATTTCGCCGCGATCCGAATTGCGCGCCTGCGCCGCGGGATAGACCAGCAGACGGCCGCCGGCGGGCATGTCGTACTCGGTGAAACCGAAATTCAGCGACATCGCGCCGGGCGACGACACGCGCATGCGCCAAACGAGGTTCTCACTGTCGAGCGCCTCCCATTGGCCGGCATTGGCGGGCGTGTAGTTCACCTTGATCGGCGTGGCGAAGCGGATCGGCAGGCCGCGCGTTTCGCGCTGCAGGTCTTCGGCATTCAGCCGCTGCAGATCGACCGCCGGCATTCTGCGCGTGTCGACGCGATCCAGCGAGCGGATCGAATGATCGAACGCGGACGGTTGGTAAGACGGCGGCGCCGCATTCGCGGCGGTCGAGATCCCCAGTAGCAAAGCAGCGCAAACAGTTGCTTTCATGATGCGAACTCCTTGTAGGTGAATCGTCCATCCGCAGCCAATCACGCTCCATGGATCGTCGGAGTTCGTGTCGCCTTTGTGGGCGAACGGAGATTCCTGGCGAAATACCCGGCATGCGTCGCCACCCGCGCACGGCGGCAGGCACTGCGGTGCAGCCTGCCTGACCTGCGACACGGATCTTTGCTGCCGCCGGACAGAGGCAGCGCAAGCACACTAGCAGTTCGCCCATCCCGGACTCGCGACGAGAATCACACTCTCCGGCTGCCGACACCGCCCGCGCTCCACCTCGTTCGCGATGCGGCCGCGCCGCAACCCGGGATGCGAAATCCGCATGGAATCGGTTCCAGACGCACGGATGGCGGAGGCCGCGCCAAAAAAAGCCCCGGCTTGTGGCCGGGGCTTCAGGAATCCGGGAGGGGAATCCGAAAATCGGAACGCGACTTTCAAAGTGGTTATGAAAGTCGCGTTCTGGAAGTGACGATCAGAAGGTCACGCTCCAGCTGTTGATGTAACCCACGTCGTTGGCGGCGTTGTCGTTCACGCGCAGGTTCCACGTGCCGTTCAACACTTCCGACGACAGATTGACCGTGAAGGTCTGGTTGATGTTGTCGGCACTGCCGCCCGCGTAGTTGCTCAGCGTGTAGACGCTGCCGTCCGGCGCGACCAGATCCACCTTCAGGTCGCCCTTGTAGGTGTGGACGATGTTCACCGCGACCGGCGTGGTCGCCGAGCCGTTGCCGGTACGGCCGGAGACGGTGATCGGGCTGTTGACCGTGGCGTTGTCGTTGATCGTGTAATCGGCTGCGTTGGTATAGGTCTGCGAAGAGCCACCGCCGCCGCCCGCGGCGGTCACCGCTGCATCGGCGTTGAGCATACCGGCGCCGAGCAGTTGATCCGGCGTTGCCGGGAACGGACGGACGGTGTTCTTGAGCAGCGTTTCCAACTGCGCCGGGGTGTAGAGCGCCAGGCCGAGCGCCTGACGACGGCTCTGCACGAGCGCGGCCACACCGGCCACGTGCGGGGTCGCCATCGAGGTGCCGCCGTACGAAGCGTAGCTTTCCGCGCCCTGCCCCTGCGCGCCGGCGTTGAGCGTCGACCAGATGTTGCTGCCGGGAGCGGAGAGGTCGACCACCGAACCGTAGCTCGACTTCTGCGTGGACGACCACACCGAACGCGCGCCGTTGCTGTCGATCGCGCCGACGGTGACGACGCTCGCGCAGTTGGCCGGCGTATTGCCCGATGCATTGTTGTTGCTGTTGCCGGCCGCCACGATCACCGTCGAGCCGCGACCCACCGCACCGTTGATGGCGTTCTGATAGGTGGTCGGGCAAGCGCCGCTGCCGCCGAGGCTCATGTTGAGAATTTTCGCGGGCGTGGCATTGGCCGGAACGCCGCTGACCGTGCCGCCCGACGACCAGGTGATGGCGTCCGCGATATCCGAGGTGCTGCCGCCGCAACGGCCGAGCACGCGGGCGTGCTGGATCTTGGCGCCGTAGGCGACACCGGCCACGCCCTTGCCGTTGTTCGTCAGCGCCGCGACGGTGCCGGCCACGTGGGTGCCGTGCCAGCTGGAATTGCGGCTGACACCGGCGGACGCGCCGCAGGCCGAATTGGTGAACCAGTCGCCCGGATCGTTCGGATTGTTGTCGCGACCGTTGCCGTCCTGCGAGGTCGTGGTGCTGGTGATGAAGTCATAGCCGGCGACGGTGTTGTCGACGAGATCGCTGTGCGGGGTGCTGCCGGTGTCGATGATGGCGATGACCATGCCCGAACCGGTGCTCTTGTCCCACGCGGCCGGCAGATTGGCACCCGCGGTGGCGCCGAAGTAATGCCACTGGTCGGCGTAACGGGTGTCGTTCGGGGTCAGCACCGGATACATGCGGATATCGACTTCGACGTACTCGACGTTCGGGTCGGCGGCGATCTGACGCATCAGCGTTTCGGCATCGAGGCGATCGAGCTTGCGATCCGAACGGATGACGTCGGCGCCCAGCGACATGCGACGGAAATGCTTGACGCCAACGCCAGCACCGCCGGCTTTGCGGCTGGTTCCGGCCACCGCCTGCGCGGCGCGGCTCAAGCCGCGATTGATGACTGCCGCATCCTTGCGCTCTAGGCTGCCGTCACGGTACTTGACGATGAACTGGTCGAAAGACTGATCGGATTGAAGGCCTGAGAGCATCGCCTTGCCGGCGAACGCCTGTCCGGCAGACAGCGCAGAGACAGCGGCGAACACTGCGAGGGTCAGCGGACGGATGGCGGAAGAACGGGTCGAACGCGACATAACTGCGACTCCTGGAATGTATGAGTAAACGTTGTCGGGACCGGTAACGGCGATACGACAACAAGGGTGACTCAGCGCAGCCAGCGGACAGTCGTTGGAGTCGACAGGGGGAAGCCCAATGGCCGACGAATCGTATACGCTCGAATTTGTTTGCAGTGCTGCAACGCAGCAGAGACAGGACCGGACAGGCGCATGCCACGAGTTCTGCGAATCGGCTGTAAATCGTTGAATTCCAGATATTTTCTTGCCACAAAAAAAGCGCGCGACAGCACCTTCGCTGATGACCGCTCATCGGCGCCGATATGATCATTTCTTATATCGTATACGTTGCCCCCAGTATGGAAGCAGGCTTCGCAGGCGCGCATACCGCCACGGCTGCCCGTCCGCACACAGACGGACAAGACTGACGCACTCAGCCGTTGGCTTTGAGCAGCCCCATCAGATCGTCTCTGGTGGACTCGATGTGCATGCGCGTGATGCGCTCCACCTCTTTCGCCGAACCGGTCTGCCACACCCGGAAAATCTCCGTGTGCTCATCGATGGCCAGCGAAGCGCGACCGGGCGCGATGAAGTGGGTATGCACGTAACGCTGCGAAATCGCCAGCAGGCGGCTGACGATTTCGGTCGCGATGGGCTGCAGCCTGGGGACGGTCAGCGAAAGATGGAAGTTGCGGTTCGACTCGCCGGCCGTCTCCATTTTCCGTCCTGTCAACTGGCGGACGAGCACGTCCAGCGCGGCTTCGGCTTCCATCCGGTCCTCGTGCCGCGCGCATCGCGCGCCTTCCGCGCACACCGCGGGCTCGATCATCAGTCGGATGCCGAAGACTTCTTCGGCTTCGCCGATGGACATCGAACGCACCTGGAAACCGCGGTTCGCGTGGATATCGACCAGTCCTTCCGCGCTCAACTGCACCAGCGCTTCGCGCACCGGAATCTTGCTGACGCCGAACTCGGCCGCAACCGAATCCTGCAGAAGTTGCGCCCCCGCGCCGTATGTCCCGTTCAAGATCCGATGACGGACCAGTGCCGCGATCTCCACACTGATGCTGCGTTTCAAGGGACGTTGCGGGAGACGCTGGATATCGGTTTTCATGCGGCATGGGCCCTGGGGGTATGGGCGATCGGTGGATGCGACCGGCCATGGTCATGGACATGGTCGCAGCGAAGCAGCGTACCCCAAGCGACGACAAAAAAAGAAACCCCGGCCTGGGCCGGGGTTTCTCGGTAACGGTTGGAGCAAGTGCGGATCAGCAGCCCGGGAACTTGAAATCCTGGATGCGGGTCTGCCAACTGCCGCTTGGACGGTACATGCCGACGAACCAGAACGTGCAGTCGTCGACCGGATCCACGGTCATCTGGTAGTAATCGCCCCAACGACCGGAAGTTTCGACGGCAGCGCCAGCAGCGACCGTGGTCTCGGCCAGCGACATCACGCCCAGCGGGTCGCCCGCGGTGCGGCCGGTGTAACGCAACGAGGCGAACACGGTCGGCGACGTGGTCTTGGTGACGTTGTAGCCCATGCCGATGTTGCCGAACTTGTCCATCGCCAACGTACCCAGCAGGTGATGCGTGCTGGTGTCGCCCGGGCTGAACGTACCTTCCTGATGCAGCGTCCAGTTGCCGGCGCCGACGCGGCGCAGTTCGAACCAGCGCACGCCGGAATCGACCGGGCTGTTGCGCTTGCGACCGGTGTTCTGGTTGGTCGCGAAGCTGCCGACGATGGACTCGTGCGTGCCGAAGTTGCGGTAGCTGAGCTGATTGAGCAGCACTTCGCGGATCGGATCGAGGCGCGAGGTGGAACCCGGCTGCGGTACGGTGGCGAAGGTCGAGTAATCGCGGAACCAGCTGTTGAACTCGGTGATCGCGATGCGCGGCACTGCGGTGATACCGCTGTTCGCCGGCGTGGTCCAGTCGATATTGACTTCGAACAGTTCGATGAAGTCCTGGGTCGCGCTGGCGCTGGCGCCGTCGTGGGCTTCATCGTCGCGGTGACGGGCCAGGATCTGCTTGCGGCCGGCCGGTGCGGCAGTGGTGCCGTAGAACGTGGCCGGAGTCACGATCTGGAAACCGTAACCCGGCAGCGTCGGCACGCTGTTGAAACGCTGCGCCGGACGCGCGGTGGCGCCGGTCAGCATATTGGCGCGGTCGAACGCATACACGTCGGCACCAGCGATGCTGCCTTCGTTGGTGGAGCAGACGTAGGCATTGCTCCAGATGCCGCAGTGCGGGTAATCCGGAAAGGCCAGCGTGGCATAGCGGTAGAACCACCAGCCACCGCTCACCGGGTCCGAGGTCTTGGAGATGAAGGTGCAAACGCCGCCGTCATCCATGGTCAGCATGAACCAGCGGCCGGCCTGACGATCGAAATAAACCAGCGGATCGCCGCGGTCGCTGGTGCAGGCATTGCCGGCCGGTGCCAGCGAGCCGAAGTTGGTCGGGCCCGCCAACAGCGTCCCCGCCTTGTCGTAGATCTTGAAGGTGGTGGTGACGCCGTTGACCGCGTAGATCACGTGGTTGGCGCCGACTTCGACCACCGGATCGCCGGGGCTGACGCCGGTGTTCGGGTTATTGATGCTGACGCGGCTGCCTGCGGATTTCGCGCGCGCGCGGGCCGGCATGCTTTCGTCGAAGATCTGCTGCAACTCGTTGAGACGGTCGCTGGCGGTGGCCTTCGTCGCCGAGGCATGCGGCAGTTTGGCGCCGAGCGGCGTGTACTGGCGACGATGCGCTTCACGGATGCCCATGCCCGGGCTCCACGCCTCGGCCTTCGGCAGATTGCGCACATCGACATTGATGCTGTGCGGCGTGACCGGGCTGCCCACCATCGGACGCGAGGCATTCGCCGGTTTGGCGTCTTTGGGCGGCGCTGCCATCACCGCGCAAGGCAACAACAGCAGCAACGCCGCCGTTTTCGCCGCACCGGAAAAAATCGCTGACTTCATCGAAACTCCCCTTTCGAAATCATGAATGAAAATGGGCCCAGTAACGGACCCCACTACAGCCGCTTGTGTCCTGCAGCTTTCATGCGCTTGCGCACTCGTTTGCCCGACCGGCGACACCCGCCGGGCCGCGTGAACTTAGGCAGCCTGCCCACGGCGCGTCAATCGCCGCCCTGCAAAAAGCGCCTGATTCATCGTGAAAAGCAGCGTTTCAAGGGGTTCCGAGGGGATTCGCACGGCCTCATCGCGAATGAGACGCATCCACTCCCTGTCGGTTGTGCGCCGCAACATCACTCTGCGCAAAAAGAACGGCCGCAGATGGAAAACCACGATGTCCGTCTCGATTCCGGCGCTTCGGTCACAACGCCATCATGGCGATGAAGTCTTCGCCGCCTCACCGAGGAACGCCAGCCCCAACAGCGCGAACTTGCCGCTGTTCTGGGCGGAATTGCCCATGTTCGCCAGCGTGTCGTTGCTGGTGTGGATCTGCGGAAAACTGCCGCCGCCGGCGCTGCCCGCTTCGAAGAAATAACCCGACGGATATCCGGCGCTGGTCCACGAGGCATGATCGGAGCAGGCGTATCCGCAGGTGTCGGTGCCGCGGACCATGCCGCGCGGCGCGAGATAGGTGTCGAACAGATCGGTCAGAAAGATTTTCAATGCCGGGTTGGAATAATCCGTCACTAGGCGCATGTCGACATTGGTCGACGCCCGGTAGTTGGTCATGTCCATCTGCAGCACCGCGACCACGTTCAGGCCTGCGGACTTGTGCGCCCTGGCGATGGCATTGGAACCGCGCAGACCCACCTCTTCCGCGGCATAGCCCATGAACTTCACCGTGCGCCGCGGTTTCCAGCCGCTGGCCATCGCGATCCGCAGCACCTCGGTGAGGGTCGCGATGCCGGAGGCGTCGTCGTCCGCGCCCGGCGCGCGCTGCGTCAGGCTGTTCGCGGAGCTGCCGTTGATCGAATCCAGATGCGCCCCCAGCACCACGATCTCGTTCGCCAGTTCCGTGCCGCGGATGGTCAGGATGACCGACGGCTGGGTCGAGCAATTGCTGCAGGCGAACAGTTCCGAAGTCACGTCGGTGCGATTGCCGGCCAACCCCTGCCACGTGTTGCGGATCCATTCCGCGGAGGCCTTGCCATCGGCGCTGGCGTAGTAGCGGTTCTGGTAGTTGGAAAGATGAGTGATGGTGGCGTGGATGTTGGTGTGCTGCACCTGCGTCAACCACGGGTCGACGGTCGTCTGGTTGTCGATGCTGTATTCCACGCGGATCGCCGGGCTTTTCAGCGCCTGCAGCGAGCGGTCGGAACGCACGAACGCCTCCGCCTCCGCGCGGGTCGCGAATGCGAAATATCCGCCGCAGCGGCGTTCGCGGACGTGGATGCGTTCGGAAATGCGGCTGAGATCCAAGGCCTTGATCTGCGCCACCACCAGCGGCGTACCGGCGCTGTCGGCCTTGGCGACGACCTGCTTCACCAGATCGCGCATGCCGTCGTAGCTCTTCCTCGACATCACGACATAGACCGGCGCGAACGGATTGCGCTCCAGCAGCAGCGATGCCATCTCGGCATCGGTATGCGCATGCTCGCGGACATGGCCCCGATCCGCTTCCGGAGCCTGCGGCGGGCGCTTCGACCGGGCGAACGCCGGGGTGCTCAGCAGGACGGCGCACGCCGCAATCGCGAAAACGCATGTCAGGGAACGCATGTCGACCTCCAACCGGTAGAGCCGCGGACAGTTCCGCTGGCACGGATCATACCGCTGTGTCGCCCCGCGCTGGCGCGTCGCCATGCCTCACCCTGCCGAAACAGCGACGCCCCCCGCAGGGCGGGAGGCGTCGGGTAGTCCGGATCCATGCGGAGCAGTCGCTCCGGCACTGATCAATCAGTACGGATCAGAAGGTGATGCTCCAGCTGTTGATATAGCCGGTGTCGTTGGCGGCGTTGTCGTTCACGCGCAGATTCCATGTGCCGTTCAAGGCTTCCGACGACAGATTCACCGTGAAAGTCTGGACGATGTTGTCGGCGCTGCCGCCGGCGCGATTGTGCAGCACGTAGACGCTGCCGTCCGGTGCGACCAGATCCACCTTCAGGTCACCCTTGTAGGTGTGGACGATGTTCACCGCGACCGGGGTGGTGGCGGACGCCGACCCGGTGCGGCCGGAGACGGTGATCGGGCTGTTGACGGTGGCGTTGTCGGCGATCGTGTAATCGGTGGTGTTGGTATAGGTCTGCGTACCGCCAGTGCTGCCGACCGTCACCGATCTGCTGATCGTGTTGCTGGCGCCGCCGTTGTCGGTCACCGTCAACGCGACCGTGTACGTGCCCGCCGCGGCGTAGGTTCTGCTCGGGTTGGTCGCAGTGGAGGTGGTGCCGTCGCCGAAATTCCAGCTGCGGCTGGCGATGGTGCCGTTGCTGTCGGTAGAGGTGTCGGTGAAGCTGGCGGTCAGACCGCTGACGCTCGACGTGAAGTTCGCCACCGGCGGCGCATTGCCGCTGCTGCCGGTGGTCTTGGCCGCTTCGCCGAGGAAGGCCAGGCCCAACTGCGCGAATTTCGCGCTGTTCTGCGCGGAATTGCCCATGTTGGCGAGGGTGTCGTTCGCGGTGTGGATGTTCGGATTGTATCCACCGCTGGCGGTGCCGGATTCGAAGAACATCGCCGACGGATAACCGGCGCTGGTCCAGGACGCATGGTCGGAGCAACCGTAGCCGCAGGTGTAGCTGCCGCGGCTCATGCCCAGCGGCGCCAGATAGGTGTCGAACAGATTGGTCAGAAACGTCTTCATGTCGGCATTCGAATAATCCGACACCAGACGCATATCGACCGTGGAACCCGACCGGTAATTGGTCATGTCCATCTGCAGCACGGCGACCACGTTCGCGGCCGCGGTCTTGTGCGCTTGGGCGATGGCGTTGGATCCGCGCAAGCCCACTTCCTCGGCGGCATAGCCCATGAACTTCACCGTGCGCTTCGGCTTCCAGCCGTTAGCCATCGCGATCCGCAGCACTTCGGTCAGGGTCGCGATGCCGGAAGCATCGTCGTCGGCGCCGGGCGCGCGCTGGGTGGTGCTGCCGCCGCCGCTGCCGTTGATCGAATCCAGATGCGCGCCGAGGACCACGATTTCATTCGGCAGTTCGACGCCGCGGATGGTCAGGATCACCGACGGCTGGGTCGAGCAGTTGCTGCAGGCGAACAGTTCCGAAGTGACGTCGGTGCGGCTGCCGGCCAATCCCTGCCAGGTATTGCGGATCCATTCCGCCGAAGTTTTTCCGGTGGGGCTGGTGTAGTAACGGTTCTGGTACGTCGACAGCGTGTTGATCGTGTTGTAGATGTTCGTGTGCTGGACCTGCGACAGCCACGGCGAGACCGTGGCCTGGTTGTCGATGGTGTAGGTGGCGAGCAGCGCATTGCTTCTGATCGCCTGCGCCGAACGGTCCGAGGCGATGAACGCGTCCGCCTCCTCGCGGGTCGCGAACGCGAAGAATCCGCCGCAGCGCTGCTCGCGCTGATGGATGCGTTCCGCGATCCGGCTGAGCATGTGCGCCTTGATTTCCGAGACCACCAACGGGGTACCCAATCCATCGGCCGCGGCGGCGCCGCGACTCACCAGATCGCGCATGCCGTCGTAACTTTTTCTCGCCATCACCACATGCACCGGCGCGTTCGGATCGTGTTCCAGACGCATTGATGCCAGCGCGGCATCGGCGTGTTCTTGCGCGTGCTGCGCCTGCGCGTGCCGGCCCTGCGCATGCATGGGCTCGCCGGACTGCGCGAATGCGGGCGCCGCGAACATGGCGGCACCGATGAAGACTGCGAACAGACTGCTTCCTGATTTCATTGCCTCTCTCCCTTTTGTTTCCGCCTCGATCGTCTTGGCGGATCGTGTCGTTCGCCGCGCTCGCGGATCGCCCGCGATGACGGCTCCTTTGCTTGCCCCTGAATGCGATGAAGTGAAGACGCGATGCTGCGAAGGCGCGATGATCCGATCGGATCGACCGGGAGCACATCGTTTCTTCTGCACCGCGATTTTCGTACTGCGATGTTGTGTCGCGGATTTCGTGCCGGGGATTTCGTGCTGCGACTCGTACTGCAGCGTCGGCACCACGGCATCCGCACTGCGAACTTCCGTGCTTCAAACTTGTGCGTTGCGAACTTCCCTATTGCGGCTCGGCCTTGCCCATCGGCCGATACCTTCCCCTCCCCTTACCGTATGCGAGCGACGGTGCGCGATCAAGCCGCAACGCAACATCATGACCGGAACAGGATCGCCACATCGCTTCTGTCGATCGCTTCTGTCGCCGGAATAAAGAAACCCCGGCTTTCGCCGGGGTTTCCTGGGTATCACAACACATCGCGTCCGAATATCAGAACGTGATGCTCCAGCTGTTGATGTAGCCCACGTCGTTCGCGGCGTTGTCGTTCACGCGGAGATTCCACGTGCCGTTCAACACTTCCGACGACAAATTGACGGTGAAGGTCTGGACGATGTTGTCGGCGCTGCCGCCGGCACGATTGTGCAGCACGTATACGCTGCCGTCCGGCGCGACCAGATCCACCTTCAGGTCGCCCTTGTAGGTGTGGACGATGTTCACCGCGACCGGGGTCGTGGCCGAACCGTTGCCGGTGCGACCGGAGACGGTGATCGGGCTGTTGACGGTCGCGTTGTCGCTGATCGTGTAGTCGGTGGTGTTGGTGTAGGTCTGACCGGTCGGCGGCGGGGTGGTGCCGAACAGCGAGTACAGCAGACGGTTCGGCGAACCGGTACCGGGGCTGGTGACCTTGTTCGGGGTCGCGGTGTTGTTGAGCGCGGTCGTGACCTGAGCCGGGGTGGCGCTCGGGTTGTTCGCCAGGTACAGCGCGGCGACGCCGGCCACGTGCGGCGACGCCATCGAGGTGCCGCTGATGGTGTTGGTCGCGGAGGTGCCGGTGTACCAGGCCGAGAGGATCGACGAACCCGGGGCGAAGATGTCGACGCAGGTGCCGTAGTTGGAGAACGACGAACGCGCATCGGTGTTGGTGGTGGAACCGACGGTGATCGCCGAAGCGGCGCGCGCCGGCGAGTAGCTGCAGGCATTGCCGTTGTCGTTGCCGGCCGCGACCAC
Organism: uncultured Thermomonas sp.; assembly: GCA_966203835.1. Lineage (GTDB taxonomy): Bacteria > Pseudomonadota > Gammaproteobacteria > Xanthomonadales > Xanthomonadaceae > Lysobacter_I. The sequence continues at coordinate 11,172 of CBIHKW010000097.1, forward strand.
GACGGTCACGCCTTTGGCGGTCATGCGCGCAACGGCGTCGTCGGTGGCCTGCGAAGCGCCGCCGCCGAGGCTCATGTTCGCAACCGCGGGCTTGGTGTGGTTGTTGGCGACCCAATCCATGCCGGCGATGACGCCCGAGTTGGAGCCCGAACCGGTGCAGCCGAGCACGCGGACCGGGTGGATGGTCACGCCCTTGGCGACGCCGTAGGTGCTGCCACCGACGGTGCCGGCGACGTGCGAGCCGTGGCCGTTGCAGTCGTTGGCGTTGCCGCCGCTGGTGACGGCATCGTAGCCGTTGCCCATGCGACCGGTGAACTGCGTGTGGTTCAGCAGCACGCCGGTGTCGATGATGTAGGCATGCACGCCGGAGGCGGTGGTGTCGTAGGTGTAGGAGCCGCTCAGCGGCAGGTTGCGCTGATCGACGCGATCGATGCCCCAGGTGGCGCCGGTCTGGGTGGCGTTGATCGAGACGATGCCGTCTTCTTCGACGTAGGCGACCTTCGGGTCGGCCAGGAATCTGGCGAGCGAGGCGTCGTCGGCCTTGACCACGAAACCGCGCAGGGCGTGCTCGAAGCTGCGGACGACTTTGGCGCGATGCTTGCCGGCCATGTCGCGGGCGACGGTGGAGACGCGGGCGGCGCTGCTGCGCTCGCCGGCGAGGCTGGCCGCGCCGTCTTTCAGGACGACGATGTACTGGCCGTTGATGGGGGACTTCGCGGCCCGGAGGTCGGCGGAGAACGCGGGCATGGCGGCGAGGACGAGAGAGGCACCAATGGCTGCAGAAAGCAATGAGACTCGACGATTCACGGTGATTCCTTATTAATGAATGATGGTCATGGCAGATGGACTTGGTGGGCGCGTCGACGACATTGGCCGACGCGCTGTTTGCGGATTGGAACCGCACAAACTCTCGTGGCGCTGATGCGCTTTATTTATCGAGCTTGACGTTCAAGAGGAACAGCCGTCCTTCCCTGGCTGACGCCGATGCGATGAATCCGTCTTGAATCCGCGGACGAAACTTATGCGAGTTCCATAACCCGATCAAGCTGCAACGCAACATCGATCCGCATGCGCAATGCGATGCGGATTCCGCACAGACATGCGCGTGCGCATCGATTTTTTCGCATCGAAACGATTGCCGAACGCCGGATCGCAATATCAATGAATTATCAATCAGCCTTGTAATACAGCGCTTTTTGCAAGCAATCAAAATCGCGCCAGGACATAAATTCAACATTCGTCACAGAGACATCCCTCCGCGCCGATGCCACGGCGTACGCCGCATCGATTCGATATATTCAACACGCGTCGTGCAATGCGAACGGTACGAATCCATGAAACCGTTTTCTCGACGCATCAAAAAAAGCCCCGGCTTGCGCCGGGGCCTTTCGATATCACGAAATGTAATATCGACAGATCAGAACGTGATGCTCCAGCTGTCGATATAGCCGGTATCGGCATTGGAATTGTCGTTCACGCGCAGCCTCCAATTGCCGTTCAGCGCTTCGGTGGACAGATTCACGCTGTAGGTCTGATTGATATTGTCCGCACTGTTGCCGGTGCGGTTGTGCAGGACATAGGTGCTGCCGTCCGGCGCGATCAGACTCACCTTCAGGTCGCCGATGTAGGTGTGCACGATATTGACCGCGACCGGCGTATTGATCGGCGCATTGCCGGTGCGACCGGTGACGCGGATCGGGCTGTTGACGGTCGCGTTGTCGGCGATCGGATAGTTGGTGTTGTTGGTATAGGTCTGCGTACCCGCCGCATTCACGGTCACCGAACTGGACTTGGCGTTGGAAGCGCCGCTGTTGTCGATCACGGTGAGCGTGACGGTGTAGGTACCGGAACCGGCGTAGGTCTTGCCCGGATTGGTCGCCGTCGAAGAAGTGCCGTCGCCGAAGTTCCAGCTGCGCGATGCGATGCTGCCGTCGCTGTCGGTGGAGGTATCGGTGAACGCCACCGTCAGGTCGGTTGCGGAGAACGTGAAATTGGCCGTGGGCGGAACATTCGGAACCACCACGGTCACCGCGCTGGTCCGGCTGCCGGTGGCGCCGGCATTGTCGGTCACGGTGAGCACGACCGTGTAGGTGCCGCCTGCCGCATACGTCTTGCTCGGGTTGGTCGCCGTCGACGTGGTGCCATCGCCGAAGTTCCAACTGCGCGACGCGATGCTGCCGTCGCTGTCGGTGGACGTATCGGTGAAGTTCGCGGTCAACCCGCTGGTGCTGAACGTGAAGTTCGCGACCGGCGGACTATTCGGCGGCGCGGTCCCGGTGAAGTTCTGGCCGGCGACGTTCGCATCATTGACGGTCACGCTGCGGCTGGCCGGCGAGAATGTGTACGCGCCCAGCGATGGCGTCAGCGTGTAGGTGCCGTTGACCAGGCCCGACAGCGTATAGGCGCCGCTGGCATTGGTGGTGGTGCTGTTGCTGCCGGTACCGACGGTGACGCCGCCGATGCCCGCGCCGCCGGCGGTCGTGATCGACCCGGAAATCGTGTACGTGTCCACACCGCTGCAGGCCGGGAATTTGAAGTCCTGGATGCGGGTCTGCCAACCGCCGGTGGGGCGGTACATGCCGACGAACCAGAAGGTGCAGTCGTCGACCGGATCCACGGTCATCTGGTAGTAGTCGCCCCAGCGTCCGGAGGTCTCGACCGCTGCGCCGATGGCGATTTCGTTCTCGCCCAGCGACATCACGCCCGCGGCGTCTGCAGCGGTACGGCCGGTATAGCCGAGGGTCGCGAACTTGGTCGGCACGCTGGTCTTGGTGACGTTGTATCCCAGCGCCATGTTGCCGAACTTGTCCATGGCGATCGTGCCCATCAGGTGATGGGTTTCCGCGTCGCCCGGGCTGAAAGTGCCTTCCTGGAACAGGGTCCACGCACCGCCGCCGGTCTTGCGCAGCTCGAACCAACGTACGGCGGAATCGATCACGGTGCCCGTACGTGCGGGGTCCTGGTTGGTGGCGAGCGTGCCGACGATCGCCTCATGCGTACCCATGTTGCGATAGATCAGCTGGTTGAGCAGCACTTCGCGGATCGGATCGAGCCTTGCGGTGGTCGATGTCGGCTGCGGCACGGTGGCGAAGGTGCTGTAGTTGCGGAACCAGCTGTTGAACTCGGTGATCGCGATGCGCGGCAACGTGGTGATGCCGCTGTTCGCAGGCGTGGTCCAGTCGATGTTCATCTCGTAGAGCTCGATGAAATCCTGGGTGCCGTTGGCCGCCGCGCCGTCGTGGGCTTCGTCGTCGCGGTGACGGGCGACGATCTGTTTGCGCCCCGCCGGTGCGGCGTTGGTGCCGTAGAACGTGGCCGGCGTGATCATCTGGAAGCCGTAGCCCGCCAGTTTCGGAATGCTGGCGAAGCGCTGCGCCGGACGCGCGGTGGCGCCGTTGAGCATGTTCGCGCGATCGAACGCATACAGACTGACCTGCGCGCCGCCTTCGTTGTCGCCGCAGATGTAGGCGTCGTTCCACACGCCGCAATGCGGGTAATCGGGCAATGTCGGCGTGGCGTAGTTGTAGGCCCACCAGCCACCGGTCACCGGATCGGAGGTTTTCGAGACGTAGGTGCAGAGATTGGAGTTGTCCAGGGTCAGCATGAACCAGCGGCCGGCCTGACGGTCGTACAGCACGATCGGGTCGCCGCCATCGCTGGCGCAGGCCGTGCCCGCAGGCGCGAGCGAACCGAAGGTGATCGGGCCTGCGACCAGGGTGCCGGTCTTGCTGTAGACGTTGAAGTACGTGCCCGAACCGCCGCTGTTGACGGCGTAGATCACGTGATTGGCGCCGACTTCGACGACCGGGTCGCCGGGGCTCACGCCGGTATTGGGATTGTTGATGCTGACGCGCTCGCGGATCGCGGCCTTGACGCGCGAACGCGCGCGGGTGCCGGCGGGGCTCTCGTCCCAGAGCTGCTGCAACTCGGGCAGACGGTCTTCGGCCGTCGCCTTGTCGGCGGGTGCATGCGGCAGAGCGCTGCCGATGGGGCGATACATGCGGCGATGCGCTTCGCGGATGCCCATGCCGGGGGACCATTGCTTGGCCTTGGGCAGGTTGCGCAGGTCGGTGCTCATGCTGTGCGGGGTGACCGGCTGCCCGATCTGCGGACGGGTGGCGTGGCCGGCATTGCCGTCCTTCGGTCCCGCCGCGATCGCTGCGCAGGGCAGCAACAGCAGCACGGCCGCTGTTTTCAATGCGGTGATGAATCTCGATGCGTTCATTGTTGCGTCCTCACTCCATGGATGGGGGTATCACGGAAATCTCAGACCGCGCTGTTGCCTAATCCCCTCGTCGACTGGACATGACGCCAGTCAACGCCTTTTCGATGCTCACACTTTTTTGATGCTTACACCTTTTCGACGCTCAAACCTTGCGCTGCAGCGCGAAATGAATCGTGAAACGAAAAGCCCCGGCAATCGCCGGGGCTTTTCTTGTCGCTTTGGAACTGTGGAACTATCGGAAACAAATCGCGTTCAGGACACAACCGCGATCAGAACGTGATGCTCCAGCTGTTGATGTAGCCGGTGTCGCCGCTGGCATTGTCGTTCGCGCGCAGGTTCCACGTGCCGTTCAACGCTTCCGAAGACAGGTTCACGGTGTAGGTCGTGACGATGTTGTCGGTGCTGCCGCCGGTGCGGTTGTGCAGCACATAGACCGTGCCGTCCGGCGCAACGAGATCGACCTTCAGGTCGCCCTTGTAGGTGTGGACGATGTTCACCGCGACCGGAGTCGTGGCCGAACCGTTGCCGGTACGACCCGAGACGACGATCGGGCTGTTGACGGTCGCGTTGTCGGCGATCGCGTAGTCGGTGGTGTTGGTGTAGGTCTGCGTGCTGCCGCCACCGGTGGAGTAGCTGCCCACCAGGCTGACGCCCGCGAAGGTCGCATACGCTTTCAGACGCACGTGATACGTGCCGGCCGTCGGCGTGGCGAACGTGCAGGTTTCAGCATTGCCGCCGGTGTACGGGCGGCAGTCGTACACGGTGTCGGTCGGCGCGCTGCCGAGCTTCACGTACATGTCGACGTCGCCGGTGCCGCCGGAGGTCGTGAACACCAGGTTGCTGGCGCCCGCGGGCACCACCATCGTGTAGTTCAGCGAATTGCCGGTGGTCGCGGTGAGGCCGGTGACCGGAACGCCGTTGGTCAACACGGTGCCGCCGCCGCCCGCGGTGACCGTCACCGAGTTGGACTTGCTGTGGGTGGCGCCACCGTTGTCGGTCACGGTGAGCGTGACCGTGTAGGTGCCGGCCGCAGCGTAGGTCTTGCTCGGGTTGGTCGCGGTGGACGTGGTGCTGTCGCCGAAGTTCCAGCTGCGCGATGCGATGGTGCCGTCGCTGTCGGTGGAGGTGTCGGTGAAGCTGGCCGTCAACGCGCTGGTGGTGAACGTGAAGTTCGCGACCGGCGGGATGTTGGCGGGCGGCGTACCGGTGAAATCCTGACCGGTGACGTTGGCGCTGCTGACGGTGACGCTGCGGGTGGTCGGCGAGAACGTGTAACCGCTCAGCGACGGCGTGAGCGTGTAGGTGCCGTTGGCCACGCCGGACAGCGTGTACGCGCCGCTGGCATTGGTGGTGGCGCTGGTGCTGCCGTTGCTGACGCTGACGCCGTTGATGCCCGCGCCGCCGCTGGTGGTGATCGCGCCGGAGATCGAGTACGTGGTCGCGCCGCTGCAGGCCGGGAACTTGAAGTCGGCGATGCGGGTCTGCCAGCTGCCGGACGGACGATACATGCCGACGAACCAGAAGGTGCAGTCGTCG
>CBIHKW010000098.1:0-16887 GCA_966203835.1 uncultured Thermomonas sp.
CTTCTGTCTCAGGCGAATGCTCAACAATTTTTGCGATTGTTGTGTATGCGGCGTAATTCCATGAAAAATCAATCAAGGTTGGAAGTACGCCTTGATCGTCCTCTTCGAATGCGCGTTTCCAAGTTTCGATTCGGTCTTTCATTCGTTACTCAGTCGGATTGGTTATCGCGCACTGACCTCATGTACCGCCTGCACCAGCGCGGCGACATGATCGGGATTCATGTCCGGCGACATGCCGTGGCCGAGGTTGAAGATGTGACCGTCGCGCGAGCCGCCGTTGCCTTCGGCGTAGCTGTCCAGGGCGCGGCGCACCTGTTCGCGGATCGCCGCGGGTGAACCGTACAGCGTCGCCGGGTCGAGGTTGCCCTGCAGCGCGACTTTGCCGCTGGTGCGGCGTGCGGCGTCGGCGAGTTCGATGGTCCAGTCCACGCCCACGCCTTCGGTGCCGGAGGCGGCGAGTTCTTCCAGATAATTGTTGTTGCCTTTGCCGAACAGGATCAGCGGCGTGCGTTCCGCGCCGTTGCCGCGTTCGAGTTCCCGCGCGATGCGGATGAGGTAAGGCAGCGAGAATTCACGGTACATCGCCGGGCTGAGCACGCCGCCCCAGGTGTCGAAGACCTGCAGCGCCTGCGCGCCCGCGGCGCGCTGTGCGGCGAGATAGGCGATCACCGCGTCGGTGTTCACCGACAGCACGCGATGCAGCAGCTCGGGCGCGTTCAGGGCCATCGCCTTGATCTTCGAGAAATTGTCGCTGCCGCCGCCTTCGATCATGTAACAGGCCAGCGTCCACGGGCTGCCGGAAAAACCGATCAGCGGCACGCTGCGGCCGTCGGGCATATTGTCCAATTCGCGGCGGATCACCCGGATCGCGTCCATCACGTAGCGCAGCTCGGTTTCCATGTCGGGCACCGCGAGCTTCGCCACGTCTTCGGCGGTGCGTACCGGGCGCTCGAACTTCGGGCCTTCGCCGTCGGCGAAATATAGGCCCAGGCCCATCGCGTCGGGCACGGTGAGGATGTCGGAGAACAGGATCGCAGCGTCCAGCGGGAAGCGGCGCAACGGCTGCAGGGTGACTTCGCAGGCCAGTTCGGGATTCTTCGCCAGCGCCAGGAAGCTGCCGGCCTGTTGGCGGGTGGCGCGGTATTCCGGCAGGTAGCGGCCGGCCTGGCGCATCAGCCACACGGGCGTGCGGTCGACGGGCTCGCGGCGCAGGGCGCGGAGGAAGCGGTCGTTGCTAGGAGCGGTATCGGTGGTCAAGCGGAAATCCTGGAGAAAATGTTGATTGAAGGCAGTGCTTGTTGAAAACACGGAATGGGGGCAGGCCCGGTTCGTCGCGCTCAATTCGGCGCGTCGACGCCTTGGGCGAACATCAGCTGAAAACCTTTTTTGAGCGTCTGGTCGCGGGCGCGCTCGAAGGCGGCGAGTGCGCTGGTCTGGTCGAGATACTGCTCGCGCTTGAGCGTGCTGCGGCCGCCGACCTGACCCGATTCGCGGGTGAGCGTCCAGCCGCCGATCAGATCGGCCTCCAACTGCAGTTGCACGAAGCGCGGGGCTTCGCGGTCGTCGGGGCGTTGCTGCAGAAAGAGGCGCATGCGCGGATTGTAAGGGCTGGCGTCTGCGGAACGGGCGCTCAGCCTTCCTGCAGGGTTTCCAGCACGGCGTCTTCGGGCACGTCGGAGACGATCCGCGCGGTGCCGGGCGCTTCCCACAGCACGAACCGCAGGCCGCTGGCGCTGGCCTTCTTGTCCAGGCGCATCCGGTCGAGCAGCAGGTGCGCGTCCAGCCCGGCCGGCAGCGCGGTGGGCAGGCCGAACGCGGTCAGCAGGGCGTGGATGCGCCCCACGTCGGCGGCTGGCGCCATGCCGAGGTGCGCCGACAACCGCGCCGCCAGCACCATGCCCACCGCCACCGCCTCGCCGTGATTGAGCGCATTGCCGCCATCGCCGCTGTAGCCCTGTTCGGCCTCGATCGCATGGCCGAAGGTGTGGCCGAAATTCAGCAGCGCGCGTTCGCCGTGTTCCAGCGGGTCGCGTTCGACGATGATGGCCTTGTGCTGGCAGCTGCGGGCGATGGCTTCGACCAGCGGCTCGCGTTCGCGCGCCAGCAGCGCCGCGGCATGCGCTTCCAGCCAGTCGAGGAACGGCGCGTCCACGATCGCGCCGTATTTGATGACTTCGGCCAAGCCGGCGCGCAGTTCGCGCTCCGGGAGAGTGTCCAGCGTGCGGATGTCGGCGAACACCGCGCGCGGCGGGTGGAACGCGCCGACCAGGTTCTTGCCCTGCGGCAGATCCACCGCGGTTTTTCCACCGACCGAGGAATCGACCATCGCCAGCAGCGTGGTGGGCAGTTGGATGCAGTCGATGCCGCGCATCCAGCATGCGGCGGCGAATCCCGCCAGGTCGCCGACCACGCCGCCGCCCAGCGCCAGCACGCAGGCGTCGCGGGTCGCGCCGGCATGCGCCAGCGCGTCGATGGCGGCGCCGAAGTGGCTCAGGGTCTTGGACTGTTCGCCGGCCGGGATGGTGAACCGCGTCACCCGCAGTTCGGGACGGACCTTGTGCAGCGCGGTCTCGACCTGTTTGGCGTACAGCGGCGCGACATGGTCGTCGCTGACCAGCAGCACATGCCGGCCATGGATGCGGGTCGTCAGCGCGATGCCTTCGTCGAGCAGGCCTTCGTCGATGGCGATGCTGTAGGGATGCGCGCCGCCGACGTTGACGGTGCGAAGTGTGGGAGTGGTCATGTCGTATCCGCCACGCGGGTAGGGGCAGCCGGGCGCTGCCAATGAGGTTCGAGCCGTTCGGCCAAGCGTTCGGCGGCTGCGGTGCGGCCCATGCCGGTGGGCGAGAACGTCAGGTCGGCGACCTCGGCGTACAGCGGCGCGCGCGCTGTCGCCAGCCGGGTCAACACATCGCTGCGGTCGACGCCGGCCAACAGCGGTCGGCTGTGGTCGGAAGCCAGCCGCGCCAGTTGTTCTTCGACATCGATCTGCAGATACACCACGAACCCCCGCTGGCGCATCAGCGCCCGGTTGTCCGCGTCCAGCACCGCGCCGCCGCCGGTGGCGATCACGCAGGCCTCGCGCGCCAGGACTTCCGCCAGCGCCTCGCGCTCGCGTTGGCGGAAGCCGGGTTCGCCTTCGCTGGCGAAGATCGCCGGGATGTCCATGCCGGCCCGGGCTTCGATCGCGTGATCGAGATCGACGAATGCCAATCCCCATGTTTTCGCCAGGCGTTTGCCCAGCGAACTCTTGCCGGCGCCCATCGGGCCGACCAGGACAAGATGCGTGGAAGGGGTCATGCCGGCATTTTAACAGCCGGCCACGATCCGCCGCCGCGCGTCCAGCGTCAGGGTGCGCTCGGCGATCGCGGGCAGGGTGCGCAGCGCCTGCCGGCTGACGCGCTCGAAATGCTGGACGAAGCGTTCGACCCCGGCACGCGACATCCCGCCATGTCCGCCGCGTTCGGAACGCATCGCCTGCTCCTGCTGCCAGCGCCAGAGCGCCACCGGCGCGAAATCCGGCGGCTGCAGCCACAGCAGGCGGTCGAGCCGCGTCCACAGCGCCGGGTAGTCGCGGCCCAGCCGTTCGTTGCACCACTGCCGCCAGACGCCATCCGGGTCTTCGTCGCGTTCCAGCGGATTGAGCGGATCGCGCAGTTGCGCCGGCGTTTCCGCAGGCACCTTCAGGCACCAGCCGTCGAACAGGACCAGATCGACCGCCCGCACCGTGCGCCAGCGCGACGGCGGCAAGCGCCGGTCGCCGGGTTTGTCGAAGCGCGGCAACCGCACCGCCGCGCCCGCGCGCAGGGCGTCGAGTGTGTCGCACGCGAGCGCGAGATCGTGCGTCCCCGGCGGGCCGCGGGTGGCCAGCAGCGGATGCACGTCGCGCGCCAGCCGCCGGCGTTCGCGCCGGCCGAGGTAAACATCGTCGATCGACAGCGTGGCCACGCGCAGGCCGCGTTCGCGCGCCAAGGCCGTCACCTGCGCCGCGAGCGTGGACTTGCCGGAACCCTGCAGCCCGGCGATGGCGTAGACCCGCGCGCCGTGATGCAGCGCATCGTCGAGCACATCGGCGACGACCGACGCTTCGAAACCGGGCTGCCGACCTGCGGCCGATTTGATCCGGATCATGGGCGCGGGCGGCGGCATCGCGCGACAATACCGCAACGCCGTCTTTCGAAGCCCCGCCATGACGCTCTACGCCGAAGCCCTCGCCACATTCGATTCGCTGTTCGCGCAGGCCAAGGCGAGCATTCCCGAACCCACCGCGATGACCGTCGCGACCGTCGCGCCCGACGGCCGACCCTCGGCGCGGATGGTGCTGCTGAAAGCGCACGACGAACGCGGCTTCGTGTTCTACACGCATCTCGACGGACGCAAGGGCCGCGAACTGCAGGCCAACCCGCAGGCCGCGCTGCTGTTCTTCTGGAAAGCCCTCGGCGATGACGGCGTACAGGTGCGGATCGAAGGCGAAGTCGAGATCGTCGGCGATGCCGAAGCCGAGGCCTATTTCGCGAAACGTCCCCGCGCCAGCCAGCTCGGCGCATGGGCTTCGCACCAGTCGGACACCCTCGATGCCCGAGAAACCTTCGAACAGCGCTTTGCCGAAACCGAGCGCACATACGAAGGCCGCGACGTGCCGCGCCCGCCGCGCTGGGGCGGCTTCCGCGTGGTGCCGCGCAGCATTGAGTTCTGGTACGGCGCGCAGTTCCGCCTGCACGAGCGGTATCTGTACGAATGCGGTGCGGAGGGTGTGTGGACGAAGCGGATGTTGTATCCGTGATTATCGGAGTGACTGCCTCAAGGTGAGCGTTTAGTGCTCCGGTGGAGGCGGTGGTGGTGGCAGGGGCGGCATCAACAGTTCGAAGCCGTCTGGTCTGCACGACGCAGGCGCTGTTGCCGAGACTTTGTATATCGCCTCGACATCCAATTGATACGACGCCATGCCCATGTGTCCGTATTGGCCCGGGCCTGTTGTGGTGCCTAGCCACTCGACATACGCCATCCGGCCCATTCCACTGTCGCCCGGGTTGGCCGTTCGCGCGATGGCTCGATCCAAGACAGGCGGCATGTCGACCCAGTAGTAGCCTGGCCGGTCGTAGTACCGTGCTTCTGGAGGCATGCCGGTGCAGGGCACGAAGCTGGAGTCCTCGAACCCCCGCGAGTAAAGCCCCGCAAGACGCATGCGCTGCTTGCGAAGCGGTGGTTCCACGCATTGCGTGGCGTCTATTTGGATAACTGCATCGGCACGGCTATTGCGCACGACGAAGGGCGCTTCTCCGATTTTCCGGCCGCGGACGAAATGCAGCCTGCTCGGACAATGTACGGTGATTTTTTCGTCCGGTAGCGGCATTTGGCGCTGCTCTTCATAACGGCCGTCTGCGTCGGTACGGCCGCGGCCGACACCGATCCCGGCGGCGGGTTTGCCACTGCTGCGATCAAGGACCAGCACTGTCAGCCGCAGGGCTGTGCGTTGCCGCTCCCATTCCGCTTCCTTTGCGGCTTCGACCGGGTCGAGCGGTTCTGCATCTGCCGCCTCGGCGGCCGCTTCAGCTGCGGCGACGGCCGCTTCCACTTCTGCCTGCAGTGCCTCTCGATCCGGCGTTGCGGCCTCTCGCCCGTATCCGGAAACCTCGCCATCCTCGGTCCTGCCGTTCGATGTCTGTGTATCAACTTCCGGTGTGTTTCCGTGCGGCACATCTGCATCAACCGTGGATGTTGCGGCGCCTGCGCCTGCGCCAAGCCTGCCGCTGTCGCAGGCCGACAAAGCCAGCATCGACACGAAGATCAGCGGCCATACGCGCATCGGGCACCGGTTAGACTGTGGAATCGTCTCTTACTCTGCCACAGCCACCGCATGATCGGCCCCCAACGCATCGTCTGCCTCACCGAAGAGCCCACCGAAGTGCTGTACGCGCTCGGCGAACAGCATCGCATCGTTGGCATCAGCGGGTTCACGGTGCGGCCCGCGATCGCGCGCAAGGAAAAGCCGAAGGTCAGCGCGTTCACGTCGGCGAAGATCGGCGAGATCCTGAAGTTGGAGCCGGATTTCGTGGTCGGTTTTTCCGATATCCAGGCCGAGATCGCGTCGGCGCTGATCAAGCGGGGCGTGGAGGTGTGGATCAGCAATCACCGCAGCGTCGAGAGCATTCTCGATTATGTCCGCCGGCTCGGCGCGCTGGTCGGCGTGCCAGAGAAGGCCAACGCCTACGCCGATGAACTGCGGCGCGGGCTCGACGATATCGCCGCGCAGGCGGCGACGCTGCCGCGGCGGCCGAAGGTGTATTTCGAGGAATGGGACGAGCCGCTGATCAGCGGCATCCGCTGGGTCGCGGAGCTGGTGCGGATCGCCGGCGGCGACGACATTTTTCCCGAGCGCGCGGCCGAATCGCTGGCGAAGGCGCGCATTCTCGAAGACCCGGACGAAGTGATCCGTCGCGCGCCGGACATCATCTTCGGCTCGTGGTGCGGCAAGAAATTCCGCCCGGAGAAAGTCGCGGCGCGTCCTGGCTGGGATGCGATTCCCGCGGTCCGCGACGGCGCTTTGCACGAGATCAAGTCGCCGATCATCCTGCAGCCCGGCCCCGCGGCCCTGACCGAGGGCGTGCGCGAGATCGCGAAGATCATCCGCGCCTGGTCGCGTCAGTTCACGACGAACTGACGCGCGCCGATCCGTCCGACGATCGCCGCCGCCAGCAGCGCCATCGCACCGGCGATGGCGAAGTTCGCCAGATAGGCCGCCTGCGCCGATGTCGCCAACAGCGCCGAAAACAGCGAGCCGCCGACTGCCATCGCCGCCGCGACGGTCACCGCTTCGCACAACTGCAGCGCCGAGCCGTTGGCGCCCTGTTGGCCCGGTGCGGACATCGACAGCGTGAGCATCGACAGACTGGCGGAGATCAGTCCCATGCCCAGGCCGACCACCGTCCAGCCCAGCGCGGCGACCAGCACCGGAACGGCCGCCGAGACAGCGGAGACCGTCAGGGCCAGACCCGCGCAAACGCCGAGGGTGCCGACGCGCAGGAAGCGATGCCGGCTCCAGCCGTTGCGGCGGTGGCCCTGATACCAGGAGCCGGCCGACCAGCCCAGGGCGCCGGCGCTCAACGCCAATCCGGCCATCGACGGCGAGAGACCGCGTTCGCGCGACAGCAGCAGCGGCAGGAATGCCTCGGTGCCGAAAAATGCCGCGCACACCAGCCCGCGCAGCGCGATGACGCTGGGCAGCCCGCGTGCGGCCGACAGCGTGCCGCGGGGCAGGAGCCGCCAGGTGCAGGTCAGCGACAAGGCCATCGCCGGAACCAGTATCGCGGCCGCGCTTGACGCCTGCTGTTGTTCGCCGAACTGCTGCCCAGCCAGATACAGCAGGCAGACGCCGGCCGCCGCGCCGCATGCCCACAGGCTGCGGCGTCGCGAAGCGGTTTCGCCCGGAGGCGTAGCGGGCAGCATGCGCAACGCCGGGCGCAGCAGTGCCGCCGCGGGCAGCGCGAGCGGCGGCACGGCCAGGAACACCCAACGCCAGCCGATGTGCTCGACCACCAGCCCGCTCAGTGCCGGGCCGACCAGCGACGGCACCACCCAAGCAGCTGAGAAGGCCGCGAACAGCCGTGGACGCATCGCTTCCGGGTATTGCCGGCCTACCAACACATACAGGGCAACGGACATGCCGCCCGCGCCGAGTCCCTGCACCAGCCGGCCCGCCAGCAGCATCGGCATGTTCACCGCCAAACCGGCCAGCATCAGGCCGCAGAGAAAACACGTCAGGCCGGCCCACAGCGGCGACGCCGGCCCGTGCATGTCGCACCAGCGGCCCGACACCGTCATGCCGATCACGCTGGTGGCCAGGGTGACGCCGAAGGCGAGCGCATACAGCGGCAGGCCATCGAGCGCCTGCGCCACGGTCGGCATCGCCGTCGCCACGGCCAGGGCCTCGAATGCGATCAGCGCGACCAGCGACACCATGCCGATGGTGGTCGCGCGGTAGTGCGGCGACAGGATCGACGGGTGGTCTTCGACCCAATCTGGCGTGGGCATGCCCGGCATGGGCGTGTCTTGATGCGACATCTCTTGTGGTCCTGTCTGTGGCTTTTGCCGCCCGCCGATCACTTGTCGGTCCGGCGGCGGGCATGCAGCATGCAACCTCAACCATGATTGAGGTCAAGACATGCAGAGTCTCAGTGTCGGCGAACTCGCGAAACGCAGCGGCCTGGCGGTGTCTGCGCTGCATTTCTACGAGAAGAAGGGCCTGATCCGAAGCGTGCGCAATGCGGGCAACCAGCGACGCTATGCGCGCGACGCGCTGCGCCGGCTGGCGGTGATCCGCGTCGCGCAGCGCGTCGGCGTGCCGCTGGCGTCGGTGCGTCTGGCGTTCGCCAGCCTGCCGGACGAGCGCACGCCCACGCGCGCGGAGTGGGCGAAGATGTCGGCGGTGTGGCGGAACGAATTGGATGTCCGCATCCACGATCTGCAACGACTGCGCGATCAGCTGGTCGACTGCATCGGCTGTGGCTGCCTCTCGCTCCGGCGCTGTCGTTTGAGCAATCCCGGCGATGCGCTCGGTGCGTTGGGCGATGGACCGCAACGCTGGGGCGAGGCGTGAAGGCCTGCGAGTGCGGACAATGACTTCCGCGATCACGACTTCAGCCATAACGACTTCTGCGATGTCGCCTGACACGCATTGCCGACGGGCAACAAAAAGGCGGAAGTCTTGCGACTTCCGCCTTCTGCTGTATCAATCGGTTCCCATCAACCGGTTCCGGTCGATCCGTTCCGATCAATCCGTTCCGATCAGAACGTGATGCTCCAGCTGTCGATGCGGCCGGTGTCGCCGCTGGCATTGTCGTTCACGCGCAGATTCCACGTGCCGTTCAAGGCTTCCGAAGACAGATTCACGCTGAAGGTCTGCGCGATGTTGTCGGCGCTGCCGCCGGTGCGGTTGTGCAGCACATAGACCGTGCCGTCCGGTGCGACCAGATCCACCTTCAGGTCGCCCTTGTAGGTATGCACGATGCTCACCGCCACCGGCGTGGTCGACGAGCCGTTGCCGCTGCGGCCGGCGACGGTGATCGGGCTGTTGATGGTCGCGTTGTCGGCGATCGTGTAGTCGGTCGCGTTGGTGTAGGTCTGCGCACCGCCGTTGCCCACGGTGTAACTGCCGACCAGGCTCAGGCCCGAGAAGGCGGCATAGGCTTTCAGACGCACGTGATACGTGCCGGCCGTCGGCGCGGCGAACGTGCAGGTTTCGGCATTGCCGCCGGTGTACGGACGGCAGTCGTACACGGTGTCCGTCGGCGCGCTGCCGAGCTTCACGTACATGTCGACGTCGCCGGTGCCGCCGGAGGTCGTGAATACCAGATTGCTCGCACCCGCGGGCACCACCATCGTGTAATTCAGCGAAGTGCCGACGGCCGCGGTCAGGCCGGTGACCGGAACGCCGTTGGTCAGCACCGTGCCGCCGCCACCCGCGGTGACCGTCACCGAGCTGGACTTGCTGTGGGTGGCGCCGCTGTTGTCGGTCACGGTGAGCGTGACCGTGTAGGTGCCGGCCGCGCTGTAGGTCTTGCTCGGATTGGTCGCGGTGGAGGTGGTGCTGTCGCCGAAGTTCCAGCTGCGCGATGCGATGGTGCCGTCGCTGTCGGTGGAGGTGTCGGTGAAGCTGGCCGTCAGCGTGCTGGTGGTGAAGGTGAAGTTCGCGACCGGCGGGACGTTGACGCTGCCGCCGGTGAGATCCGCCTGCCACGCGCCGCGGCCGTAGGTGCCGGCGGTGAGGATGTGCGGGCTGTTGTCCACTTCCAGATCGCTCACCACCAGGCCGCTGGGCAGGCCGGTGGACATCGGCACGAAGCTGGCGCCGCTGTCGGCGCTTTCGTACACGCCGATGTCGGTGCCGACGAAGATGCGCTGCAGGTTGAGCGGATCGATCGCCACCGTATTCGCCGGCACGTCCGGCAGGCCGCCGCCGACGGCGGTCCAACTGGTGCCGCCGGCCGTCGAGACATAGAGCTTGGCGCCGCCGAACGCCGCGCGGGCGACGAAGACGCGGCTGGGGTTGGTGGGATCGATCGCGATATCCGCGACGCTGCCGCCGGGGTAGTTGCCGGTCACGTCGGTCACGTTGGTGCTGGCGCCGTTGGCGCTGTAGTAGATCGAACCCGCGGTGGTGCCGGCGTAGACCGCGACATTGGTGCCGATCTTTTTCGCGGTGATGACCCGCACCGTGCCGTTGACGCGCGGGCTGACGGTGGTCCAGCTCATCGAACCGGCGCTGGTGGGGGCGCGCGAGACGTAATAACCGCCGACGAAGTGATAGCCGCCGGCGACATCGGTGGGTGTAACCCAGGGGAAGCCGCCGCCGGTCAGGCCGCTGCTGCCGGCGCTGGCGAAGGTGCCGGGCGCGCCGGACTGGGTCGAACGGTAGATCGACGGCGTGCTGCCGCTCGGGTAACCGTTCTGGAACACGATCGCCGAATTCAGATCGTCGATGGCGTTCATGAAGCCGTCGCCGTTGACGACGGTGAGGTCCCAGACGTTCGAGGTCGTGCGCTTGGAGGACGAGTTGTCCTGGGCGCCGCCGAAGACGATGTTCGGGTCGGTGGGATGCACCACGATGTCGTAGTACTGGGTGATGTTGAGATTGGCGTTCATGTTCACCCAGCTCGACGCGCCGTTGTCCGAGCGCCAGACGCCGCCGTCGCTGCCGATCCAGATCCGGTTGGGATCGTTGAGCGAGTAGCGGACGACGTGGGTGTCCTGATGCACCTGCTGCGAGGTGCCCCAGGTCGATGTCAGCGTGGTGAAGGTGGCACCGCCGTCGGTGGAGCGCCGCGGACGGATCGCGCCGACCATGACCGTGGTCGGATTGGTCGGATGCACCGCGAGGGTGAGGTTGTAGGTGCACTGGCCGTCGCAGGCCGTGGTGTTGACCGTGGCCCAGTTGCCGCCGGCGTCGTCGGAGCGGTAGAGCGTGGTCGAACTCAGGGCGTAGATCACCCCGGGGCTGCTGGGCGACAGCGCCAGGCGCAGGCGCGACGAGGTGTTGGCGACGCCGAGCAGCGTCCATGTACTGCCGCCGTCGGACGAACGATAGACGCCGCTGCCCGGTGCGCTGGCATAGACGGTGCTGGTGCCCGGGACCGCCACGATGTCTTCGACCTTGCGGTCCATGACCTGGGTCCAGGTCGCGCCGTGATCGGCCGAGCGGTAGATGCCGCCATTGGCGTCGCCGCCGCCGTTGCAGCGGTCGCCGAAGCCGGCGGTGAGCACGACATTCGCGTTGGTCGGCAGGGTGATCATCGAGGTGACCACCGACAGCGCCATGCCGGTGTTGCGCGCCGACCAGGTGTTGCCGCCGTCGCTGCTGAGGAACACGCCTTCGCTGAGATAGCCGGCGCAGTCGCCGTCGTTGCGGTCGCCGGTGCCGGCCCAGACGTTCTGCGGGTTGCCCGGTTCGACGAACAGCGCGCCGATCGACTGCGAGCCGACATCGGCGAAGGTCGGCGTCCACGAGGTGCCGGCATCGGTGCTTTTCCACACGCCGCCGTTGGCCGAGCCGACGTAGAGGATGCTGTCGTTGGTCGGATGCGGCGCGATGGCGTTGATGCGGCCCGAAACGCGGCCCATCGTCCAGTTGCCCATGCGCATCGACGAGGGGCCGAGTTCGCGCCAGACCTCACCCGCGGCGCGGCCCGCACTGGCCTCGCGGGCCATCTGGATGCGCAGGGTGCGCACTGCGTTGCGGCGTTTTTCGCCGGCGCCGCGGACCTTGTCGAGGCCTCTGGATTCGATCCACCAGCGGCGGCGCTGTTCGATCTGCCAACCCTCGTTGCCGGTGGCCTTGCTGCCGCGCGCCTGCGGCGGCGTCTGCTGCGCGGCGACGATGCCTGCGCTCATCGTGCCAGCGAAGAGCATGCCAGCGAATATCCTGAAAGCCATACCAACCGATTTCGAACCCATCGTACTTGCTCCGTTGCGGTGAAGTTGCGGGTGACAGCGTTGACACGGCGACATTCGTTGGCGGCGCAGCCGGGGTCGCCGTATCGTGGATGCACGAGGGGGCGGCTGCGCGTGAGCTTGATTCGCCGGGTTGCGCGTACAGCGCCGCGGTCGAAGCTGCGCGGATGTTACGGCATTGGCCGCGGGGCTTCGCGACGTGGTGCGTGTTTCGCCCATAAGAATGGGTTATGTGCGGTGTTTTTCCATGCGGTCGCGGATGGTGCGCGCGGTGTCATGCGCTGCGGATCGCGATCCGAATTTCGACGCGGAACAGCGTCGCATCAACGCCGGATCATCGTCGCCTGCATCGTTGCGACATGGACGCGATCGCTGTCGCTCGACGTCGCCAGCGGGAATGCCCACAGGTCGCCCTGGGTCACCATCAAGGTGTGACCCGGCTTGATCACGCGACCGCTGGCGATGAAGCGCGCGCCGGCAGCGGGGCGCAGCAGGTTGACCTTGAATTCGACGCTCAGCACATCGGCGCCGGGCGGCATCAGCGTGGTGGCGGCCAGGCCGCAGGCGGTGTCGACCAGCGATGCGGTGACGCCTGCGTGCAGGAAGCCGTTCTGCTGGGTGAAGTCGGCGTTGAAGTCGAAGCCGATCTCCACGTCGCCCGGCGCCACGCGCAGCAGGGTCGCGCCGAGCGTGCGCATCAGCGCCTGTCCTTCGAAGATGGCGCGGACGCGCGCGGCGAACGCGGGGTCGAGGACCTTGAACGCAACGCCTTCGGATGCGATGCCGGTGTTCATTCTTTGCTGAAATCGCGGGAGAACTGCATCACCGAGGTGGCGCCGCCTTCACGCGCGATCTTCAGATCGAAGCTCAGCGTATCCGGCGGTGAAACATCCACGGTGCCGACGTAATCGATCAGCGCCTGTTCCGGTCCCGATCCGGGATCGCCGGTGCGCAACTCGCGCATGGCGATGTCGCGGCGCTGGCCGTGCAGGTTGGCGACGGACGCCTGGATCGTCGCCGGCAGCGCGATGTCCTTGCCGTCCGGACCCTGGCGTACCGATACCAGCAGCATCAACGTCTTGTCGCTGCGCTCGATGCCGTAACCGCGGGCCACGGCCTCGTTGAGGTTGGCGGTGCGCATCACGTTGGCGCGGATGGTGACGTCGCCGATGCGGGTGATCGCTTCCTGCGGGGTGTCGATCTGCCGCGCCGGTTTCGGTGCGTCGTCGCCGCAGGCGGACAGCAGCAGCGCGCCACAGAGCAACAGGGCGGTGAGTGGGCGGGGCGTCGGATGCATGGCGGGTGACCTCAGTCGTTCGCGGCGGACAGCTGTTTGCCGCGCTCGGTGGCGTTGCGGATCGCAGCGGCGACCAGATCGCGGAAACCGCCGGTCTCGAAGGTTTCGACGGCGGCCTGGGTGGTACCGCCCGGCGAGGTCACCCGGCGGCGCAGCTCGGCCGGGTCTTCGCCGGATTCGGTCAGCATCCTCGCGGCGCCGAGCACGGTTTCCAGCACCAGCGTCCGCGCGGCCTCGGCCGGCAGACCTTCGGCCAGGGCCGCGGCTTCCATCGCCTCGGCCAACAGAAAGATGTAGGCCGGGCCGCTGCCGGAGACCGCGGTCACCGCGTCCATCCGCGCCTCGTCGTCGATCCACACGGTCTTGCCGGCGCTTGCCAGCAGATTCGCCGCACGTTCGCGGCCATTCGCATCCACTTCGGCGCTGCCGAACAGGCCGGTGACCCCGGCACCCAGCAGCGCCGGGGTGTTGGGCATCGCCCGGACCACGGCGACGCCGCCGCCGAGCCAGCGCTGCAACTGCGCGCCGGTGATGCCGGCGGCGATCGACACCACCAGCGGCCGTTCGGCCTGCGCCAGGGGCGCCAGCGCCTCGCAGACCGCGCGCATCACCTGCGGTTTCACCGCCAGCAGCCACAGCCCGGCGCCGCTGGCGGCCGCGGTGTTGTCGGCGCCGACGCCCACGCCGAAGTCGCGGGCCAGCGCATCGCGCAGGGCGTCGACCGGTTCGGAGACGCGGATCCCGGTGGCCGCCGTGCCGCGGGCGATCAGGCCACCGATCAGGCTGCGGGCCATGTTGCCGCCGCCGATGAAGGCGATGTTCGATTCGGAACTCATGTCGATTCGTAACTCATGCGGTCTGCGGAGGAGCAGAGGGGAGAATGGGGAACTGTTTTAAGGGGCAACTGTTTTCGCGGCCCGTGGCCCGAACAGCGCGCTGCCGATCCGGACCATGGTCGCACCTTCGGCGATGGCCAATGCGTAGTCCTCGCTCATGCCCATCGACAGGGTGTCGACCCCGGCATGGCGCGCGGCGAGGGCGTCGAACAGCCCGCGCATGCGCCGGAACGCGGCGCGGCGGCGGTCGATGTCGGGATCGGGCGCCGGGATGGCCATCAGCCCGCGCAGGGCCAGTGGCGGGCAGGCGGCGATGGCGGCGGCGAGCGTGTCGATCTCGTCCGGCCGGCAGCCGTGCTTGCTGGCTTCGTCGTCGATATTCACCTGGATCAGCACGTTCAGCGGCGTCTGCCCGGGCGCGCGGTGCTTGGCCAGGGCTTCGATCAGCTTGAGCCGGTCGACGGTCTGCACCCAGTCGAACGCGGCGGCGGCGTCCTGGGCCTTGTTCGACTGCAGATGGCCGATCAGATGCCATTCCAGCCCCAGTCCGCCCAGCGCCGGCTGCTTGGCCAGGGTTTCCTGGACGTAGTTCTCGCCGATGGCGACGCGACCCTCGACCGCGCCGCCGACGCGCACGCGCATGGCCTCGGCCACGCGCGCGACCGCGTCGGCGGGCTGGGTTTTGGCGACCGCGAGCAGGCGTGGCATGGGTCGGCCGTCGGCGGCCGCCGCCATGCGTTCGAGGATGGCGGCGAGTGCGGGGTGGGGCGGGGCTGCGGACATCGTGGCGTGACGGGTTCGTGTCGTGGATGCGACGAGCGTCGCGGAATCGGCATCGGAAGTCGAGCCCGGCACACGGATGCGCCGGGTGACAGCCTCGGGTCCGGGGCTATACTCGGAACGTCAGTCGTCTTTCACATGTCCACACGACATCGCAACGCGGGGAGCTTGCATGGATATCGCCGAACTTTTGGCATTCTCGGTCAAGAACAAGGCTTCTGACCTGCACCTGTCGGCCGGCCTGCCGCCCATGATCCGGGTCGACGGCGACGTGCGCCGCATCAACATCCCGGCGCTCGACCACAAGCAGGTCCACGCGCTGGTCTACGACATCATGTCGGACAAGCAGCGCCGCGATTACGAGGAATTCCTCGAAACCGACTTCTCGTTCGAGATCCCCGGCCTGGCGCGCTTCCGCGTCAACGCCTTCAACCAGAACCGCGGCGCCGGTGCGGTGTTCCGCACCATTCCCTCCGAAGTGTTGACCCTGGAAGACCTGGCAACCCCGCCGATCTTCCGCGAGCTGATCGACCAGCCGCAGGGGCTGATCCTGGTCACCGGTCCGACCGGCTCGGGCAAGTCGACCACGCTGGCGGCAATGGTCGATCACGTCAACAAGAACGAATACGCCCACATCCTCACCGTCGAGGATCCGATCGAATTCGTCCACACCTCGCAGAAGTGCCTCATCAACCAGCGCGAGGTCCACCGCGACACTCACGGCTTCAACGAGGCGCTGCGCTCGGCGCTGCGCGAAGACCCCGACTACATCCTGGTCGGTGAGTTGCGCGATCTGGAAACCATCCGCCTGGCGCTGACCGCCGCGGAAACCGGGCATCTGGTGTTCGGCACCCTGCACACCAGCTCCGCGGCGAAGACCGTGGACCGCATCATCGACGTGTTCCCCGCCGGCGAAAAACCGATGGTGCGTTCGATGCTGTCCGAATCGCTGCGCGCGGTCATTTCGCAGGCGCTGCTGAAGAAGGTCGGCGGCGGCCGCACCGCTGCCTGGGAAATCATGGTCGGCACCCCGGCGATCCGCAACCTGATCCGCGAGGACAAGGTCGCGCAGATGTATTCGTCGATCCAGACCGGCCAGGCCTACGGCATGATGACCCTCGACCAGCATCTGCAGGATCTGGTCAAGCGCAGCCTCATCACCCGCCAGCAGGCCAAGGGTTACGCGAAGGACAAGCGCTTGTTCGAATAATCACTCATGTCATTGCGCTCGGGATGACAGTCACCAGCGTGTAGCCAATCAAGATCCGGAGTTTTCCATGAGCACCATCGACTTCACCTCCTTCCTCAAGCTGATGGCGCACCAGAAGGCGTCGGATCTGTTCATCACCGCGGGCATGCCGCCGGCGATGAAAGTGAACGGCAAGATTTCGCCGATCACCCAGAACGCGCTGACGCCGCAGCAGAGTCGCGAGCTGGTGCTGAACGTGATGACGCCCTCGCAGCGCGAGGAGTTCGAAAAGACCCACGAGTGCAACTTCGCCATCGGCGTGTCCGGCGTCGGCCGCTTCCGCATCAGCTGTTTCTACCAGCGCAATCAGGTGGGCATGGTGCTGCGCCGGATCGAGACCAAGATCCCGAGCATCGAGGAATTGGCGCTGCCGCCGATCATCAAGACCCTGGCGATGACCAAGCGCGGTCTCATCATCTTCGTCGGCGCCACCGGCACCGGCAAGTCGACGTCGCTGGCGGCGATGATCGGCTATCGCAACCAGAATTCCTCCGGCCACATCATCACCATCGAAGACCCGATCGAATTCGTCCACAAGCACGAAGGCTGCATCGTCACCCAGCGCGAGGTCGGCATCGACACCGACAGCTGGGAGAACGCGCTGAAGAACACCCTGCGCCAGGCGCCGGACGTGATCATGATCGGCGAAGTGCGCACCCGCGAAGGCATGGACCACGCCATCGCCTTCGCCGAAACCGGGCATCTGGTGCTGTGTACCCTGCACGCCAACAACGCCAACCAGGCGATGGACCGCATCATCAACTTCTTCCCGGAAGACC
>CBIHKW010000099.1:0-16635 GCA_966203835.1 uncultured Thermomonas sp.
ATCCGCCTTACTTTCTTTGCGACAAAGAAAGTGACCCGCGCAACGCGCGGAAGCTCTGCAGTTATTAATTGATGCGCAGCGAAGAGCTGGACCCCGGCCTTCGCCGGGGCGACGACGGTGATGTCGCAATGGACCAAGAAGCGCAGCCCGCGCGAAAATCAACTCTCGCGATTCTTCAAGAACCGCGCCATCGACACATTCCCCGCCTGCGGCGCGAACTCCGCAGCCACATCCACGAACCCGCGCATCACCGCGATCTCCCGCGGCGTCCGATTCAGCGCATCGCGACTTTCCGGATCGGCGCCGTCGTGCAGCAACTGCTGCGTCACCCGCAACAAACCGTGCAACGCGGCCAGATGCAGCGGGCCGAAGCCGCGCGGGTCGCGCACCTGCAGGCTGGCGCCCTCGTCGAGCAAGCGCGCGATGCCGGCGAGCACCACGTCTTCATCGCAGGCGGTGCCGGGTTCGGCGCGCGCGCCCAGCAACAACAGCAATGGCGTCACGCCGCCCGCCGCCTGGGTGTCCGGGTCGGCGCCGGCCAGCAGCAGCGCGTCGAGCAGCGCGACCAGGCGACGACGGTCGCGGGTGGTGAAGCCGTACAGCGCCGCGCAGTGCAGCGGGGTGAGGCCCTGGGCATCGGCGGCGTTGATGTTGGCGCCGGCGGCGAGCAGCCGGGTGCAGGCATCCGGCATGCCCAGCGCAGCGGCGAGCATCAACACGGTCACGTCGCCGGGCAGGCGCTGTTCCAGCGTGGCGCCGGCGGCAAGCAGGCGGTCGACGATTTCGACCTGACGCATGCTGACCGCCGCCGACAGCGGCGTGGCGCCGGTGCGCGCGGCGAGTTTCGGATCCGCGCCGCGCGTGAGCAGCAGTTCGATCACCGCGCGATGACCGCCGCCGGAAGCGCGCAGCAGCGCGGTGCAGCCCTGGGCGTCGATGGTGTCGATGGGCATGCCCAGATCGAGCAGGCGGCGCACCGCGTCGGCATCGCCGACGACCGCGGCGGACGGCAGATCGGTGGGCCGCAGCGGGCGGCCCGGCAGCGGCCAGATGCGCCAATCCAGCCAATCGGCCAGGTCGCGGCGGCCGCTGGACAGCGCCACGCCCAGCGGCGTCTGACCGTCGGCGGCGCGCACGTCCGGCGAGGCGCCATGCAGGATCAGTTGTTTGAGGATCGGTTCGCGACGCAGCGCGGCGGCGAGATGCAGCGCGGTCATGCCGTGCTGGTCGCGCGCGTCCAGCGCCACGCCGATGCCGACCAGCCGCGCGATGACCTGGGTCCAGCCCAGACGCACCGCGAGGGTCAGCGGCGGATCGCCGGACACGCTCGCCGCGAACGGGTCGCCGCCGCGTTCCAGCAGCTCCAGCGCGAGTTTCTCCAGCCCGCGGTCGGCGCGATCGGCGGCGACGCAGGCGGCGAGGAAGCGCGCCACGCCGCCAGCACCGGCCGGCGAAACGCCGTGACGCAACAAGGCATGGATCGAAGCCGCGGCGGCCGGCCCTTGCGCCAGCCACGCGAACAGCGGCGTGTCGCCGGTGTCGTCGCGCACTTCAGGATTTGCGCCGTGGCGCAGCAGCCAGTCGATCTGCGCCGGCCCGGCCGGCGAGGCGCCGTCGCGCAGCAGCGCGCCGAGATCCTGCGCGGACACCAGCGGCAGCAGGCGCGGCAGTTGATCGATCTGGCCGTCATACAGCGCATCGCGCAGCAGCGAGATCGGCGAGCGATCCGGCAGCGGCGCATCGGCATCGGCGCCGACGCTGGCCGGCAGTTGGTAATCCGGATCGATCGCCGACACCAGCGCCCAGCGCCCGGCGGCGGCGGCATGGTCGATCGCGCGTTTGCCGTCGTTGTCGGCGTGCTGCGGATCGAGACCCAGATCCAGCAGCGCGCGGATCAGCGCCGGCGACGGCGCGTCGGCCATGCAGGCCAGGATCAGCGCGTGATGGCCGCCGGCATCGACCGCATGCGCGTCGGGGCGGGCATCGATCAGCGCCTGCAGCGCCGGCAGGCGGCCGCCGCGGGCGGCTTCGAGAAAGGGCGTGCGCCGATCAACGTCGCGGGCATGGATATCGGCACCGGCGCCCAGCAGGATGCCGATGATTTCCGGATGCCCGGCGTAACCGGCCTCGTGCAGCGCGCTGCGGCCGCGCGGGTCGCGGGCGTCGGCCTTGGCGCGATGTTTCAGCAGCAGTTGCACGCCGGCCGGATCGTCCTCGTCGCCGCCGGCCGCCGCATGCAGCGCCGGCACCGCGCCGGGCAGGTCGGGCTTGGCGCCGCGTTCGAGCAGGAAGCGCGCGAGCCGCCAGTTGCCGGCGGTGCAGGCCAGCGCCAGCGGGCTGGCGTGGTCGCGATTGAGTGGGTCGATGTCGGCGCCGGAATCGCGCAACAGCGCGGCCACGCCGGGGTCGGAGCTGCGCGCGGCGTGATGCAGCGGCGTGTTGCCCTCGCTGTCGGCGATGCGCGGGTCGGCGCCGTTGGTCAGCAGGGTCATCACCGCTTCCGGACGACCGTGCCAGCTGTCGCGGGTGGCGGCGGTCAGCGCGGTCATGCCGGCGTGGGTGGCGTTGAGATCAATGCCGTGCGCGATGAGGCTTCTCAAAAGGCGCAGGTCCGGCAGCACCGCCGCCAGCATCGTCAGGCTGCGCTGGTCGCGGGCGTCGTCCGGCGGCGGCGCATGCGGGTCGGCGCCGGATTCCAGCAGCGTCAGCGCGCGTTCCACCCGGCCCTGGCGGGCGGCGGCGTACAGCGCGGCATCCAGCGCCATGCCGCTGAGCGCCGTGCCGTCGTCGACGGCCGCATCGGCGTCTTCCTCGGCGAGGGCTTCCTGCAGCAGCGCGTCGGCGCTGAGCGCGGACGGCGCCGGCATCCGCAGCAAAAAGCGATGCGCCAGCGGCCAGGCCAACGCGCAAGCGGCGGTCAACAGCCAGCGCGCGGAGGACGACATCAGCTCCGGCCACGCCAGCAGCAGCGTGCCGGTCAGCGGCAGCGCCAGCAGCAGCGCAGCGCCGAGGCCACGCCAGTCGCGGGTGTCGGTATCGACCAGCGCGCGCCAGTGATCGCGCAGCGCGCCGCCCTCGCCTTCCAGCCAGCGCCACAGCGGCCAGGTGCGCCACAGCCCGATCAATGCGCCGCCGACGACCGCGCTGACCGCAACTGCAGCGCCGAGCGTGCGTCCCTGGATCAAGGCCGAGAGCGGCCAGGCGATCAGCACCGCGAAGGGCAGCATCGCCAGCGCCCACAGGGCCGCGATCGGCAGCGCATCGCGCGCAGCGTCGCGGGGCGCGAACCGGCCGCCGCGAGCGGCCAGCGCGAACGCCGGCTGGGCGAGCAGACCCGCAATCGCAGCGATGACAGCACCGACGGAACTGCCGACCATCGCACCGCCAACGCCTGCCAGCGCGGTCAGCGCCAGCCCGACGAACAGCGGCACCGGGCCGAAAGCGATCCGGCGCGGCGCGGTGTTGAGGACGTCGTTCTCAGGCATCCGTGCCCCAATCCTCGGTCATCGGATCGAGCATCGTCGGCGGGAACTGCAGGTGGAAGCCCTGCGCGGCCAGATTGGCGCGGACCACGGCGGGATCGGCCAGCGCCAGCTTGCGCTCGGGGGTCAGGGCGACTTCCAGCACGAACTGCAGCGGCCCGAGCTGGGCGCGGACGGGTTCCGGCAGGCACGCGAAATCATCGCGCGCGGCCAGATAAAGATAAGTGTCGGCCTTCCGCTGGCTCTTGTAGACGTACGCTTGCATGGCCGGAACGGGGTGCCTCGGAGACAGGATGGACAGACCCGGCGCGACCGCCGTGAGGCGGACGCGGGGAACTCGGCGCCACGGGCTTCTTTCGAAACCCGCCCCTGTCAAATCAATCGCTTACGCGCTTGACTTGTGGCGGATGCATCCAAGTATCGCCCAACTGCCGGATATCGTGGGGATTCCCGGCGAATTGTGCGCCAAAGCACGGTTTGCGGCTAGGGCGACGTGCGGCCCGATTCACCCGCAGGAGGGCCTTCAGGCCCGATGCCTGTCTGTAGGAGGCGCTTCAGCGCCGAGATCCGGCCGGGGCTCTTTACGCGCGGAAAGCAGGGCTCGGGCCTGAAGGCCCTCCTACAGGTGGCGCTTTACCGGATATCCCACGTCAGTGGTATCCCACATCCGCCGCGATCTTCCCCTTGAACACCGAGTACGACCACCACGTGTAGCCGAGGATCGCCGGCAGCAGCACCACCAGCCCGGCCAGCGCGAAACCCTGCGTGGCCGGCGGCGCGGCGGCCTCCCAGATGGTCAGCGACGGCGGCACGATGTAGGGCCACATGCCCAGCAGCAGTCCGGCGAAGCCGAGCAGGAACAGCGACAGGCTCAGCACGAACGGCCGCGCATCGTGGCCATCGCGCGGGATCGCCCGCCACAGCATCCAGGTCGCCAGCAACACCAGCAGCGGCACCGGCGACAGCCACAGGAAACCATTGCCCTCGAACCAGCGCGCCATCACCCGGCTGCTGAGGAACGGCAGCCACGCGCTGACCAGACCGATGAACGCGAACACGTTGAGCGTCAGCGGCCGCGCGATGGCGCGCGCCATCGCCTGCAGCTTGCCGTCGGTCTTGAGGATCAACCAGGTGCTGCCCAGCAGCGCGTATCCGGTCAGCACCGCAACGCCGGTCAGCATCGAGAACGGACTGAACCAGCCGAAGGCGCCGCCGATGTATTTGCCTTCCTGCAGCGGCATGCCTTCGACGATCGCGCCCAGGATCACGCCCTGCGCGAATGCGGCGCACACCGAGCCCAACCAGAACGCCGTTCCCCACGCGCCGCGCAGGGTTTTCGCCTTGAAGCGGAACTCGAACGCCACGCCGCGGAACACCAGCGCGATCAGCATCAACAGCACCGGCAGATACAGCGCCGACAGCACCAGCGCATACACTTTCGGAAACGCCGCCAGCAGCCCGGCGCCGCCGAGCACCAGCCAGGTTTCGTTGCCATCCCAGATCGGCGCGGCGGTATTCATCATGTGATCGAGCTGATCGTCGTCCGCCGCGAACGGCGCGAGGATGCCGAGCCCCAGCACGAAGCCGTCGAGCAGCACGTACATCATCACGCCGAAAGCGATCACCGCGAACCAGGCGACCGGCAGCCATGTTTCGACCGGGGGCATCATGCCGCACCTCCCGTCGTGGGACTTTGCGTTACGGCAGCTTCCGTCGACGCATCTTCCAAGGCTTCGTCCGGCAGCGACAGCGGCCGCGCCGGGGTTTTCTCGCCGTCGTCGGTATCGGGCGCGGGCTCATGCGGCTGCGGACCTTTGCGCACGAGTTTGAAGAGGTACCAGATGCCGGCGCCGAACACGCAGACGTACACCACCACGAATACCGCGAGCGAGAACGCGACCGCCGCGCCCGATACCGCGCTGTTGGAGTCGGCGGTACGCAGCAGGCCGTAGACCGTGTACGGCTGACGGCCGATCTCGGTGACGTACCAGCCGGCGAGAATCGCGACGAAACCCGAGAGCGTCATCGTCTGCCACCCGCGCAGCAGCCAGCGACCGGCCTTGCGCTGCGGATCGAACAGCCATCCGCGTCGCCATGCGAACGCCGACAGCAGCACCAGCGCCAGCATCGCACTGCCGATGCCCACCATCACCCGGAACCCGAAGAACACCGGCGCCACCGGCGGGCGGTCGTCCGCCGGCACCGAACTCAGCGGCGCGATGGTGCCGTCGGCGGAATGCGTGAGGATGAGGCTGGCGACGCGCGGAATCTCGATGGCGTAGTCGTTGCGGGCTTCTTTCTGGTTCGGTATCGCGAACAGCACCAGCGGCACGCCCGCACCGGGCTTGCCTTCCTCCCAATGCGCTTCCATCGCCGCGACTTTCATCGGCTGGTGTTCCAGCGTGTTGAGCCCGTGCAGGTCGCCGGCGAAAATCTGCAGCGGGACGACGATCGCGCCGAAGGCCACCGCCAGTTTCAGCATCCGCGTCGCCGCGTCGCGATGCTGTCCACGCAGCAGATACACCGCACTGACGCCGCCGATCACGAAACAGGTGGTGAGGAACGCGGCCAGCACCATGTGCGCGAGCCGGTACGGAAACGACGGATTGAAGATCACCGCCCACCAGTCGCTCGGATGAAACACACCATCGATGATTTCGTAACCGGCCGGCGTCTGCATCCAGCTGTTGGCGGAAATGATCCAGAACGTGGAAATCAAGGTTCCCAACGCGACCATGCAGGTGGCGAGGAAATGCATTTTCTCTGACACGCGCTTCATGCCGAACAGCATCACGCCGAGGAAGGTCGCTTCGAGGAAGAACGCGGTCAGCACTTCGTAACTGAGCAGCGGGCCGATGATGTTGCCGGCCTTCTCGCTGAGCACCGACCAGTTGGTGCCGAACTGGAAACTCATCACGATCCCCGACACCACGCCCATGCCGAATGAGACCGCGAAGATCTTCAGCCAGAACACGTAGAGATCGCGCCACACCGCTTCGCGGGTGCGCAGCCAGCGCCATTCCAGGAACGCCAGCCAACTGGCGATGCCGATGGTGAAGGCAGGAAACAGAATATGGAACGAAATGACGAATCCGAACTGGATCCGCGACAACAGCAGGGGGTCGAACGACATCTGAGATGTCTCCGTTGATGTGCAGCCCTCCCAGCCGGGCATTGTACGCCTGTTGTCGGGTTCGCGCGGGTGCCGAAGCGGCCACAGTCATCCGCGTCGCGGGTCAGTAAGCTGCGCGGACTTCCGTCCGCTTCCGGCCGCACCATGACCGTCCACGACCGTACCGCAATCCTCGCGTTTCGCACCGCTCTCGCCGCCGCAGTGATCGCGTCGTTCGCAGCCGCGCCCTCCGCAATCGCACAGCCGGCGCAGCCGTTGACGATGGACCGGATCATGGCCGACCCCGACTGGATCGGAAATGGGATAGAGCAGGCGTGGTGGTCGTGGGACGGCAGCCAGGCGCTGTATCAGCGCAAGCGCGACGGCGCGACAGTCCGCGACCTGTGGCAAGTGCCTGCCGCCGGCGGTACGCCCAAGCGCGTGGACGATGCCGCGCGCGCCGGGCTGGATGCCGCCCGACCGGTGTTCGATGCCGCCCGCACGCGCATGGCGTTCGCGCGCAGCGGCGACATCTTCGTCCGCGATCTGCGCAACGGCGCCTTGACCCAGCTCACGCGCACCGAAGTGCAGGACGCGCGCCCGCAGTGGAGCCGCGACGGTGCGCTGGTGTGGCGCGCCGGCAACGACTGGTTCCGCTGGACCGCTGCGAATGGCGTCGTGCAGGCCGCGAACGTGCAGGCCGCCGACGATCCGGGCAAAGCGCCGGCCGCGGACGATCTGCGCGACCGCCAACTGCGTCTGATCGACACCCTGAAGAACGACCGCGACCGCCGCGAAGCCGCGCGCGTGCAGGAACTGGCGTGGCAACGCGCCGACGGCACCCGCGCGCCGGCGCCAGCGTATCTCGGCAAGAATGTCGAAATCGCCGACAGCGCGCTGTCGCCCGACGGCCGCTGGCTGCTGGTGGTCGCCACCGCGAAAGGCGCGGAGGCCGGCCAGGGCGGCAAGATGCCGAAATACGTCACCGAATCGGGCTACGAGGAATTCGAGGAAGTGCGCACCCGCGTCGGCCGCGGCGCGCCGGTGCCGCACGCGCTGTGGCTGGTCGATATCGCCAATGCGAAAGCGAGCGAACTGAAATACGACGCGCTGCCGGGCATCGGCGACGATCCGCTGGCGGCGCTGCGCAAGGCGGCGAAACAGGATCCGCTGAAAGGCAACCGCCCGGTGCGGATCGAAACCGACGGCGACGGCACCGGCCCGGCGATCCACTGGAGCGACGACGGCCGCAACGTGGCGGTGCTGGTCCGCGCGGTCGACAACAAGGATCGCTGGATCGCGACGGCCGATCTGTCCGGTACGAATCTCGCGGGCGCGAAGCTGCAATCGCGCCACCGGCTCACCGATGCCGCGTGGATCAACTGGAACTACAACGAGTTCGGCTGGCTGCCCGACGACAAAACCCTGTGGTATCTGTCGGAAGAGAGCGGCTACTCGCATCTGTATCTCAACGACGGCGGCAAGCCGCGCGCGCTCACCTCGGGCGGCTGGGAAGTCTCGTCGCCGGCGCTGTCCGCCGACGGCAAGCGCTTCCGGTTCCTGTGCAACCGCGCCTGGCCCGGCGACTACGAAGTCTGCGACGTGCCGGTGGCCGGCGGCGCGGTGCGCGAACTCACCGCGCTGGACGGCGTGGAAGATTTCAGCGTCTCGCCCGACGACCGCACACTGCTGGTGCGTCATTCCGACAGTTATCTGCCGCCGCAGCTCGCAGTGGTGGATGCCGATGGCGGCGATGCGCGCACGCTCACCGAGACGCGCAGCGCTGAATTCCAGGCCCACGATTGGCTGGAACCGGAATACGTGAAGGTGCCGTCCAAGCACGGCGCCGGCACCATCTGGGGCAAGTACTACGGCCCGAAAACGCCCGAACCCGGCAAACGCTATCCGGTGGTGCTGTTCGTCCACGGCGCCGGCTATCTGCAGAACGTCAGCGACCGCTATCCGAATTATTTCCGCGAACAGATGTTCCACAACCTGCTGGTGCAGCAGGGTTACATCGTGCTGGATCTGGATTTCCGCGCCTCCGAAGGCTACGGCCGCGACTGGCGCACCGCGATCTACCGGCACATGGGCGAGCCGGAACTGCACGATTACCTCGACGGCATCGATTGGCTCGTCGCCGGCAAACAGGGCGACCGCGATCGCGTCGGCATCTACGGCGGCAGCTACGGCGGTTTCATGGCGTTCATGGCGCTGTTCAAGCAGCCGGGCGTGTTCAAGGCCGGCGCGGCGCTGCGCCCGGTCACCGACTGGTCGCAGTACAACCACGAATACACCAGCAACATCCTCAACACGCCCGAACTCGACCCGGAAGCGTACAAGCGCTCGTCGCCGATCGAACTCGCCGCGGGCCTGAAGGACGATCTGCTGATCTGCCACGGCATGATCGACGACAACGTGTTCTACAAGGATTCGGTGATGCTGGCGCAGAAACTCATCGAACTGCGCAAGGGCAAGTGGGAACTGGCCAGCTACCCGCTGGAACGCCACGGCTTCACCCATCCGGATGCGTGGTACGACGAATACCGGCGCATCCATGAGCTGTTCGAACGCACCTTGAAATAAGCGCACCCATGCCGGTCGCCGCAGCGGCGGCCGGCATCCGCTCGACAGGTCGATTAGCGCAACGCTAACGAAAACCTCGCGAATACTTACGTTTGCCATCATGTTGCGCTAAGGCGCCGGCCGCACCGTGGCCGCATGTGGACATTCCCCGATACCGCCCGGCCGCGCCTGGGCGCCAACACACTGCTGCTGATCGTCGTCGCCTTCATGGTCGTCGCGCTGAACGCCCGCTTCTGGCGGATCGTGTTCGCGTCGACGGGAATGGGCGACCTTCATGGCGTCGGCGTGATCGCGGCGATCGCCGCCGCGCTGTTCGCGCTCACGCTGCTGATGTTGCTGCCGCTGAGTCTGCGCTGGACCTTCAAGCCGGGCTTGATGCTGGCCTTGGTCCTGGCCGCCGGCGCCGCGTATTTCATCGGCGATTACGGCGTGGTGATCGATCGCCATGCGCTGGCCAGCGTCTACGAAACCGACGCGCGCGAAGCCGGCGAGTGGCTCAATCTGCGCATGCTGCTCGGCATCGGCGCGCTGGGCGTACTGCCGGCGCTGTTGCTGTGGTGGATCGAGATCGACTGGAGCACACCATTGCGCGAGGCGTTTTCGCGACTGAAACTCACACTGCTCGCGTTCGCGCTGCTCGGCATCGCCGCGCTGGGCTTCGGCAAAGACATCGCCTCGCTGCTGCGCAATCACATGGAACTGCGCCACATCGCCAATCCTTTCGCGCTGCTGGCGGCGAACCTGTCGTACCTGGATCACGCCCGCGACGACGACCGGCCGCTGCAGAGGATCGGTCTCGACGCGCGCCGCGGCGACGCGACCCGCGCCAGCGATCGGCCGATGGTGCTGGTGCTGGCGATCGGCGAATCCATGCGCGCGGCCAGTTTCGACCTCAACGGCTACGAACGCGATACCGATTTCGACCTGCATCACGTGCCGACGGTCAACTTCAGCCGGGTCAGCAGCTGCGGCACCAACACCGCGACATCGCTGCCGTGCATGTTTTCCGACCTCGGCCGCCGCGACTACGACGATGCCGTCGCCAAGCATCGCGAGAATCTGCTCGACGTACTGATGCACAGCGGTTACGACGTGCTGTGGCTGGACAACAACACCGGCAGCAAGGGCTTGGCGAAACGGGCGCGCGAGGTACCCGCGAACGGATCGACCGGCGAACGCACGACACCTGCACACTGCAACGCCGAAGGCTGCCACGACCAGGTGCTGGTGGAGACATTGCGCGGGATCCTGCCGACGATCCGGCGCGACACCGTGATCGTGATGCATCTTCTCGGCAGTCACGGACCCGCGTACTACGCCCGCTATCCCGATGGATTCGCAGTGTTCAAGCCGGAGTGCCGCACCAATGCACTGCAGAGCTGCAGCGACGCGCAACTGCGCAATACCTACGACAACAGCGTGCTCTACACCAGCCACATTCTGGCGGAAATCGCCTCATTGCTCGGCGAAACGCGGGCGCAGGTGAATCGCCACTCGCCGGCGACGCTGGCTTGTCTCGTGACGCGCGGCCATCACGCGCGCAGCGACATGCCCGATTGCCCGCCCGTTCCGATGCACGCAGCGGAAGCGCCGACGGCCGATGTCGCGTTCGACGCGGCGATGCTGTTCGTGTCCGATCACGGCGAATCGCTCGGCGAACACGGTCTGTATCTGCACGGCACGCCTTATGCCATCGCGCCCGACGAGCAGACCCATGTGCCGATGCTGCTGTGGACGTCCGACCGTTTCGGCGCGCGTCGCGGCCTCGATCTGGGCTGCGTGCGCGGTCGCGCCGATGCGCCGCTGTCGCACGATCATTTCTTCCACAGCGTGCTCGGCCTGGCCGATGTCGCCACCGATGTTTACGCCGCGAAGATGGATGTCTTCGCCGGCTGCGACACACCGCCGCTGGCCGGCATCGCAACCGCGAAGTCGTCGACGCAGATGGTCAGCCCGCGCTGAGCGGTCACCGCACTGCGATGCTTGACTTGGCCAACGGTCGGCGTAGCATTTTCATCAGGCCAAGGGAGAGACCCGCGGCCGAACCAACTGACCGTGAGGGAGACTCATGGAACACCAAGCGTCACTGCCGGTGGTCGAGCCGGACTATCTTCTCGACTATCTTGTTTTCGTCGGCCGATTCGAGCCATTCCACAACGGTCACGCCGCCGTCGCCCGCCACGCGCTGGGCCGCGCGCGAAAACTCATCGTCCTGGTCGGCTCCGCCGACACACCCCGCACCATCAAGAATCCGTGGACCGTCGCCGAACGCGCGGTGATGATCCAGAGTTCGCTCGCGGACGCCGCCGATCGTCTGCTGATCCGTCCGCTGCACGATCACCTCTACAACGAAAGCCAATGGATCGCGGCGGTACAGCGCACCGTGGCCGAGGCGGTGCGTGCTGATCGAAGCAGCGCAGGCGGTGGCAACGCCAACGCGAAGATCGGCCTGATCGGCCAGGACAAGGACGCTTCGAGCTATTACCTGCGCGAATTCCCGCAGTGGCCGCTGGTCGACGTGCGCCAGACCGAAACCCTGTCGGCCACCGAACTGCGCCGCTATCTGTTCGAAGCCAACCAGCTCGACAGCCACGGCGGGCTGATGCTGATCCGCGCCAACGTGCCGGGCCCGGTGTTCGACATGCTCGACGCCTTCCGCAAGAATTCGCCGGTGTTCCAGCAGCTGGTCGCCGAGTATCACTTCATCGAAAAATACCGCGCGGCCTGGGCGGACGCGCCGTATCCGCCGACCTTCGTCACCACCGACGCGGTGGTGGTGCATTCCGGCCACGTGCTGCTGGTGCGCCGCCGCGCCGAGCCCGGCAAAGGCCTGTGGGCGCTGCCGGGCGGTTTCGTCGGCCGCGACGAAAGCATCTTCGCCTCGTGCCTGCGCGAGCTGCGCGAGGAAACCCGGCTCAAACTGCCGGCGCCGGTATTGAAAGGTTCGCTGAAGCATCAGCACGTCTTCGATCATCCCGAACGCAGCCTGCGCGGCCGCACCATCACCCATGCCTTCCACTTCGAATTCCCGAACGGCGAATTGCCCGACGTGCGCGGCGGCGACGATGCCGACAAGGCGCGCTGGGTGCCGGTCAGCGAGGCGCTGGAGATGGGCCCGCAGTTGTACGAGGACCATCTGCACATTCTCGAGTTCTTCCTCGGCCGCGGTTGATCGCGACCATGCCATCCGGCGGATAGACCGCCGGTTTTTCCCGACGCGAAGGAGCTTCCGTCATGCGTATCCTTGAAAACCTGCTGCTCAACACCGACAGCTACAAAGCCAGCCACTGGCTGCAATATCCACCCGGCACCGATGCCGCATTCTTCTACATCGAATCGCGCGGCGGGCTTTACGATCGCACCGTGTTCTTCGGACTGCAGGCGATCCTCAAGGAATATCTCGCCAAACCGGTCACGCACGCCGACATCGACGAAGCGCGCGATCTGTTCGCCGCGCACGGCGAACCGTTCAACGAAGCCGGCTGGCGCGATATCGTCGACCGCCTCGGCGGCCATCTGCCGCTGCGCATCCGCGCGGTGCCCGAGGGCATGGTGGTGCCGACGCATCAGGCGCTGGTGACCATCGAATCGACTGATCCGCAGGCTTACTGGGTGCCGTCGTACATCGAAACCCTGCTGCTGCGACTGTGGTATCCGGTCACCGTGGCCACCATCAGCTGGCACGCCAAACAGACCATCCGCCAGTTCCTCGAACGCACCAGCGACCACACCGACGCACTGCTGCCGTTCAAGCTGCACGACTTCGGCGCGCGCGGCGTGTCCAGCGCCGAATCCGCGGCGCTCGGCGGCTGCGCGCATCTGGTGAATTTCCTCGGCACCGACACCGTGTCCGGGCTGCTCGCGGCGAAGGCCTACTACCACGCGCCGATGGCCGGGTTCTCGATCCCCGCCGCCGAACACAGCACCATCACCAGTTGGGGCCGCGAACGCGAAGTCGACGCCTACCGCAACATGCTGACGCAGTTCGCGAAACCGGGCGCGATCGTCGCGGTGGTGTCGGACAGCTACGACATCTATCACGCGATCCGCGAACACTGGGGCAAGACCCTGAAGGACGAGGTGATCCGCTCCGGCGCCACCGTGGTGGTGCGCCCGGACTCCGGCGATCCGGTGGCGGTGGTGCATCAATGCATCGAACTGCTCGACGAAGCCTTCGGCCACACCGTCAACAGCAAGGGCTTCAAGGTGCTGAACCACGTGCGCGTGATCCAGGGCGACGGCATCAACCCCAACAGCATCCGCGCGATTCTCGAGCGCGTGACCAGCGCCGGTTACGCCACCGACAACGTGGCCTTCGGCATGGGCGGCGCGCTGTTGCAGCAGCTCAACCGCGACACCCAGAAATTCGCGCTGAAGTGCTCGGCTGCGCGCGTCGACGGTCGCTGGATCGACGTGTTCAAGGATCCGGTCACCGACAAGGGCAAACAGAGCAAGCGCGGACGCATGACCCTGTTGCAGCATCGCGAATACGGCAGCTTCCGTACCGCCCCGGTGCCGCCGGAAGCCGCCTCGCTGGCCGACATCGAGAAACCGCTGGGCTTCGACGACGCGATGGTCACGGTGTGGGAGAACGGCCGACTGATCCACGACTGGACTCTGGAAGAGATCCGCGCACGCGCCGACGCGGCGAGACTGTAAAACGCGCAGCCATCGTCCGATGCCCCAACGGCGTCGGACGACAATCTGCACGATCCAAGCTTGCCTGCAGCGATTTCAGCGTTCGGCCGAGATCTCGTCTTTCGCGCACACCGCCTGCAGATCGCGCTGGCACAGACGCAGGTTGTCCTTCAGATAGCGCTGCAATGTCGGATCCGGCGCAGCCGGCGCGGTGCCGCCGAGATGGCGATGCAACATGGCTTCCATCAGATAGAGATTGGCTTCGCGGGCAACCGGTTCGCGATTGGCGTGCCCGGCATCGCTATCCACCAGCAGGCTCACGTCCTTGTTCGCGAGTTTGAGCCGCGCGGCGTATTCGATCACGCTGGCGATGCCGACACGGCGGTCCTCGCCGCCGGCCACCAGCAGCAGCGGACGGTTCATCCGCGCGGTATTCGCCAGCGGCGACTGCGCGTGCAGCTTCGCCATGCGCGCGTTGTCGGCGACATCCAGCGACAGGATCCGCAGCCAGTCGCTCATCGGCACGACGCTCTCGAGTTCCAGCGCCTCCGGATTGCGCAGGATCCAGCGCAGCGTCCAGGCGAAATCCGGCGGCGGCACGAAGGCGACGCCGACCTTGAACAACTCGGGCTGGAAGGTGACGCCGAGCAGGCTCGAATAGCCGCCGAACGACGCGCCGACGATGCCGACGCGCTGCGCATCGCCGATCCCCGATGCCAGCAGATAGCGTGTTCCATCGACGATATCCTGCTGCACGCGGCCGTTGCCGAAATCGCCGTTCGCGGCGAAGGTGTAGACGCGACCGTGACCGGTCGAGCTGCGGAAGTTCGGCTCGAACACCGCATAGCCGCGATTGGCGAGGAACTGGCTGATGCCGTTGTATTCCGGCCGCCAGTGATTCCACGGCCCGCCGTGCGGCACCACCACCAGCGGCAACGTGGCCGCCGCGCGTCCCGGCGGCAGATACACGAAACCATGCAGACGCATGCCATCGGACGCGCGCCAGCTCACCGGAAGCTTGCGCGCCAGCGCGGATGCTTCGATGCGTTTCACCGCACGCTGGCTGCGCGCATCGCGCGGACGGTCGTCGAACAGCACGGCCACGGTGCCGGCATCGGGATCGTACAGATGCCAGCGACTGCCCTGCTGATGTCCGGCACGGGTTTCGATCAACCAGCGCGCGCCCAGTCCGCGACCGATGTCGATGCGCAGGTCGCGCTGCGGCAGCAACACTTCAAGACGTCGCACATGTCGCTGCATCTCCGCGTCGAGACCGTGATTCATCGCGACGGTGCTGCGATAGGCCGCGATCAGCGGTTGCCGGGTCAGCGGATCGAACGCCAGCGTGTCCAGATCGGCCTCGCCGCGCGGGTCCGCATGCAGCACGCGCAGACTGCCGTCTGCGCCCAGACGCATCAGTCGATGCAACTCCGGGCCGCTCGCTTCGCCGAAATTGCCGCGCAGGATCAGATCGCGTCCGTCGGCGCTGGTCACCAGCGGCGTGCAGCGCCGCATCTGCGCGCAGCGCGCGACCTCGCGCAGACCGCCGTCGGCATCCACGCGCTGGATCGTCAGTACGAGGCCTTCGACCCGCTGCAGGAATGCGAGCCGCCCCTGCGGATCGAGCGCATAACCGGTGATGCGTCGGCGGTCTTCGTGCAGCAGCGTGCGCTTGCCGCGCATGTCCACGCGCACCAACCGCCAGCGCGCGGGCTGTCCCTGCGGCGTCAGCCCTTCCTGTTCGATCACGATCACCGCCGCAGGCAAAGCATCGTCCACGCGCATGAGCGCGCGTTTGCTGCGCCCGCCCAACGTTGTCACGATGCCGGAACCGGCCTGCCAATCGACCGCGAACGCGAACAACTGCTGCGGCGATTCCAGCAGCAACCAGCGGCTGTCGCGCGTCCACGCCAATTCCTTGGCGGGCGTGTGCGCCATCAGCCGTCGCGGTTCGCCGCCGCCGGTCTCCTGCAGCCAGACTTCGCGGTTGCGACCCGCTTCGTTCAACCAGGCGACCCGCTGCCCGTCCGGCGACAGCGCCACCGAAACGATCGACGCGCGCTGGAGGAATGCGCTGCGCGGCAGCGTCGGCGCACGCGGGCGCTGCTGTTCGCTGCGAAGCGCGACCTGCAGTTCGGCGGCACGGACGGACGGGAGCGGCGACAGCAGCGCGACCGCGCCCGTCAGCAACGCGAGGGTCAGCGCGGCCCGGATCGCGAAAGTATTCGCAATCTTCGACATGGCATTCTCCTGCGGACTTCCGAATGCGTCGGTCCGCGTTGTGTTGCAGGGTGTGCTGCAGGATGTGATTCGCTCGGAGCTCGTTCAAAACATGCCGACCGACCCCCGTAGAGCGGCCTTCAGGCCGCTGCTTCAATGATCCTGTCAACTTCCAGCGGCCTGAAGGCCGCTCTACGGGTGAGGTCTTGCGTTCTTTGCGATTGCGGCTGCAAGCGCGCTGGGATGTTGAGCATGCGATCGGGCGGCCGCGTTCAAGTCGTGGCGTTCGCGTAGTGCATGTCCAACGATTCGGATACCGCGATTTCCTGCGGCCGATACAGCAGCCACAGCGCCGCGAGCGCCGGCAGGCCGATCACGCCGCAGGCCACGACCCATGCCACGCGCGCCAACGCCGGCATCGCGAGACTCCGCGTGCGCCACAGCGCGCCGATCAAGGCCAACAGCGACAGCGCGCCGGCCAACAGCCACATGCTGCGCGGGATCGGCGCGGCCACGGTGGTTTCCAGCGGCAGCGGCGGCGCGAACAGATGCAGCGCGCGATTGCGCAGCGCATACAGTGCGGGCGAAGTCCAGAAC
>CBIHKW010000100.1:0-16497 GCA_966203835.1 uncultured Thermomonas sp.
ACCGCTACGGCGTGGTGTTCCGCCCGTCGCCGCGCCAGTCCGACGTGATGATCGTGGCCGGCACCCTGGTCAACAAGATGGCCCCGGCGCTGCGCAAGGTCTACGACCAGATGCCCAACCCGAAGTGGGTGATCTCGATGGGCAGCTGCGCCAACGGCGGCGGCTACTATCATTATTCGTATTCGGTGGTGCGCGGCTGCGACCGCATCGTCCCGGTCGACGTCTACGTCCCGGGCTGCCCGCCGACGGCCGAGGCGCTGGTCTACGGCATCCTGCAGTTACAGAAGAAAATCCGCCGCGGCACCAATTTCGGCGACAACATCCAGGGTGTCCGCTGACATGGCCGACAACGCCTTCGTCGAGCGCCTGCGCGCGCGTTTCCCGGCCGCCGTCGTCACCGTCGCGGAACCACGCGGCGAAGTCGGCATCGAATTCCCGAATGGCGACTGGCATGCCGGTTGCGAAACGTTGCGCGACGAGTTCGGTTTCGAGTCGCTGGTCGATCTGTGCGGCGTCGATTACCTCGGCTACGGCAGCGACGAGTGGGACACCGATGTCTCCTCCGAAGGTTTCAGCCGCGGCGTTGAAGGTCGTGGCGTCGGTCGTTTCAAATACGGCGAAAGCACCACCCAGCAGACCGAGGGGCTCGAAGGCCAGACCATCGAGTCGATCCCGCAGCGTCGCTACGCCGCCGTCGCGCAACTGCTTTCGGTGCAGCACAACTGCCGCGTGCGCGTGAAGGCGTTCGCGCAGAACGACGACCTGCCGATCGTGGCGTCACTGACTGACCTGTGGCCGGTGGCCAACTGGTTCGAGCGCGAAGCGTTCGATCTGTTCGGCATCATCTTCGAAGGCCACCCGGACCTGCGCCGCATCCTCACCGATTACGGCTTCGTCGGTCACCCGTTCCGCAAGGATTTCCCGCTGATCGGTAATGTCGAAGTGCGTTACGACGAAGAGAAGAAGCGCGTGATCTACGAACCCGTCACCTCGGTCGAACCGCGCGTCGGCGTGCCGCGGGTGATCCGCGACGATGCGCGCTACGCCACGGCCTCGGGCGAGTCGGCGGCGCGCAAGGCGGAGTCTCCGAAATGACCACTGCGCACCCAGCCAGCGAAGCCTTCGCCAGCAACGTCATCGAAGCGCGCCAGGAAATCCGCAACTACACCCTGAACTTCGGCCCGCAGCATCCGGCCGCGCACGGCGTGTTGCGTCTGATCCTCGAAATGGACGGCGAAATCGTCCAGCGCGCGGATCCGCATATCGGCCTGCTGCATCGCGGCACCGAAAAGCTCGCCGAATCCAAGCCGTTCAACCAGTCGATCGGTTACATGGACCGTCTGGATTACGTGTCGATGATGTGCAACGAACACGCCTACGTGCTCGCCATCGAACGTTTGTTGCAGATCGAAGCGCCGGAACGCGCGCAGTGGATCCGCACGATGTTCGACGAGATCACGCGCATCCTGAATCATCTGATGTGGATCGGCTCGAACGCGCTCGATCTCGGCG
This sequence comes from uncultured Thermomonas sp., assembly GCA_966203835.1. Lineage (GTDB taxonomy): Bacteria > Pseudomonadota > Gammaproteobacteria > Xanthomonadales > Xanthomonadaceae > Lysobacter_I. Next base: position 1,513 of record CBIHKW010000100.1, read on the forward strand.
CGATGGCGGTCTTCCTCTACGCATTCCGCGAACGCGAAGAGTTGATGGACGTCTACGAGGCGGTGTCCGGCGCGCGCATGCACGCGACCTACTACCGTCCGGGTGGCGTCTACCGCGATCTTCCCGAAAAAATGCCGCAGTACCGGGAATCACCGTGGCGCAAGGGCGGCAAGCTCAAGCGCTTCAACGAATGGCGCGAAGGCTCGATGCTCGATTACATCGAAGCGTTCGCCAAGGACTTCCCGGCGCGCGTCGACGAATACGAAACCCTGCTCACCGACAATCGCATCTGGAAACAGCGCACCGTCGGCATCGGCGTGATTCCGCCGGAACAGGCGCTGGCCTGGGGCATGACCGGTCCGATGATCCGCGGTTCGGGCATTGCTTGGGATCTGCGCAAGAAACAGCCCTACGCGAAGTACGCGGAAGTCGATTTCGACATCCCGGTCGGCGTGGCGGGCGACTGCTACGACCGCTATCTGGTCCGCGTCGCCGAGATGCGCCAGTCGACGCGCATCATCCAACAATGCGTGAAGTGGCTCAAAGCCAATCCCGGCCCGGTGATGATCGACAACTACAAAGTCGCTCCGCCGAGCCGCGAATCCATGAAAGACGACATGGAAGCGTTGATCCATCACTTCAAACTCTTCACCGAAGGCTATTGCGTGCCGGTCGGCGAAACCTACTGCGCGGTTGAAGCGCCGAAGGGCGAGTTCGGCTGTTATCTGGTATCCGATGGCGCGAACAAGCCGTTCCGCGTGCATCTGCGCGCGCCGGGTTTCGCCCATCTGTCGTCGATGGACACGATCGTGAAGGGCCACATGCTGGCCGACGTGGTGGCGATGATCGGTACCTACGACGTCGTCTTCGGCGAAATCGATCGCTAAAGGTGCAGAAAGAATGAAAGCGACCGGAAATTTCGAAGCCTGCCGCAACGTCGACCCGATGGTCGCGTTGAGCGACAAGACGCGGGCGCACATCGATCACTGGCTGGGCAAGTTCCCGCCGGATCGCAAGCGTTCGGCGGTGCTGCAGGGTCTGCACGCCGCACAGGAACAGAACGAAGGCTGGCTGACCGACGAACTGATCGCCGCGGTGGCGAAGTATCTCGACCTGCCGCCGGTGTGGGCATATGAGGTCGCGACCTTCTACTCGATGTTCGAGACCGAGAAGGTCGGCCGCCACAACGTCGCGTTCTGCACCAACATCAGCTGCTGGCTCAACGGCGCCGAAGACCTCGTCGCTCACGCCGAGAAGAAACTCGGCTGCAAGCTCGGCGAATCGTCCGCGGACGGTCGCGTGTTCCTCAAGCGCGAAGAAGAGTGCCTGGCTGCGTGCTGCGGCGCGCCGATGATGGTCATCAACGGTCATTACCACGAACAGTTGGACGTCGCGAAAGTCGACGCGCTGCTCGATGGTCTGAAGTAAGGCAGGGCGACGAGATGGCACATCACGACACCCATACCGGTCCCGTCGGCCCCGCGCCGAAGGAACATCAGGTCGTCTACACCACGCTGCATTTCGATAAACCGTGGTCGTACGAGAATTACCTGAAAACCGGCGGTTACAGCGCGCTGCGCAGGATCATCGAAGAGAAGATCCCGCCGGAACAGGTGATCGACATGGTCAAGGGTTCCGGGCTGCGCGGTCGCGGCGGCGCGGGCTTCCCAACCGGCCTGAAGTGGAGCTTCATGCCCAAGGGCACCGGCATGCAGAAGTACATCCTCTGCAATTCCGACGAATCCGAGCCGGGTACCTGCAAGGACCGCGACATCCTGCGCTTCAACCCGCATTCAGTGCTCGAAGGCATGGCCATCGCCTGCTACGCCACCGGTTCGACGGTCGCCTACAACTATCTGCGCGGCGAGTTCCATCACGAGCCGTTCGAGCATCTGGAAGAAGCCACGGCCGAGGCTTACAAGCACGGCTGGCTGGGCAAGAACGTGCTCGGCAGCGGCATCGATATCGACATCTACAACGCGCTCGGCGCCGGGGCTTACATCTGCGGCGAAGAAACCGCGTTGATGGAATCGCTGGAAGGCAAGAAAGGCCAGCCGCGCTACAAGCCGCCGTTCCCGGCCAACTTCGGCCTGTACGGCCGTCCGACCACGATCAACAACACCGAGACCTACGCCTCGGTGCCGGCGATCATCCGCAACGGCGCCGAGTGGTTCCTCAATCTCGGCAAGCCCAACAACGGTGGCCCGAAGATTTTCTCGGTTTCCGGACACGTCGCGAAGCCCGGCAACTACGAAGTACGCCTCGGCACCTCGTTCGCCGATCTGCTGGAAATGGCCGGCGGCGTGCGCAACGGCCACAAGCTGAAGGGCGTGATCCCCGGTGGTTCGTCGATGCCGGTGCTGCCGGCGGAAGCGATGCTCGCCTGCACGATGGACTACGACTCGATCCAGAAAGCAGGTTCCGGTCTGGGCTCGGGCGCGGTCATCGTGATGGACGAGACCACCTGCATGGTGCGCGCCTGTCAGCGCATCGCACGCTTCTATTTCAAGGAAAGCTGCGGCCAATGCACGCCGTGCCGCGAAGGCACCGGCTGGATGTACCGCATGCTCACCCGCATCGTCGAGAAGCAGGCGACGATGGAGGATCTGCACATGCTGCGCGCCGCCGCCGGTCAGATCGAAGGCCACACCATCTGCGCGTTCGGCGAAGCCGCCGCGTGGCCGGTGCAGGGTTTCCTGCGTCATTACTGGAATGAATTCGAGTACGCGATCGTGAACAAGCGTTTCCTGGTCGACGACCAGCGCGCGGGCACCGTGGTTGGAACGGTCGAGCAGGTGGCGGCATGAGCACCGAAACCGTGAACGCTCCCGTCGCACCGGTCGTGCCCGAAGGCCATGTCGCCATCGAGATCGACGGCCAGTCGCTGTTCGCGCCCAAGGGCTCGATGATCATCCATGCCGCCGACAAGGCCGGCATTCCGATTCCGCGCTTCTGCTATCACGAGAAGCTGCCGATCGCCGCGAACTGCCGCATGTGCCTGGTCGACGCCGAAATGGGCGGCCGTCCGATGCCCAAGCCGCAGCCGGCCTGCGCCACGCCGGTCGCCGACGGCATGAAGGTCTTCACGCGCAACGAAAAAGCGTTGAAAGCGCAGCGCAACGTGATGGAATTCCTGCTCATCAACCATCCGCTGGACTGCCCGATCTGCGATCAGGGCGGCGAGTGCGAGCTGCAGGATCTGTCGCTGGGTTATGGCCGTTCGGTCAGCCGGTTCTCGGAACGCAAGCGCACCGTGGCCGACGAGGACATGGGGCCGCTGGTCGCGACCGAGATGACCCGCTGCATCCAGTGCACGCGTTGCGTCCGTTTCACGGCCGACATCGCCGGCACCTATGAACTCGGCGGCATGCAGCGCGGCGAGAATCTGCAGATCGGTACTTACGACGGCAAGCCGCTGACCACCGAACTGTCCGGCAACGTCATCGACGTGTGTCCGGTCGGCGCGCTGACCAACAAGGTGTTCCGCTTCCGCGCCCGCCCGTGGGAACTCATCGCCAAGGAATCGCTCGGCTATCACGACGCGCTCGGCAGCAATCTGTTCCTGCACGCGCGCCGCGGCGATGTGATGCGCTCGGTGCCGCGCGACAACGAAGCGGTCAACGAATGCTGGCTGTCGGATCGCGACCGTTATTCGCACCAGGGTCTGTATGCCGAAGACCGTGCGACCAAGCCGCTGATCCGCGTCGAGAGCAGCGAAGACGGCGACAACTTCCGCGAAGCCTCGTGGGAAGAAGCCTTGGCCAAGGCCGCCGAGATCCTGCGCGCCCATCGCGGCGACGCGCTGGGCGTGCTCGCGCATCCGTCGACCTCGAACGAGGAGGGCGCTTTGCTCGCCCGTCTCGCCGATGCGCTCGGTACCGGCAACCTCGACCATCGCATCGCCCAGCATGATCTGTCGGACGGCGCGGTCGCCGCGCAGTTCGCGATGTCGGTCGTCGAGATCGGAACCGCCGATGCCATCGTCGTCGTCGGTTCGAATCTGCGTCATGAACTGCCGCTGCTGCACCAGCGCCTGCTGCAGGCCTCGAAGCGCGGTACGAAGATCCATGTGATCAACCCGGTCGATTTCGATTTCACGTTTCCGATCGCTTCGAAAACCATCGTGTCGCCGTCGCAGCTCGCGTCGGCGCTGGGGGGTTTCAAGCTCGACAATGTCGCGAAAGCGGCGGTGATCGTCGGCGCAGTCGCCGAGAATGGCGTTCACGCCGCCGCGATCCGTAGTGCTGCTGCGGCATTCGCGTCCGCGAACAACGCTGCGCTGTGCCGGATTCCGCAGGGCGCCAACGCGCTCGGCCTCGCGCAGATCGGCGTGCTGCCGACCGCGCGCGACGCGCAGGCGATGCTGGCCGATGCCCGCGCCGCGTATGTGCTGTACGGCATCGAACCCGGTCTCGATTTCGCCGACCAGGCGCGTGCGCTCAAAGCCTTGGGCGCGGCGAAGGTCGTGGCCTTCAGTCACTTCGCCTGCCGCTCCACGCGCGCGATCGCCGATGTGATCCTGCCGATCGGCGCACTGCCGGAAATCGACGCCACGCTGACCAATCTCGACGGCCGCGATCAACGCGCAGTCGCGGGCGGCAAGTTGCCGGGCGATGCCCGCCCGGGCTGGCGCGTACTGCGCGCGCTCGGTGGCGAACTGGGCGCTGGCGGTTTCGAGTTCACCGACCTCGTGGGTCTGCGTGCGAGCGTTTCGCCGCGCGCCGTGGCTGTCGCCGCATCGTCGGCGCCGGTCGCGACCGGCGAAGGCCTCGAACTTTCCGTCTCGCAGGCGATCTATCGCGTCGACGGTGTGACCCGTCGCGCATCGGCGCTGCAGTCGCATCCGCTCAATGCCGGTCCGCGGATCGTGCTGCATCCGGCGGATGCCGCTGCCGCATCGCTCGTCGAAGGCGCGATGGCGAAGGTCGACAACGGCGTGGGTACCGCCACGCTGCAGGTCGTCGTCGATGATCGTGTCGCCCAAGGCGCCGCATGGGTCGAATCGGGCTACGGCGCGACCGCCGCGCTCGGTGGCGGCCGTGTCCGCGCGACGTCGATCGCGTCGACGGGAGCCACTGCATGAACATGTTGTTCGATGCGCTGCGCGACTGGATCCTCGCGATGGGCACCACAGGCGCGCTGCTGTGGATCGTGCTGAAGATTCTCGCCATCACGATGCCGGTCATCATCGCCGTCGCGTTCTACGTGGTCTGGGAACGCAAACTGATCGGTTGGATGCATGTCCGTCACGGCCCGATGTACGTGGGCTGGGGCATCCTCCAGGCCTTCGCCGACGTGTTCAAGCTGCTGTTCAAGGAAGTGATCCAGCCGAGCAGCGCGAACAAGCCATTGTTCATTCTCGCGCCGATGTTGGCGCTGGTGCCGGCGCTGGCGGCCTGGGCGGTAGTGCCGTTCGACGCCAAACTTGTGCTCTCGAATGCCAACGCCGGCCTGCTGTATCTGCTGGCGATGACCTCGCTCGGCGTCTACGGCATCATCCTCGCCGGCTGGGCATCGAATTCGAAATACGCATTCCTCGGCGCGATGCGCGCGGCCTCGCAGGTCGTGTCCTACGAAATCGCGATGGGCTTCGCGCTGGTCGGCGTGCTGATGGCTGCCGGCAGCCTCAACATCACCGACATTGTTATTGCCCAGTCGGGCAACGCCGGTTTCTTCGAGTGGTTCTGGTTCCCGCTGCTGCCGCTGTTCATCGTCTACTTCGTTTCCGGTGTGGCTGAGACCAACCGCGCGCCGTTCGACGTGGTGGAAGGCGAATCCGAAATCGTCGCCGGCCACATGGTCGAATATTCGGGTTCGCAGTTCTCGCTGTTCTTCCTGGCCGAATACGCCAACATGATTCTGGTCAGCTTCCTGACCGCGCTGTTCTTCCTCGGCGGCTGGCTCAGCCCGCTGCAGGGCTGGATCACGGCGGACGTGTCGCCGTGGGTCGACTGGATCTGGAAGGGCGGCTGGCCGTGGCTGCTGTTGAAGGTCTTCTTCTTCGCCAGCGTCTTCATCTGGTTCCGCGCCTCGTTCCCGCGCTATCGCTACGACCAGATCATGCGCCTGGGCTGGAAGGTCTTCATCCCGATCACCATCGCGTGGATCTTCGCCACCGCACTGCTGGTGTTCTTCGGCGTGTTCGAGAAGGGCGTGTGATGACCAAGATCGTTTCCTATCTGAAAAGCCTGCTGCTCCTGGAGTTGTTCCAGGGCATGGCGCTCACGTTCAAATATCTGTTCCGTCCCAAGTACACGCTGATGTACCCGATGGAAAAGACCCCGCAGTCGCCGCGTTTCCGCGGCCTGCATGCGCTGCGCCGCTATCCCAACGGCGAAGAGCGCTGCATCGCCTGCAAGCTCTGCGAAGCGGTGTGCCCGGCGCTGGCGATCACCATCGACTCGGAGCAGCGCGCCGACGGCACCCGCCGGACCACGCGCTACGATATCGATCTGTTCAAGTGCATCTTCTGCGGATTCTGCGAGGAATCCTGCCCGGTCGACTCGATCGTGGAAACCCATATCCACGAGTACCACTTCGAGAACCGCGGCGAGAACATCGTCAACAAAACGCAGTTGTTGGCCATCGGCGACCGTCTCGAAAAAGAGATCGCGGAACGTCGTGCCGCCGATGCCAGCTACCGATAAGCATGCTTCGTTGAATACATATCCTTGAGGGCAGCCGTGGAATTCACCACTCTCGCATTTCTGGTTTTCGCCACGATCGCCGCCATATCGGCGGGCGGGGTGATCACCGTGCGCAATCCGGTACACGCCGCGCTGTGCCTGGTGCTGACCTTCTTCACCGTCGCCTGCACGTGGATCCTCGCCGGCGCCGAATTCCTCGGCGTGGCCCTGATCCTGGTCTACGTGGGTGCGGTGATGGTGCTGTTCCTGTTCGTCGTGATGATGCTCGATGTCGACGTCGCGCCGATGCGCGAAGGCTTCGTGCGCTATCTGCCACTGGGTCTGCTGGTCGCGGTGGTGATGCTGATCGAAATGCTGACCCTGATCGGCGTGAAGGCGGAGTTCGCCTCGACGTTCGGCGAAGATCCGGCTGCGGCCCAAGGGCTGTCGAACACCGCGTGGATCGCGCGCGCGCTGTTCACCGATTATCTGCTGCCCTTCGAAGTCGCCGCCGTGATCCTGACCATCGCGGTGGTCGCAGCGGTGATGCTGACCCTGCGTCGCCGCAGCGGTACGAAGCACCAGAACCCTGCCGAGCAGTCCCGCGTTCGCGCGCAGGATCGGGTTCGCTTGATCAAGATGTCCGCTGAAACCCCGGCTGTGGCGGGCGACGCTGCGAAGAGCGATGAGGTGAAGTCATGATGGGACCGCTTGCCCTCGGGCACTATCTGGCGCTCGGCGCCGCGCTGTTCTGCATCAGCCTGGCCGGCATCTTCCTCAACCGGAAGAACGTCATCATCCTGCTGATGTCGATCGAACTGATGCTGCTCAGCGTCAACATCAATTTCGTCGCATTTTCACGTCACCTCGGCGATGTCGCCGGTCAGATCTTCGTGTTCTTCATCCTGACCGTGGCCGCCGCGGAGGCCGCGATCGGCCTGGCGATCCTGGTCACCCTGTTCCGCAATCGGCGCACGATCAACGTCGCCGAAATCGACACACTCAAAGGCTGACGGAACCCGGCATGGAACACACCGTTATGGGGCATGCGCTCCTCTCCAAGTCCGTCCTGGTCGCGGTCGTCCTCGCGCCGCTGTTCGGCGCGATCCTCGCTGGCCTGTTCGGTCGTCGCATCGGCCGGGTCGGTGCGCACAGCGCGACCATCCTCGGCGTCGGCGTGAGTTGCGCACTGTCCTGCTACGTGCTGTGGCAGCTGGTCGGGCAGGGCGCTGCGCCGTTCAACGAGAACCTCTACACTTTTTTCGATGTCGCCGGTTACGACGCGCACGTCGGTTTCATGGTCGACAAGTTGACCGCGATGATGATGGTGGTCGTCACCTTCGTGTCGCTGCTGGTCCACATCTACACCATCGGCTACATGGCTGAAGACCCGGGTTACCAGCGCTTCTTCAGCTACATCAGCCTGTTCACGTTCTCGATGCTGATGCTGGTGATGAGCAACAACTTCCTGCAGTTGTTCTTCGGCTGGGAAGCGGTGGGTCTGGTCTCGTATCTGCTGATCGGCTTCTGGTTCAAGCGCCCGAGCGCGATCTTCGCGAACCTCAAGGCATTCCTGGTCAACCGCGTCGGCGACTTCGGCTTCCTGCTTGGTATCGCCGGCGTGCTGTTCTGGTTCGAAACGCTCGACTACGCGACCGTGTTCGCCAATGCCTCCAGCATCATCGGTGGTGGCCAGACCGTCGCGATCTTCGAAGGCCAGGAGTGGTCGGTCGCGACGCTGATCTGCATCTGCCTGTTCATCGGCGCGATGGGCAAGTCGGCACAGGTGCCGTTGCATGTCTGGCTGCCGGACTCGATGGAAGGCCCGACCCCGATTTCCGCGCTGATCCACGCCGCGACGATGGTCACCGCCGGCATCTTCATGGTTGCGCGCATGTCGCCGCTGTTCGAGCTTTCGGAGACCGCGCTGAACTTCGTGCTGTTCATCGGTGCGACCACGGCATTCTTCACCGGCCTGATCGGCATTGTCCAGAACGACATCAAACGCGTGGTTGCGTATTCCACGCTGTCGCAGCTCGGTTACATGACCGTTGCGCTGGGCGTGTCTGCGTATTCCGCAGCGGTCTATCACCTGATGACCCATGCCTTCTTCAAAGCGCTGCTGTTCCTCGCTGCCGGCTCGGTCATCATCGGCATGCACCACGAGCAGGACATGCGCAAGATGGGCGGCCTGCGCAAATACATGCCGATCACCTTCTGGACCAGCGTGCTCGGCACGCTCGCACTGGTCGGCACGCCGTTCTTCAGCGGCTTCTATTCCAAAGACACCATCATCGAGGCGGCCGCGCATCACGCCCACGAGTCGCACAGCTGGGTGGCCACTTACGGCTACTGGGCGGTGCTGCTCGGCGCGTTCGTGACCTCGTTCTACAGCTTCCGCCTGCTGTACATGACCTATTTCGGCGAGGAACGCTTCCGTCACGCGCATGAAGACCATGGTCATCACGACGCGCACGCTGACTCACATCATGCCGATGTACATCACGACGATGCCCACGACGACCATGGTCACGGCCACGGCGCGCATGAGCCGCACGAATCGCCGTGGGTGGTTACGGTGCCGCTGATCCTGCTGGCGATTCCGTCGGTACTGATCGGTTTCCTTACCGTCGGGCCGATGCTGTTCGGCACCGACTGGAGCGGCCACCACGAGCAACTGCCGTTCTTCCTGGGCGCCATCGATGTGAGTCAGGCGCACGATGTGATCGCCAAGCTGAAGGCCGAGATGTGGCACGGCCCGGTCGCGTTCGCGCTGCACGGTTTCATGGCGCCCGCGTTCTGGCTGGCCTTCGGCGGCTTCCTGCTGGCGACGGTGATGTATTGGTGGAAACCGACGCTGCCCGCCAAGGTCGGCGCGTTCCCGCCGTTCGCGCTGATCGGCCGGATCCTCGACAACAAATACGGCATGGACGATCTGTGGATCGGCGGTTTCGCCGGCGGCGGCATCCTCGCCGGCAAACTGTCGCGCAAGCACGACGAAAAGGTGATCGACGGTTTCTTCGTCAACGGCAGTGCGCGGATCGTCGACCTGTTCTCCGGCCTGCTGCGCAAGACCCAGTCGGGCTATCTCTACCATTACGCCTTCGCGATGATTCTCGGCCTGATCGCTCTGCTGGCCGTGTTGATCAAGTTCTGGCGCTGATCTTCGATGTCAATCGATACGAACTGACGGATACCGAATCGCGATGCAAAATTGGCCTCTTCTCAGCATCCTGGTCTGGCTGCCCATCGTCGGCGGCGCGCTGGCGCTGGCGCTCGGCAATCAGCGGGCGCAGACCGCACGTTGGCTGGCGCTGACGGTCGCGGTCGCGACCTTCGCGCTGAGCATTCCGCTGCTCACCGGATTCGACTATTTCACCTCGGGCCTGCAGTTCGTCGAACAGCGCGAGTGGATCCCCGCCTACGACATCCAGTACCACCTCGGCGCCGACGGTATTTCGGTCGCGCTGATCGTGCTGACCACGCTGACCACCGCGCTGGTGTTGATCGGCGCGTGGGGCTCGATCGACAAGCGCGTGAACCAGTACGTCGCGGCCTTCCTGTTCCTGGAAGGCCTGATGATCGGCGTGTTCGCCGCCGTCGACGCGATGCTGTTCTACGTGTTCTTCGAAGGCATGCTGATCCCGATGTTCATCATCATCGGCGTCTGGGGCGGCCCGCGCCGCGTGTATGCGTCGGTGAAGTTCTTCCTGTACACCTTCCTCGGCTCGGTGTTCATGCTGGTCGGGTTGATCTATCTGTACCTGCAGGCCGGCAGCTGGCAGTTGCCGGATCTGTACGCGCTGCCCTTGGACGCCAAAGAGCAGATGTGGCTGTTCTTCGCCTTCCTGATCGCGTTCGCGGTGAAGGTGCCGATGTTCCCGGTCCACACCTGGCTGCCCGACGCCCACGTCGAAGCGCCGACCGGCGGCTCGGTGATTCTGGCGGCGATCATGCTGAAGATCGGCGGCTATGGCTTCCTGCGTTTCAGCCTGCCGATCGTGCCCGATGCCAGTCACGAGTTCGCCTGGCTGGTGATCGCGCTGAGCCTGATCGCTGTGGTCTACATCGGCCTGGTCGCGCTGGTGCAGGAAGACATGAAGAAGCTGATCGCGTATTCGTCGATCTCGCACATGGGCTTCGTCACCCTCGGCATCTTCATCGCGCTGATGCTGGTCCGCGATGCCGGCAACCCCGAGGCCGCGCGTCTCGGCATGCAGGGCGCGATGGTGCAGATGATTTCGCACGGTTTCATTTCCGGCGCGATGTTCTCCTGCGTCGGCGTGCTGTACGACCGCATGCACAGCCGCATGATCAAGGATTACGGCGGTGTGGCCAACGTGATGCCGTGGTTCGCGGCGTTCCTGGTGTTCTTCGGCATGGCCAATGCCGGCCTGCCGGGCACCTCGGGCTTCGTCGGCGAATTCATGGTCATCGTGGCCAGCTTCCAGGCGCATCCGATGCTCGCGTTCACCGCGGCCATCACCCTGATTCTCGGCGCCGCCTACACCCTGTGGCTGGTGAAGCGGGTCGCGTTCGGCGAGGTCGGCAATGCCCACGTGGCCGAACTCGAAGACATCAATCCGCGCGAGTGGATCGTATTGACGGCGTTCGCGGCCGGCACGCTGTTGATCGGCGTGTATCCGAAACCGTTGACCGACTTGATGGAACCCGCCATCGCCCAACTCGCCAGCCAATTGGCGATCAGCAAGCTCTGAGACCATCATGATTGTAAACAGCGTCACTACCGCCGATCTGATGCCGCTGCTGCCCGAGCTTGTGCTTGTGGGCGCCGCGTTCGCGTTGCTGCTGCTCGACCTGTTCATCGGCGAGCGCCAGCGCGGCATCGTCCATGTGCTGAGCATCGTCACGCTGATCGCGGTCGCGGCCATGCTCGCGCTGGACGTGGGCGGGCAGGGCACCGTGCTCAACGGGATGTTCATCCGCGACGACATGGCCGATGTCCTGAAGTGGGTGGCGTGCGTGGTCAGCGCGTTCGCACTGGTCTACACATGGACGTTCCTGCGCGAGCGCGGCCTGTACAAAGGCGAGATCGCGGTGCTGATGCTGTTTTCGGTCGCAGGCATGATGCTGCTGATCTCCGCCGGCAATCTGGTGATGGTCTATCTCGGCCTCGAAATGCTGGCGCTGTGCTCGTACGCACTGGTCGCGATCGATCGCGACAACCCGCTGGCTTCGGAAGCGGCGATGAAATATTTAGTGCTCGGCTCGCTGGCCGCGGGCCTGCTGCTGTACGGCAAGTCGCTGATCTATGGCGCGACCGGCAGTCTCGATCTCGACGCCATCAATAGCGCCGCCAGCTCCACACCGATCCTGCTCACCGGCATGGTGTTCCTGGTCGCCGGCATCGCCTTCAAATTCGGCGCCGCGCCGTTCCATATGTGGCTGCCCGACGTTTATCACGGCGCGCCGACGCCGATCACCCTGTTCATCGGCGCCGCGCCGAAGCTGGCCGCGTTCGCGATGGCCTACCGTCTGCTCGAAGCCGGCGTCGGCCCGCTCGACGAACAGTGGCGCACGCTGCTGTCCGGCCTCGCGGCGCTGTCGCTGGTGGTCGGTAACCTCATCGCCCTGGCGCAGACCAATCTCAAGCGCATGCTGGCCTATTCGACGATCTCGCACGTCGGCTTCCTGTTCATGGGCTTGGCCGGCGGCGGCGCGGTCGGTTATGCGGCCGGCATGTGCTCCGCCATCAGCTATGCGGTGATGGCGGCGGCGGCTTTCGGCATCATCGTCGTGTTGTCGCGTCGCGGCTTCGAAGCGGACCGCATCGAGGATTTCAAAGGCCTGAACGCCCGCAGCCCGTGGATGGCCGGTCTGGTGCTGTGCGTGATGGCTTCGCTGGCCGGTGTGCCGCCGTTCCTCGGTTTCTGGTCGAAACTGGCGGTGCTGCGCGCGGCGTGGGAAGGCGGTCAGATCTGGCTGGTGATCGTCGGCATCGTGTTCGCGGTGATCGGTGCGTTCTACTATCTGCGCGTGATCCGCGCGATGTACTTCGACGAACCTGAATCCATCGACGGTCGCGAGCCGATGGCGCAGCGCGACGATCTTTCCCTGCGTGTGGTATTCGCGGTCAACGCGCTGTCGCTGCTGGTGCTGGGCTTGGCCTGGAGCCCGATCATGTCGTGGTGCCAGCAGGCATTCGCCTGAGCGATGCCGATGTCCGTGGGCTGATTACGTTCATTCGACGGTTTCGCGCTTGCAACTATTCGCGTCGCCCGTCATAATTCCGCTCCTGATGCGGGGTGGAGCAGTCTGGCAGCTCGTCGGGCTCATAACCCGAAGGTCGCAGGTTCAAATCCTGCCCCCGCTACCAGCTTTTCGAGTTCGTCTGCAGCCCTTCGCGGGCCGCCGACAAAACAGTCAAGTCGGGCTTGGTCGAAGCATGAGCTGCGCTTCGACGCCGAAATCCAGCGGTATTGGACAAGGGGCCCGTGAGGCCCCTTTTTCATTTCCGGGAAATTCATGGCGGACAAGGCCACCGACATCTCTAATCTGCTGTCGCCGACCGTCCAGGCCTTGGGTCTGGAGTTGTTGGGCGTCGAGTATCTGCCCTCGTCGGGTGGCTCGACCTTGCGTCTCTACATCGACATTCCTCTGGGCGATGCCGCTGGCGACAGCGAAACGCCGCGGATGGTCGGGATCGAGGATTGCGAAGCGGTGAGCCGCGAAGTGTCGGCCCAGCTCGATGTCGAAGATCCGATCAGCGGGAACTACACGCTGGAAGTGTCCTCGCCGGGCGTGGATCGTCCGTTGTTCACGCCGGAGCAGTTCGCGCGCTTCCTGGGCGAGCAGGTCAAGATCGGCCTGAAGCTGCCGCAGGATGGCCGTCGCAGGCTGCAGGGCCGGATCGCCGCGGTCGAAGGCGAGCGTATCGATCTGGAAGTCGAGGCCAAACCCGAGCCGCAGCGTGTGCCGGTCGCCTTCGACAACATCGAGAAGGCGCGGCTGGTACCGGATTGGGCGGCGTTGGGTTTCGCGCCTTCGAAACCCGGCAAGAAGCCTGCGGGTGCAGGCAAATCGCCGGCAGGCAAGCTCTCGGGCAAGCGGCCAGCGAAGAGTTGAAAGAATATCCGGCCTTCCCGGAATCGGGGCGGCGGCGAGGCCCACAGGGTCTGCCGGGATCGCGGTCATGCGATCTTCATGCGAACGAAACACCTACATAACATCACGCACTTAAAAGTTTCCAGAGGCGTAACAGAATGAGTAAGGAACTTCTGCTTGTCGTCGACGCGGTCGCCAATGAAAAAGGCGTGCCGGAGTCGGTCATCATCGAAGCCCTCGAGGCGGCGCTGGCGACGGCGGCCAAGAAGCGTTTTCACGAAGAAGACGTGCTGACCCGCGTGTCGATCAATCCGAAGGACGGCAGCTACGAGACGTTCCGCCGTTGGGAAGTGGTCGCCGACGACGTGGTGATGGAATCGCCGGATCGCCAGACCCGGATGATGGACGCCATCGATGAAGTCGAAGGCGTCGAAATCGGCGACTACATCGAAGAGCAGATCGAGAATCCCGAGTTCGGCCGCATCGCCGCCCAGGCCGCGAAACAGGTGATCGTGCAGCGCGTGCGCGAGGCCGAACGCAACCAGGTCGTCGATGCGTGGAAAGACCGCGTCGGCGAACTGGTGACCGGCGTCGTCAAGCGCGTCGAGCGCGGCAACGTCTATGTCGACCTCGGCGGCAATGCCGAGGCCTTCATTCCGAAGGACAAGGCGATCCCGCGCGACGTCGTGCGCGCCGGCGACCGTGTTCGCGGTTATCTGTTCGATGTGCGCAACGAGCCGCGCGGCCCGCAGCTGTTCATCAGCCGCGCCGCGCCGGAATTCATGATGGAGCTGTTCAAGCTCGAAGTGCCGGAAGTCGGCCAGGGCCTGGTCGAGATCAAGGCCTGCGCCCGCGACCCGGGCGACCGCGCCAAGATCGCGGTCGTGGCCTACGACAAGCGCACCGATCCGATCGGTGCCTGCATCGGCATGCGCGGTTCGCGCGTGCAGGCGGTGTCGAACGAACTCAACGGCGAACGTGTCGATATCGTGCTGTGGTCGGACGAGCCGGCGCAGTTCGTCATCAATGCGATGGCGCCGGCTGAAGTACAGTCGATCATCGTCGACGAAGACAAACATTCGATGGACATCGCCGTTGCTGAGGATCGCCTGGCCCAGGCCATCGGCAAGGGTGGCCAGAACGTGCGTCTCGCCAGTCGCCTCACCGGTTGGCAGCTGAACGTGATGACCGCCGACCAGGTCCGCGCCAAGACCGAGTCCGAGCAGATCACCTCCCGTCATCTGTTCATGGAGAAACTTGAAGTCGACGAGGAAATCGCCGCTATTCTTGTGGC
>CBIHKW010000101.1:0-15913 GCA_966203835.1 uncultured Thermomonas sp.
CCTGCTACGCAGGCGTTCGGGATGACAGATGTTTTTCTGCCAGCCACCGAATCGATCGAATTCACTTGTTGACTTCGGCCCACAGCGTACTGCTCATGCCGAACAATTTGATGAAACCCTCGGCCTCCTCCACACCCCAGTCCGCCGACTGCGCGTAGGTCGCGCCCTTGGCATTGAGCACGTGCGGCGAACGCACCGCCACCGCATCGACGCGGGCGCCGCGGGTTTCGAGCACGATCTCGCCGTTGACCATGGCCTGCGACGACGCGAGGAAGGCTTCGAGATCGGTCTTCAGCGGGTCGTGGTAGAAGCCTTCGTAGACCAGTTCCACCCACTTGCGCGCGACATCGGGCTTGAAGCGGTTCTGCTGCTTGGTCAGCACCGCTTCTTCCAGCGCGCGATGCGCGACCAGCAGCGCGGTGAGGCCCGGCGCTTCGTACACGATGCGGCCCTTGAGGCCGATGGTGGTGTCGCCGGTGTACATGCCGCGGCCGACGCCGTAGGGCGCGAACAGCGCGTTGAGTTTCGCCAACAACTGCGCGCCGGTCATCGCATGGCCATCCAGCGACACCGCTTCGCCGCCGACGAAACCGATGGTGACCTGCAGCGCCGCTTCGGGCCATTCGCTGCGCGGTGCGCACCAGCCGCGCGCGCCTTCGCCCGGCGCTTCCCAGCGGTCGATCTCGCCGCCGGACATCGTCAGGCCCAGCAGATTTTCGTTGATCGTGTACGCCTTCTGCTTGGCGCGCACGCCGAAACCGCGCTGCTCCAGATAGGCCTGTTCGTAGGCGCGGGTCTGGGTGTGTTCTTTCTGGATTTCGCGGATCGGCGCGACGATGGTGTAGTCGCCGCTGGCCTTGACCGCGAGATCGAAACGCACCTGATCGTTGCCCATGCCGGTGCAACCGTGGGCGATGACCTTGGTGCCGAGATTCTGCGCGCGCACCAGCGTGGCATCGACGATCAGGTAACGGTCGGAGACCAACAGCGGATACTGGCCCTGATACGCCTCGCCGGCCCAGACGAACGGTTTGACGAAGCCGTCCCACAGCGCCGGCCCGCCATCGATGGTGATATGCGAAGCGACGCCGAGTTCCTGTGCGCGCTGTTCGATGAACGCGCGTTCTTCGGCGTCGACACCGCCGGTGTCGGCGAACACGGTGTGCACGGCCCAACCCTGTTCCTGCAGATAAGGCACGCAGAAACTGGTGTCGAGGCCGCCGGAGAAAGCGAGAACGATGTCTTTGCTGCTCATTGGATGTCTCTCGTGGTTTGCCCCCTCCCCCGCATGCGGGGGAGGGTTGGGGTGAGGGCAACGGGCGGGAGACTAGCCCCCATCCCGACCTTCCCCCGCACAGCGGGGGAAGGAGAAAAGCATTACTGATGGGCCAATGCCGCCATCACCGCTTTCTGCACATGCAAGCGGTTCTCGGCTTCGTTCACGGCAATGCAGTACGGTGCGTCCATCACCGCGTCGGTGGCCTTGATGTTCCGGCGCAGCGGCAGGCAGTGCGAGAACACGCCGTTGTTGGTCAGCGCCATCTTGCGTTCGTCGACGATGAAGTGTTTGTACTGGTCGCGAATGGGTTTTTCGGGTTCCCAGTTGCCGAAATACGGCAGCGCGCCCCAGCTCTTGGCGTAGACCACATCGGCGCCGGCGTAGGCGCTGTCGATGTCGTGGCTCACCTGCAGCGAACCGCCGTTCTCGTTCACATTCTGCGCGGCCCAGTCCATGTAGCGCTGGTCGAGCACGTACTCGGGCGTCGGACACAGCAGCGTCACGTCCATGCCCATGCGCGTGGCGATGGTCAGCGCGGAATTCGCGACCGCGGTGTTCAGCGCTTTCGGGTGATAGGTCCAGGTCAGCACGTATTTCTTGCCGCGGAGATCGGCGCTGCCGAAATGCTCCTGCAGCGCCAGCGCATGCGCCAGTTCCTGACAGGGATGGGTGATCGTCTCCATGTTGATGACCGGCACGGTCGCGTATTTCGCGAAACCTTTCAGCACCTTGTCTTCGCGATCCGCGGCCCAGTCGATGAACTTCGGGAACGCACGCACGCCGATCAGGTCGACGTAACGGCTCAGCACCTTCGCCACTTCGGCGATGTGCTCCTCGGTATCGCCGTCCATGACGGTGCCGAAGTCGAATTCGATCGGCCACGCATCCTTGCCCGGGGCAAGCACGACCGCATGACCACCGAGCTGGAACGCGCCGAGTTCGAAACTGGTGCGGGTGCGCATCGACGGATTGAAGAACACCAGCGCGATGCTCTTGCCCTTGAGCGCGTCGCCCAGTTTGTTCCGCTTGTACAGCGCAGCCTGGGTCAATACGGCGTCGAGTTCGGCGCGGCTCCAGTCCTGGGTGTTCAAGAAATGCTTCATGGCGGGTCTCGGTGGGGAGAGTCGTGGAAGAGAGGGATCTTGGAAACAACAGACGCGGAAACAGAAAAGGCCCGGCGGGAGCCGGGCCTGATCGTTGGAATCTTGTCGTTGGAGCGAATAGACGACGGTTCCGGATCACCCAGCTTGCGTGTGGGGTTCCGGTCGGCGCGCACGCGAGGTCATGCCGGAAGCCATCCGGGCACTGGTGATCGACAGGGGCTGCGCGTTCGTCATAGGGGGCGCATGCTCGCACGCTCGGATGACGGCTGCAAGACCGGCGCGTTCATCGACATCGCGTTCAACGCTTTTCGGCCGGGGGGATGTCGGGGGTGACCGAAATCCGCACCCGCAGGCGTTTGCCGGGGTCGACGGGCAGCCGCGAACGGTATTTCACGCCGCGATGGATGTAATCGACGTCGTAGGCCACCGGGCGCTGGAATTCGCGCTCCACCCGGGTCGGGCGGCAGTTGCGGTTGGTCGGCGCCACCCCTGTGGCCTCGGCGGGATGCTCGCAACGCTGCTCCACCGCAAAGGCCCGCAGGGTCTGGTAGACCGGTTCCACCCGCAATACCTGGGCGTATTCGGTACGGACATTCGACAGCTGACCGCTGTCGCTCTTGCTCTGCGCCTGCGCGCACGGCATCGCGGCGAACAGCAGCGCGACGAACAGCAGCGGCATGCCGAGACAGGTAAAAGCGGTGGCGGGGGTCGGACTCATCGGCCGGCCAGTGTAGGGCCTTGAACCGGTTCAGGCTGAACCGCCGCTGTCGTGCGGGTGCGCGTGCCGCTAGAATCGGCCGACTCTCCCAGCGTGCCGACGATGAGCCTTCACCTCTACAACAGCTTGACCCGCCGGGTCGAGCCGTTCGCCCCGCTCGACCCCGACTCCCCGACGATGTATCTGTGCGGGCCGACGGTCTACAACTACGTCCACATCGGCAACGCCCGCGGCCCGGTGGTGTTCGGGGTGCTCGCCGCCCTGCTCCGCCGCCGCTACGGCGGCCTGAAATATGCGCGCAACATCACCGACGTCGACGACAAGATCAACGCCGCCGCCAAAGCGCTGGGCGTACCGATTTCGACCATCACCGACCAGTACGCCGCCGCGTATCGCGAAGACATGGCGATGCTGGGCGTATCGGGCGATTTCGCGCCGGACATCGAGCCCGCCGCCACCGCGCACATCCCGCAGATGATCGCGATGATCCAGCGCCTGATCGACCAGGGCCACGCCTACGCCGCCGAAGGCCATGTGCTGTTCGCGGTCGATACCTTTGCCGAATACGGCAAACTTTCGCGCCGCGACCCCGACGAAATGCTGGCCGGCGCGCGCGTGGAAGTGGCGCCGTACAAGCGCAACCCGGGCGATTTCGTCCTGTGGAAGCCGTCCACCGATGATCTGCCCGGCTGGGAATCGCCGTGGAGCGTCGGCCGCCCCGGCTGGCACATCGAATGCTCGGCGATGGCCGAAGCGCATCTGGGCGACACCATCGACATCCATGCTGGCGGCATCGACCTGCAGTTCCCGCACCACGAGAACGAAGTAGCGCAGAGCGAATGCGCGCACAAGCATCATGACGGCAGTCACAAAACGTTCTCGCGCTGGTGGATCCACAACGGCATGCTGAACTTCGGCGGCAGCAAGATGGCGAAGTCGGTGGGCAACATCCAGCGCGTCCATGATCTTGTGCGCGAACAGCCGCCGGAAGCCCTGCGCTACGCGCTGCTGTCGGCGCACTACCGGCAGCCGCTGGAGTGGTCGGACGGGTTGATCGAACAATCGGTGCGCACGCTTGACCGTTTGTACGGCACGTTGCGGGATCTGGCCGACGTCGAAGCGACCGATGTCGAAGCGGCTTCGATTGAAATCCCGGCCGGGATCGACGCCGCGCTGGACGACGATCTGAATACGCCGCAGGCGCTCGCCGAGGTCGCACGCATCGCGGGCGAAGCGCGGCGCAGCGAAGATGCCGACGAACGCAAACGCTTGAAATCGGAACTGCTCGGCGCCGGCTTCGCCCTCGGCCTGCTGCAGCAAACACCGGAAGCCTGGTTCGCGCGCGGCGCCTCGAACGACGACGACGCTCGCATCCAGGCGTTGGTCGACGAACGCAACGTAGCGAAACAGGCTCGCGACTTCGCCCGCAGCGACGCGATCCGCAAGCAGTTGGCCGACGAAGGCATTCTGCTGGAAGACACGGCGCAGGGCGTTAGATGGAAGCGGGCGTAAAAATGAAACCTCTCCGCGTTATCCAGACCCAACGGGCGATGCACAGGATGTGCATCGTTTTCCGACCGAGTCATGGATGACGAGTCGGAAAATCCCCGCGACCAACCCGTGACCGGTTCGCCTCGTCGGGGAAGGCCCTTTTCTTTGGTTCCGTTTCTTTTGGGCCAGCAAAAGAAATGAACCCGGCCGCGCAGCGGACGGAAGCTTTTCGACATAGAACGAAAGCAATCGCGACTTGCGTCGCTCCCACAAAAGCAGCCAATGACCACCTTCCCGCTTGAACCCACCACCGCCGAAGCCCAGGACACCATCCGCGACGAATTCGCGTACTTCGGCGACTGGTCCGAGCGCTACCAGTACCTGATCGATCTCGGCCGCAAACTTCCGCCGTTTCCGGACGACTGGAAGAACGACACGCACCGGCTGCTCGGCTGCCAGTCGATGGTATGGATCGTGGCCTCGGGCGACGCCGATCGCCTCGATTTCGCCGCCGCCAGCGACTCGGCGATCGTCTCCGGCCTGATCTTCCTCGCGCTGCGCGTGTATTCCGGCCGCAGCGCCGACGAGATCATCAACACCGACGCCCGCTACATCGCTGACATCGGCCTCGCCAAACACCTGTCGCCGACGCGCAACAACGGTCTGGCCGCGCTGCTCGCCTTCATCAAGGCCACCGCGCAGAACGCACCCCGCGAACCCGCCTCGCACACGCACTGACGCGCACGCATCCACAGGTACGAACACCCACGCATGAGCGCCACCGACAGCACGCCACGGCCCACGGATCCACTGCGCAACCGCGCGTTCCTCGGATTGATGGGCTACCGGCTGTTCACCATCCTGTCGTATCAGATCGTCGCGGTCGCGGTGGGCTGGCATGTCTACGAACTCACCCACGATCCGTGGAAACTCGGCCTGCTCGGCCTGGCCGAAGTGCTGCCGTTCTTCTGCGTGGCGCCGTTCGCCGGCTATCTGGTCGATCACCTGCCGAAGCGGCGGCTCGGCATCGTCGCCTGCGTCGGCCTGAGCATCACCCCGATCCTGCTGGCCGTGGTCGCCTGGAGCCTGGTGTTCGGCGACGCCACCGATACCCAGCCACGGCTGTGGCTGATCTATGCCGCGATCATGTTCACCGGCGCGGTGCGCGCTTTCCTCGGCCCGGTCCACAGCACGCTGTTCGCCTGCGTGCTGCCGCGCGAACAGTTCACGCGCGGATCGAGCATCGGCAGCGTGGTGTTCCAGACGGCATTGGTGCTGGGCCCTGCGATCAGCGGCGGCCTGATCGGCCTGATCGACAGGCTTGGCCATTATCCCGAAGGCGCGACTGCGCAGGCCGGACCGGTGTACGCGCTGGGCGCGCTGTTCGCACTGGGCGCGGCGCTGTCGCTGGCGACCTTGCGCACCACCGAACCCGCGCTGTCGCACGAGCGCAGCCCGATTTTTTCCAGCATCGCCGAAGGCCTGCGCTTCGTGGTGCGCACGCCGGTGATGCTGGGCGCGATGGCGCTGGACATGTTCGCGGTGCTGTTCGGCGGCGCGGTGTCGCTGGCGCCGGCATTCGCCAAGGACATCCTCCACGCCGGGCCGGAAGCGCTGGGCCTGCTGCGCGGCGCGCCCGCCGCTGGCGCAGTGATCGTGGGACTGTGGCTGGCGCGACGCCCGCTGCAACGCCACGCCGGGCGTTACCTGCTGTGCGCGGTCGCCGGCTTCGGCCTGTGCATCGTCGGCTTCGGGCTGTCGGAAACGCTATGGCTGTCGGTGGCCTTCCTGTTCTTCTCGGGCATGTTCGACGGCGTCTCGGTGGTGCTGCGTTCCACCATCCTGCAATTGGCCACGCCCGACCACATGCGCGGCCGGGTGTCGTCGATCAACAGCATCTTCATCAGCTCGTCGAACGAACTCGGCGCGTTCTACGCCGGCTCGATGGCGCGCCTGCTCGGTCTTGCGCATGCCGTCGTCCTCGGCGGCTGCGTGACACTCGCGGTGGTCGCGTTCACCGCGCTGAAGTCGCCGACGGTGCGGCGACTGGATCTGAAGGATCTGCAGTAGCGCCCGGGGTCACTCCCTTCCGCCCCTTCGTTCGCCGAGGTCAATGTTCACCCAGCCGGAGATTTCCCACCCTCCCCGCGCAAGCGTGCCGCATTGCACGCGCGAAGGCGCCAAGGCATTGATTGCATGCGGATTCTATCTCCACACCCTTTGACCTGGGGCCGGCATGTCGCTGGCGATGTGAGTGGAAAACGCATCGATGGTCGATCAGGTTTTTTTTCGCTCTCCGGGGAAACCATATTGAATTCATGCGCATAGGCGGCTTCGCACGACTGGCACGGAACTTGATGTACTGGTTCCGTATTGCTGCCCATCCGTGCGCTTCTTCAAAGCGAACGGATGGAAGGCCGATACGGTGAATCCAGGAAGCCCGCGGGTTCGCTCGACGCCTGGCCTGGATTTCGAATTGGAGCGCGTATGTCCGCAGCAGTCGGTGGTGCCGGAGGTGGTGCCGGGGGAGGAGGAGCTGGTGGTGGTGGTGGGCCGGGCAAGGGCCCCACGTGGAGCAAAGGACACGGCGTCGACTCCGTAGCTGGAGAAAAAGGCGTCAAAAAAGGCAAAACACCGCTGTATCAATCGGGTGCCGCATCCGTTGCGGAACAATGGGGCAACCGCGTTGCGTTGGAACCCGTGCAGCAACCGCAATCGGGACCGCTGGATATCAGCTTCGTCCCGAGAAGAAGCAATCCTGCCGAATTTCGCGCGATCGCCACGAAACACGGCGGCGGCAGCGCGGCTGGCGGCTCCACGTCCTTCCACATGGGCCGGGATCCTGTCGCACTCGCGCTGAGCGGCGGCAGAGTCATCGTGGATCGCCCCGACTCGCCTCCGCCCGTGGCGGCAGGTTTCGTTGCGCCTGTCGCGGCGCAGGCGCCCGCAGCTGCTGCGGCGCCGGCAGGCTTCATGGCGCCTGTCGCGGCACAGGGGGCTGCGGCAGCACCGGCAGGCTTCGCCCCTCCGATTCAGGCGCCTGTCGCCAGAGCGGCCGTGGTTGCACCGCTCGCATCGGTCGCGGCGCCGGCACGCGGCGGCGGCGGGGCATCGGGTCAGTGAGGGGTGCTTACAGCAGCAGGGCATCCGTGTCCGCTTGCAGCGAATCGCTTCCACTCCAGCTCATCGACCCCGAAACGAAAAACCCCGCCGAAGCGGGGTTTTTTGCATCTCTGCGACGGGCGTCGGAACTCAATCGCCCTGCTGCTTCTGCAGGTGTTCCCAGCGTTCCTGCTCGTCGATGGTGCGCTCGGCGGTGAGACGCGCTTCGAGGCGGTGCAGGCCGATCTCTTCGCCCGAATCCACGCTGTAGCCGTATTCACCGGCTTCCAGCCGCTTGAGCGTGCTGTCGATCTTGCCGATCAGCTTGCGATAGCGGTCGCGGGTGCGCAGTTCCAGCGAGTTCTCGGTTTCGCGGGTGGCGCGCTCGGCGTCGTCGCCGACATCGCGCACTTCGTCCTTGAGGTTCTCGATGGTCTGCTTCGATTCCTCGATCAGATCGGCGCGCCAGCCCAGCAGGCGCTGGCGGAAGTACTCCAGCTGCAGGGTGCTCATGTATTCCTCTTCCACACTGGGCTTGTAGCCGGCGGGGAGGATCGGACGGCCGGTGGCCTCATCGTTCTTGTAGGGAATCACTTTGACCTGTGTCTTGGGGGCGGGCGCTGCCTGGCGCGAAATCACGGCGACCGCGACCTTGCCGACCGTCGGGCGCGGCGAGGCTGCCACGGGCTTGACGGCGGTCTTCGGGCCCGGCTCGTTCGGATTCGGGCGCGGACCCGGCACCGGCGGCTTGGGCGGCGCCGGCGGTTTGGGCTTCGGCTGGGGAGTCGGCGGCGGGGCCGGCGTCGGATTGGGGGTCGGCATCGGAGTCGGCTTCGACGCCGCCTTGGCTTCGACCTTGGCGGGCGGCTTGGACGCCGGAGATTTGGCGGCAACCGTCTTCACGGCCGGAGCCTTGGCCGGAGCAGCCTTGGCTTCGGGCTTGGGCGCTGGCTTCGGAGCCGGCACGGGCTTCGCCGCCGGCTTGACGACCGGCTTCTTGGCCACGGGCTTCGCGGCGGGCTTGGCCACGACCTTCTTCGCCGCGGGCTTGGCAGCCGGCTTGGCGACAGGTTTCTTGGCGGCCGGCTTCGCGACTTTCTTGGCGACCGGCTTCGCAGCCGGTTTGGCTGGCGCTTTGGCAGCGGGCTTGGCGGGTGCTTTGGCGGCAGCCTTGACCACAGGCTTCTTGACGGCCGCTTTCACGGGTTGTTTGGTGGCCTTGGTGGCGGCCTTTTTTGCGGGTTTCTTTACAGCCACGTCCGAGAATCCTTCATATCTTCCCTTGAGACGGGAAAGCGGGCTGTTATACCCTGCCGGGGCTACAGCGGCAACCTCGCATTTCGGCGAGCCTCGCATGCTCCAACCCCCCGCCGGATCAACGCCTTGATCGACCGTCTGCTGATCGTCGCACTCCGCTTCTACAAACGCTGGATAAGCCCTCTTCTAGGACAGCGCTGCCGCTTCGTTCCGACCTGCTCGGAGTATTCGATGGAAGCCATCCAGCGCTTCGGCGCCGGCAAAGGCAGTTGGCTGACCGTCAGGCGCCTTGCACGATGTCATCCCCTGTGCCCCGGCGGCCACGATCCCGTGCCGCCGCTGCCGCCCCGCCCCGACCGAACGAGCCCCCGCCCATGACCGCCCACACCCCCACCCTCATCGTCAACGCCCGGCTGGTCAACGAGGGCCGCGAGTTCGACGGCGACCTGCGCTTCGCCGACGGCCGGATCGAGGCCATCGGCAGCAGCCTGTCGGCGCGCCCGGGCGAAATCGTGATCGACGCCGCCGGCAGCCGGCTGCTGCCGGGGATGATCGACGACCAGGTCCACTTCCGCGAACCCGGCCTGGAGCACAAGGGCAACCTGGCCACGGAGTCGGCGGCCGCGGTCGCCGGCGGCCTGACCAGCTTCATGGACATGCCCAACACCAGCCCGCCGACCCTCGACCGCGCCGCGCTGGACGACAAATACCGCCGCGCCGAGGGCCGCGCCTGGGGCAACTACGCCTTCTATATGGGCACCAGCACCGGCAACATCGACGACATCCGCGCCGTCGACCCGCTGACCACGCCCGGCATCAAGGTCTTCATGGGCGCTTCCACCGGCAACATGCTGGTGGACGATCCGGACGTGCTGGCCGCGGTATTCCGCGACGCGCCGACGCCGATCATCACCCACTGCGAAGACACGCCGATGATCGATGCCGAACTCGCGAAGTATCGCGAGAAGTACGGCGACGACATTCCGGTGGAGTTCCACGGCGAAATCCGTTCGCGCGAGGCCTGCATCAAATCCACGAAACTGGCGATTTCGCTCGCGCGCGAACACGATGCGCGCCTGCACGTGCTGCATATTTCCACCGCCGACGAACTGGCGCTGTTCGAGCGCGGCCCGCTGATCCGCGCCGACGGCAGCCGCAAGCGCATCACCGCGGAAACCTGCATCCACTTCCTGCGCTTCGACAGCCGCGACTACGCCGCGCGCGGCAATTTCATCAAATGCAACCCGGCGATCAAGGATTTCGGCGACCGCGAGGCGCTGCTGCGCGCGCTGGCCGAAGACGCGATCGACGTGCTCGCCACCGATCACGCGCCGCATACGCTGGAAGAAAAACAGCAGCCCTACCTGCGCGCGCCCAGCGGCCTGCCGCTAGTGCAGTTCGCGCTGAACGCGGCACTGGAATGCGTCCACGAAGGACGGCTGACCACCGCACAGGTGGTGCAGAAATTCGCGCACGCACCGGCGCAGTTGTTCGACGTGAAGGAGCGCGGCTTCCTGCGCGAAGGCTATCGCGCCGATCTGGTGCTGATCGACGACACCCCGTTCGTGGTCGAACGCGAACAGGTGCTGTCGAAATGCGGCTGGTCGCCGTTCGAAGGCACGACCTTCCGTTCGCGCATCGCCTCGACCTGGGTCAACGGCCATCTGGTCTGGGACGGACGGCAGCTGATAGGCGGACCACGCGGCATGCGCCTGACGTTCGATCGATGATGCAGGCTTCCATGAGGCAAGCTGCGGCCGCGGGGCTGCTGATGTTGGCGCTCTCCGCGTGTTCGACCGTCTCGAACACCACCACACCGCTGGCACCGAAAACGCCGACGCAGACCACGCCGCAGCATCTCGCTTCGCTGCCGTCATCGGTACAGCAGGGCGCACTGATCGTCGGCGATGCGGACCCGGCCGCCATCGTCGAGTACGCCGGTCGATCGCTGCGGATATCGCCCAGCGGACGATTCGCGTTCGGCGTCGGTCGCGACGCGACCGGCCCGCTGATCGTGAAAATCACGCAGCCAGGCGTCGGCATAGTCGAACACCGCATCGCCGTCGCACCGCGCGACTGGCCGGTCGAAACCATCGACGGCGTGCCGCCGGCCACGGTCAATCCACCGCCGGAGATCGCCGCGCGGATCGAGCGCGAACAGGCGCAGGTCGTCGCCGAGCGCAAGCGCGACGACGCCCGCGAAGATTTCGCGCAGCGCTTCATCTGGCCGGTGGAAGGCCGCATCAGCGGCCGCTTCGGCAATCAGCGCGTCTACAACGGCACGCCGAAAGCCCCGCACTCGGGCATGGACATCGCCGCCGCGCAGGGCACACCGGTGAAAGCGCCGGCCGCAGGCATCGTCACCTTCGCCGCACCCGATCTGTATCTCACCGGCGGCACCGTACTGATCGATCACGGCGCCGGCATCAGCTCCAACTTCCTGCACCTCTCGCGCATCGACGTGAAAGTGGGCGATCGCGTCGAACAGGGCCAAGTGTTCGCCGCCGTCGGCGCGACCGGCCGCGCGACCGGACCGCATCTGCATTGGGGGATGAACTGGTTCGATGTGCGTATTGATCCGTTGCTGGTGCTGGAACTCGCGAAATAACAGGTGTTAGGCAGCATGAATCACATCAGCGCAACTTACAGACTTATAAAAAGCCTACTGGTAGCTTCGCTTGCGCCCATTCTGATTGGCTTTGTTTTCTTCGAGCCGATTAAATCCGTCGGATCAGACATTGCACTTCGCATGCTTGGAGCGCATGCGGACGCTTTAATCATCTCAGCAGAAGAAGAAATTGATAGCGATGATTCTGGTCGCACCCTCTGGTTTAATTGGGCCACCTATTCTTTCAAAACAGAGACTGGCGAGGTTATTTATGGCAAAACAAATGGAACAGGGCGGCTACGCAAAGATTTAATTGACATCAAAGAACCTGTACCTGCCATTGTTGAGTATCTTCCTAGCTCACCATCAATAAATCGCTTGCGTTCTAACAGAGACCCCATACCAATACCC
The DNA here is from genome assembly GCA_966203835.1 of uncultured Thermomonas sp. GTDB lineage: Bacteria > Pseudomonadota > Gammaproteobacteria > Xanthomonadales > Xanthomonadaceae > Lysobacter_I. Next base: position 11,970 of record CBIHKW010000101.1, read on the forward strand.
GGCCTACTCATTCGCACGCTCATTGCGTTGGCAGTTGTCGGCTTTTTTATATGGTCTGTCTATCGGGCAATTCTTGAGTTTCGCAAAGATCAGCGTGTACCCTAACCTTCCCGCACTACTATCAAATTAGAGTGTGCACAGCAGATCCCTCACGTGCGTTCGGGATGACAGTGTTTAAGGCGCAGTGATTACTTTCTTTACGCCAAAGAAAGTGACCCGCACCCCAGCGCGGAAAAGGCTCCAGGCCATACCTAAGGAAGGCCTGAACAGCTCGTCACCCCGGCGAACGCCGGGGCCCAGCTCCTCGGCAAGTCGATGAGAAGGCTGGATCCCGGCTTCCGCCGGGACGACGGCTGTGAATTATTCAGACATTCCCCAAGTCATCCACATCACTTCAAATGACTTATTTTTTTGGAAAAATCACTTCGACGACGAAAACCAACGCCGCGGCCGAATACGCAATAGATACGCGAAAACCACGCAGCCCACCAACGCCGGCAGCCAAGGATTCGAAACAAGACCATCGACCGCCGGCGACCCCAGCCACTCCGCAATGTCGCCGCGATAGACCAACGCGACCGCAAGCATGCAAACCCCATAGCCCGCGACGAATCCCCACTTGAGCCTGCGCTCGAAACGCTTGCCAGCGCGACGGCGCTCGGCGGCGACCGCCTCGATGCGCTGCGCCTGGGCATGGGAAAAGTTGCTGGGCAGCGCCGCATCAAGCGGCTGCTCCAGTTCGCGCGCCAACCGACGATAGCGCAGCGCGCGCGCCGTGCCTTCGGGCGCAGCCCCGCGCTTCTGATCGAGACGCGCCCGCTCCTGCAACCGCCACTCGCGCTCGTGCAGGTCGTTCGTATCGTCGGGGCCATTGTTGTCGTCTGGGGCGATCGTCATGGGAAGTCTCCGCTTTCAAGCCGTTCGCGCAGCCGCAGGCGCGCACGGAACAGGTGGCTTTTGATGGTACCGGGCGGCAGCCCGGTGATCTGCGCGATGTCCGGGATCGACACGTCTTCGAAGTGATACAGCGTCAAAAACATGCGCGGCAGCGGCGCCAGCGCATCGATGGCCTCGCGCAGCCTGCGTGCGGCCTGCGCGTCGTCGCAGGCCGCGGCATAGTCGAAATATTCGGCCTCGTCCTCCGGCAGCACCAGCGCCTCATCGCTCTGCAACTCGGCGCCGAGCGCGATCTTCCGGCGCTGCAGATGCCGCAGTCCGATCGAATACGCCACCCGACCGATCCAATGCTTCAGCGGGCAGTCGTGCCGGTACTGGTGGAGGTTCTGATGCACGCGCAGGAAGGTTTCCTGACACAGATCCTGCGCGTCCTCGGGCTGCCGCACCAGACGGTAGACGATATGCCAGCACAGTCCCTGATACTCGCCCACGAGCCGTTCAAAGGCGCCGGGCCTTTTATCGAGTACGGCTTCGACCAGGGCGCGATCAGAAGTCATGCGGTCTGGGGGCACGGGGCGAGGCGTGGGGACATGCCCAGCCCTAGAGACGCGAGAGCGCCGACCGGTTGCAAACCGGGGCGCACGAATCCAATGCAGCCCGGAGTGCAACCGCCCCGCGCCTTCGCGTCTCCTGTGTCGCATACGGGGCGCTCGCCCGGTCGACGGAGACCTTCATGGACCTGCAACACACCATCGTTCCCCTCGCGCTGTTCGTCTGCATCACCTACGCCTTCCGGGTGGTGGTCGACGCCATCATGCGCTATCGGATGCTGCGCGAACCCGGCACCGAGGATCTGCTGCGTTCGATCCTGCAGGGCGAACAGACCGAACGCCGGCTGGCGTCGCTGCGCTGGGGGCTGCTGGCGACGGCGCTGGCGATCGGTTTTGCGCTGATCGAAGCCATCGGCTGGCATGAAGTCACCGCCGGTGCAGTGGCCATTCTGCTGGCCTGCACCGGCGCGAGCCACCTGACCTACTACCTGCTCACCCGCGGCCGCGCCTGATGTCGCCGCTTTCCCACGGACCGGACAGGCCGGTGCGCACTTTCTCGATACTGCCGCTCGCCTTGCTGCTGTCGATGTCGTTCATGTGCGCGGCGGCACCAGGCGACAGTCTTCAGTCGTATCTTCCCACAGGCGCGCAGGCCAGCCGCGCCGCGCCTACGCCCGCAGCGCTCGCCCGCGAGATCGAACAGCGCAGCGATGTCCTGTTCGGTGCGGTCTTCGCCCACTGTTCGCCGGACACGCTCGCGGATGCGATCACCGACGACTTCGAGTTCCATCACGACCAGTGGGGGCTGATCGCCGATTCGCGCAAGAAGTTCGTCGATTCGATCCGCAAACAATGTCTGCGCCGCGAATCCGGCGAAGATCCGGCGTCGCGGCGCGAACTGGTGTCCGGCACGCAGACCGTGTATCCCTCCGGCGAATCCGGCGCGATCGAAACCGGCATGCATCGTTTTTACGAAATCGCCGCGAACGGGCAGGAAATGCTGGTCGGCATCGCCCGCTATGCCCATGCCTGGCGCCGCGAGGATGGCGTCTGGCGCGTTTCCAGAATCCTGAGTTACGAACACATGGACGTGAGTGCCGGCAAACCCCGAGACCCGCGCTGAGACACGCGCCGACCCACGTCCGCAATACCACGAACCATCTTCCGCAGCCGGCGCACCACGCCGGAACGGCACCCGCTTGCCCATCGCCACAGGCCCGCCATGAGACACACCATGCACACCATCAGGATCGCAATGCTCTACCGACCGGCCCTCTGCGCGTTCGCGCTGCTGAGCACCTGCGCGTTCGCCGCATCGCCGACAAACGACGCGCAATCGCGGCTGGACGCGCTCGTCCCGACGCTGCTCGCGGACAAGCGCATCGCCAGCGTTTCCATCGCGCGGATCGAAGATCGGCGCCTCGCTTTCACCGCGGCGTACGGCGAAGCCCGTCCCGGCGTACCGGCGACGCCGGGCACGCTGTACAACATCGCTTCGATGACCAAACCGATTTCGACCGAAGTCGTCCTGCGCCTGGTCGCGCGCGGAAAAATTTCGCTGGACGAACCGATGTCGCGCTATTGGACAGACCCCGATCTCGCCAACGATCCACATCGCCACCTGCTCACGCCACGCTTGGCCTTGAGCCATCGCACCGGCTTCCCTAACTGGCGCTACGAAACCGGCGACACCCTGAAATTCCTGAAAACACCGGGCGAGGCGTTCGGCTATTCCGGCGAAGGCTTCGAATACATGGCGCGTTTCGCCGAGAAGAAAACCGGCACGCCGTTCGAGCGTCTGGCGCAGACGCTGGTGTTCGGCCCGAGCGGCATGCGCGAAACCGCCTACACCCGCCGGCCGTGGTTCGCGGATCGCGTGGCAGTTCCCACCGACGCCGACGGCCACGCATTGCCGCCGCAGATGTCGGACCACTATCTCGCGTCGGACGACGTGCATTCGACGCCGCGCGACTACGCGCGTTTCATGATCGGGCTGATGAAGCGACAAGGTATCGATGCCGGACTCGCCGCCGAACGCGCACGCATCCATAGCGATCGAAAAGACGAGATGTGCCCACCATCGCGTGCGAAAACATGCGCGGACGAAGCGGGCTTCGGGCTGGGCTGGGAAGTGTTCCGCTTCGGCGAACGCACCTATCTGATGCACACCGGCATGGACAAAGGCACGTTCACGCTGGGCTATGTCGAACTGTCGACGGGCAGCGGAACGGTGATCTTCACCAACAGCAGCAACGGCCCGCAGAGCGTGCTGCCGATCCTGGACGCCATCGGTCGCGACCGGGAATTCGTCGACTTACTGCGGCTGCTCGCGGGTTGAGACACCAGAACGGACGCAGCCAGCGTCGAAAAACGGCCCGGCATTGCTGCCGGGCCGTCGTTTCACCGAAGCTTGATGACTGCAGCTACGTTTAGTTCTTCTCAGCCGCCGCGGGCGGCGGTTGCGGCAGATAGTTGCGGGCGTTGCCCGGCATCGCC
>CBIHKW010000102.1:0-15898 GCA_966203835.1 uncultured Thermomonas sp.
GGGCAACACCGCGTAACCGGCGCCGAGCAGCCGGTGCAGGCTGCTCCAGCCGGCGCGGGCGGTCTTCGGCAGTTTGTTCAGTTTCACCACCCAACCGGGCGTTCGCCCGCCCAGCGGTTTGACGCTGGCCTTGCCTTCCAGGCGCGCGAGCCCGTTGGCCTTGGCCGTCGCGGCGAGAGGCCGGACGACGAAGAGGCCGGGACTGATCTGTTCTGGGATGGAGGACATGAGCGTCCTTCGGCAATGCCTGTTACGGGAAAACCGCCGGTTGCCGGCGCAGGACACTGGATATCACACGCTGAGACACAGGCGCAACCTCGGGCGGCGCCCGGATGAACGAAACCCGGGCCGGGAGGCGCAGAAGCGTCTCCCGGCCCGGTCATGCCAATGAAACCATGCGGGTAAAGCCGGCAACCTCAGCGCGCGGGCGCGAAGCGCAGGGTCACGAAGAACTCGCGGCCCGGCTGGTTGTAGAACGCCGCCGTTTCGTAAGCCCGGTCGAACACGTTGGCGACGCGCGCCTGCAGGGTCCAGTCGGCCGCGAACGCATATTCGCCGCGCACGTCGAGGGTGGCGAAACCGCCGAGCTCGCGGGTGTTGGCGAGGTCGTCGTAACGGCTGCCCTCGGCCACGCCGGTGAAGCCGAGCCGGAACTTGCCGAACGCGCGGTCGAGTTCCAGACGCGCGGTTTCGCTTGCGCGGCGGGCGAGTTCGTTGCCGGTGTCGCGATCTTCCGCATCGAGCCAGCTGGCGCTGGCGCCCAGATTCCAGCCGAACAGGGTGCTGTCGACGCGCAGTTCCGCGCCGCGCAGACGCGCATGTTGGATGTTGTTCGGCAGGAAGATCGCGATGTCGAAGGCGATCAGATCGTCCACGTCGGTATTGAAGGCATCCAGGCGCACGCTGGTGCGTTCGCCGCGCCAGGCGATGCCGGCTTCGACGGTCTTCGAGGATTCCGGACGCAGCGCCGGGTTGCCGAAGCCCGGGAAATACAGTTCGTTGAAGGTCGGCGCCTTGAACGCGGTGCCGTAGCTGGCGGTGACGCGCCAGGCGTCGGCGAAGCTCAGGCCCCACGCGGCGGTGCCGGTGGTCTTGTTGCCGAACTGGTCGTTGTCGTCGTTGCGCAGCGCCAGTTGCAGATCGTGGCTGCCGAAACGGCCCTGATACTGCGCGAACACGGCACGGTCGGTGCGACGGGTGTCGACGTAGGTCGTGCTGCTGTCGACGCGATCGCGCAGCCAGTCCGCGCCAAGCGTGAGCAACTGCGCGTCGGCGAGCGTGATGTCGGCCTGCACCGAGGCGTTGTCGCGACGCGTCGCGAAGCTGCCGTTGGCTGCGCTGCCGAGGAAGTTGTCGGACTCGTCCTTGTTGCTGCCGACGTTGAAGCGGAGGTCGAAGCGGTCGCTCGCCTTCCAGCGCAACTGCGCGCCGACGACCTGCTGCACGATGTCGGAGTTGTCGACGAAGCTGCCGTCGTATTCGTTGTGGCCGCTGGCGTGCAGGGCATGCGCTTCCAGGGTCACCGACTCGCCGATATTCACGCCGCCGCGCGCCGAGAATGAATGGTTTTCGTAACCGTCGCGGTCGGTCTGGCCGTCGACGAAACAGCCTGCGAAGACCGGGAAACCCGCGCCGCGGCAGGCATCGATGCCGTCGGTGGACTGCAGGCCGGCGTCGATGCCGAACCAGCCGCGTTCGCTGCTGCCGCCCACGCCCAGGCCGCCTTCGCGGTAGCCGTGGCTGCCGGCGCCGACGTGGAAACGGAACTGCGCCGGGCCTTTGTCGCGGCGGGTGAAGATCTGGATCACGCCGCCGAAGGCGTCGGAGCCGTACAGGCTGGAGCGCGGGCCGCGCACGATTTCGATGCGGTCGATCATCGCGACCGGCAGATCCTGGAATGAGGCGAGGCCGGAGGTGGCCGAGCCGATGCGCACGCCGTCGACCAGCACCAGCACCTGATCGGATTCGGCGCCGCGCACGAACAGCGTGCTGAGTTTGCCGGCGCCGCCCTGGTTGCTGAGGTTGATGCCGGCGCGGCCGCGCAGCAGTTCGGTGAGCGAGGTGGCCTGGCTGCGCTCGATCGCGGCGCTGTCGATCACTTCCACGGCCGCCAGCGAGGCGTCGGTGGTGACGGCGGTGCGCGTCGCGGTGACGATGACTTCGTCGAGGTCGTCGGCGTCGTCGGAGGGCGTCTGCGCCTGCGCGGCGAAGGGAAGAGCGGCCGCGAGCGCGGTCGTGATGGCGAGCGCCAGCGGAAACTTGCGGAACATCATTCGAAACTCCATCGCGCGCACCCGCGCGCGCTGAGGTGGGTTGGAGTCGCGAACGGAGGGGGAAGCAGGGCGAGAAGCCAGCGGGAAGCCGACGAGCGGACGACAAGCGACGACATCGCCGCAACGCCCTCCGCATCGCAACCGTGAACTTCTTGGCCGGTCTCCGGGCTCGTGCATGCCGGATCCATCCGACGCGACCCGCGCGCCTTCCCATAGAGCGTGCTCTACAGTGGCGATTGCGTGGGTCTGAAGCACTTACCGTTGCGGGGGCAGCGCCGGAATGGTGTCGCGCATGTCGCGCGGAACGCACCGGCTTCCCGTTTCAACCCTGGGACGAACGTCTTTGGGTCACCTCGAAGCGCGCGCAGTGTACCCCATCGGGCGGCAGGCGGCTTCAGGCATAGGGCTTGGGGACAGCCGGCTCAGTCGCGGCCGTCGGGCTCGTCGAACAGACTGAACGCGGGGACCGCGTCTTCTTCGCGCACGGTGTGGGTGGTGGTCACCGGCGAGGCGGCCGGGCGGCCGCGGGGCGGCGGCAGCAGCGCGATGGCGGCGTCGGCCGCGACCAGCAGTTCGCTGCGGCGTTCGCTGGGCACGTCCTGCCAGTGGCAGTCCATCAGAGCGCCTTCCAGCGCGTACAGCAGATTGAGACTGGGCTTGAAGCCCGCGCGCTTGACGCGCATGAAGGCTTCCAGCGCACCGATCGCACGCAGCTCTTCTTCGGTGCGCAGGCCGACCTGGCGCAGCCAGGCGGCGCTTTTCGGTCCGATATTGCGGAGTTTCAGCGGAGGGGTGGCCATGCGTATCCGTTGTGGAATGAGGATCCGAACCCGGTATCGCCGACGCTCATGCGTTCATGCGCAGGCTGCGCATGAACAAAGTGGCGATGGTTTCGAGTCCTTCCTGATCTTCAACGTCGAAACGCCCGGGAACCGGACTGTCGATGTCGAACACCCCGATCAGTGCACCATCCAGCACCAGCGGCACCACCAGCTCCGAGCGTGAAGCAGCGTCGCAGGCGATATGGCCGGGGAAGTCGTGGACATCGGCGATGCGCTGTGTCTGCCGGGTGCTGGCGGCCGCGCCGCACACGCCCTTGTCGAGCGGAATGCGCACGCAGGCGGGCAGACCCTGGAACGGGCCGACCACCAGTTCGGTGCCGTCGTAGAAATAAAAGCCGACCCAGTTCAGATCGGGCAGGGCGTGATAGACCAGCGCGGACAGATTCGCGGCGTTGGCGATGCGGTCGACTTCGCCGGCGAGCAGCGCCTCGGCCTGCGCGGCCAACTGCGCGTACTGTTCCGGCTTGTCGCCGCTCAATGGGATGGATGCGAAACTCATCGGCGCAGTGTAGCAGCGGCGCTGCACCGGATTCGCGGTGTCGGATTACCATGCGCGCTCCGCCTCCGCAGACGAGCACGATCGGATGAATCCGCCCCCGCGCAGCCTCTTCGTCACCGGCACCGACACCGGCGTCGGCAAGACCATGGCCAGCGCCGCGCTGTTGTATCGCCTGCGCGCCGCGGGCCTGCGCGCGGTCGGCATGAAGCCTGTCGCCAGCGGCTGCGAACGCACGGCGGACGGCTGGCGCAACGATGATGCGCTGCGGCTGCAGGCGGCGAGCGATCCGCGACCCGCGTACGCCGACATCAATCCTTATGCCCTGGAAGCAGCGACCGCGCCGCAGCTCGCGGCGCGCGCGATGGGCGTGCGCGTCGAACTGGCGCCACTGCTGGACGCGCATGCGCGCTTGGCGGCGCAGTGCGATGTCGTGGTGGTCGAGGGCGTCGGCGGTTGGGCTGCGCCGCTGGGCGACGGACTCGATCAGTGCGAACTGCCGCGCGCGCTCGCGCTGCCGGTGGTGCTGGTGGTCGGCCTGCGTCTGGGTTGTTTGAGCCATGCGCGCCTGACGGCGCGCGCGATCGCCGCCGATGGGATCCAATTCATCGGTTGGATCGGCAGCAGCGTCGATCCGGATTTCGCCGAGCGCGACGAATACGTCGCACTGCTGCGCGATGCGCTGCCGGCGCCATGTCTGGGTGTGTTGCCGCATGCCGCGTCGCCCGATCCGCGGGCGATGGCGGCACTGCTGTCGTTACCGAAGCGGTTTTCGTAGGGCGGGCCCTGGCCCGCCATTGCGGCAATGCCGTAGAAGGTTGCGATGAACGGAGCCGCTTCGATCATCGTTCGAAGCGATCGGATACCTCGTAATGGCGGGCCAGGGCCCGCCCTACGCCGTTTGCGCCTCCAATCCAGCATCGCCCGCCGCTGCGCGTGTGCGGTCGTGCGCATGATCGCGCGCGAGATACAGATAGAACGCCGGCAGAACGAACAGCGTGAACGCGGTGCCGATGGTCATGCCCGACGCGATCACCATGCCCATCGAGAAGCGCGCGGCGGCGCCTGGGCCGCTGGCCATCAGCAGCGGGATCATCGCGAACACCAGCGCCGCGGTGGTCATCAGTACCGGGCGCAGACGGATCGCGGTGGCTTCCTCGATCGCTTCGCGCTTCGACAATCCCTTTTCGATCTGCAGCTTGTTGGCGAACTCCACGATCAGGATGCCGTGCTTGGTGATCACGCCGACCAGCGTCACCAGCCCGACCTGGGTGTAGATATTGATGCTCATGCCGGGGAAGGCTTCGGTCTGCAACACCGCGCCCAGGATCGCCAGCACGTTCATCACCAGCAGCGCGCCGCAGAGCGCCATCGGTACGGTGATCAGCATGATCAGCGCGTCGCGGAAGCTCTCGAACTGCGCCGACAGCACCAGGAAGATGATGATCAGCGCGAACAGCAGCGTGACCAGCATCGTCGTACCTTCCTGCTTGAACTGCCGCGACTCGCCGGCATAGTCCACGCTGTAGCCCTGCGGCAACACTTCCTTGGCGGCCTGTTCCAGCACCGCCAGCGCTTCGCCCTTGCTCACGCCGGGGCGCGGGGCGAAGGTGATCGACACCGAGTTCAACTGCTGGAAGCGCTTCAACACCTGCGGCTGCGCCGATTCCTTCAGGGTCACGATGGTCGAGAGCGGAATCAGTTCGCCGGTGCGGGTGCGGGTGTAGTAGTTGGTGAGCTGCTCGGCGTTGAGGCGGTCGCTGCGCTGCACCTGCGCGATGACCCGGTACGAGCGGTTCTGCATCGCGAAGCGATTGGCGTAACCGCCCGACAGCATCGCCGACATGTCCGCCGACAGCGTGCGCATGTCGATGCCCAGCGCGGCGGCCTTGTCGCGGTCGATCTGCACTTCGATCCGCGGCTTGTCGATCTTCAGGTCCTTGTCGAGGAAGATGAAGCGCTTGCTGGCGTAGGCTTTCGCGAGCACGCCGTCGGCCAGTTCCTGCAACTGTTCCAGCGAGCCGATGCCGCCGATGATGAACTCGCCGCCGCCGTCGCCGCCGGCGCTGGGCAGCGCCGGGGGGATGAAAGCGAACACGTTCAGGCCGGTGACCTTGGCGATCTCGGGCTGCAGCGATTGCTCCAGCACCTGCTTCGTCGAGCGTTCGCGCTCGCTCCACGGCTTGAGCACGAAACCCGCGATGGCGCTGTTGCTGGCGCCGCCGCCGCCGAAGCCGCCGTTGAACAGGAAGTAGTTCTCGACCTCGGGCACGCTCTTGGCGATTTCGGTGACCTCTTCGGTGTAACGCTCGACGTAGTCCAGCGTCGACGAGGGGTCCGCGCTGCCGAAGGAGAAGACGAAGCCCTGGTCTTCCGCCGGCGCTGGTTCCTTCGGCGACTGCATGTACAGGAAGATGCACGAGGCGAAGACGATGGCGCCGAAGACGGCGATCACGCCCTTGGTGTCCAGCGCGCCGTGCAGCTTGCGCTGGTAGCCGTGGCGCAGCCAATCGAAACGCGCGTCGAGCCAGGCTTCGAACTTGCTCTTGCCGCCTTCGTCGTGCGGTTTGAGCATTTTCGCGCTCATCATCGGCGACAGCGTCAGCGCGATCACGCCCGACAGCAGCACGGAGCCGGCCAGCGTGAACGCGAACTCGGTGAACAGCACGCCGGTCAGGCCGCCCTGGAAACCGATCGGCAGATAGACCGCGACGAGCGTGGTGGTCATCGCCACCACTGGCCACGCGAGTTCGCGCGCGCCTCGCAGCGCCGCTTCGTGAGGCTTCATGCCTTCTTCGATGTGTCGGTGGATGTTCTCCAATACGATGATGGCGTCGTCGACCACGATGCCGATGGCCAGCACCATCGCCAACAGGGTCAACAGATTGATGGTGAAGCCCATCAGCAACATCAGGAACAGGGTGCCGACCAGCGACAGCGGCACGGTCACCGCAGGGATCAGCACGCTGCGGAACGAACCCAGGAACAGGTAGATCACCACGATCACGATGATCACCGCTTCGATGATCGTGGAGATCACCTCGTCGATGGCGTCCTGGATGGCTTCGGTGCTGTCGTAGGGAATGGTGCCGACCATGCCTTCGGGCAACTGCGGAATGATGTCCGCGTCCCACGCCTTGCGGACTTCCTTGATCACGTCCAGCGAGTTCGCGTCGGGCGAGACGTAGATGCCCATGAACGTCGCGGCCTGGCCGTTGATGCGCACCGAGGTGCCGTAATTTTCAGAGCCCAGCACCACGTCGGCCACGTCGCCCAGGCGCACGATGGCGCCGTCCTGTTCGCGGATGACGAGTTCGCGGAATTCGTCCGCGGTGCGCAGATCGGTGCGTGCGGTGAGATCCACCGACACCATCTGGCCCTTGGTCGAACCCAGCGCGGACAGCACGTTGTTGTTGCGCAGCGCCGCGTCGACGTCGCTGGCGGTGACCTGCAGCGCGGTCATGCGATCCGGCTTCAGCCACACGCGCATCGCGAACGAGCCGGCGCCGAGAATTTCCGCGCGCTGCACGCCGGGCACAGTGACCAGCTTGGGCTGGATCACCCGAGTGAGATAGTCGGTGATCTGATTATTGTCCAAGCGTTCGCTGGCGAACGACACGTACATCGCTGCGATCTGTTGGCCCTGCTGCAGATCGATGACCGGATCTTCGGACTCCTGCGGCAACTGGCCGCGGAGTTTGTTGATCTTGGCCGAAATCTGGGTCAGGGCTTCGTTGGGATCCTGATCGAGACGGATGTAGGCCTGGATCGTGCTGACGCCCGCCGAGCTGGAGGACGTCAGATATTCGATGCCCTCGGCGCTGGCGATTTCGCGCTCCAGCGGCGTGGTGATGAAGCCCTGGATCAGATCCGCGTCGGCGCCGAAATACGTGGTGCTGACGTTGATGACCGCATTCTGCAGTTCCGGGTATTCGCGCACGTTGAGCGAGCTGAACGCGCGCAGGCCGAACAGCAGGATGAACAGGCTGACGACGACCGCCAGCACGGGCTTGTTGATGAAGATATCGGTGAATTTCATCGTGTTCTCCCGTGCATCGCGAACGGCGCAGGGTGGGTGGGGGCGATGGAAAGAGGCATGGCGTCGCCAAGTCGCGGCATGAGTCGCGGCATCAGCTGTTGCCGGGCTTCGGTGCGGATTCCGCGGCGGGCTGCACTTTGTTGTTGATCGTCACCGCGGCGTCGTTGCGCAGTTTCAGCAGGCCGCTGGTCACCACGCGCTCGCCCGGCTTCAGGCCGTCGGTGACGGCGACCAGATCGCCGCGGGTGCCGCCGGTCTTGATGAAGCGCTGCTGCACCACCTGCTTCATGCCGGTCATCGGCTTGCCGTCCATGCCGACCTCCTTCTCGCCGTAAGGCACTTCGCGGACGACGTACACCGCGTTGCCGTATGGATTGAAGCTGACCGCGGTCTGCGGAATCACCACCACCGCCTGCTCGCTGCCCAGATCGAAACCGACCTTGGCGAACGTGCCGGGACGCAGCGCGTTGTCGTCGTTCAGGACGGTCGCCTGCACCTTGAAGCTGCGGGTTTCGGCGTCGATGAGCGGCTCGATCGCGGTGATCCGGCCTTCGAATTTCCGGCCGGGCAGCGAATCGATGGTCGCGTGGATGGTCGTGCCTTCCACCAGCTGATCCATGCGCTGCTGCGGCAGGGTGAAGTCGAGGAAGATCGGGTTCATCGACTGCAGATTGACGATCGGGCTGCCCGGCGCGATGTACTGGCCCAGATTCGCCTTGCGGATGCCCAGCGTGCCGTCGAACGGCGCGCGGATGGTCTTCTGCGCGATCAGCGCACGCTGCGCTTCGACCTGGGCGAGCGTCGACGCGGCGTCGGCGGCGCGCTGCTCCACTTCGGCCTGCGACACCAGCTTCTGTGCGCCGAGTTCGCGCCAGCGGTCGCGCTGCGACACCGCGAGTTTGGCGCTGGCTTCCAGCGCGCGCAGCGTGGCTTCTTCGTTGGTGGTGTTGAGCCGCACCAGCACGGTGCCGGCCTTCACGCGCTGACCGGGTTCGAACAGGAATTCGCGGATGATGCCGCCGGCCTCGGTGGTGACATCGGCGCCGTTGACCGCGACGAACGTACCCACGGCTTCGGCGCCATCGCCCCAGCGCTCGGCCTTGGCCACCGCGACGCTGACCGATGCCGGCGGTTGCGGCATGTTGTCGAACATCGCGTTCATCTGCTTCGAGCCGGCCCATTTCACCGCGAAGATGCCGCCGAAGACGACGGTCGCAGCGATCAGCATCAGCGTCATCCGCTTCTTCGCGGAAGGTTTGCGCGAAGTGGCGCGCGGCGCGTCGTGGCCTTTCGAGGGGGTGTGGTCAGTCATGGCGGGGTACCTGGAGGCGGGGCGCGTCGGGAAGAGAGGCCGGAGCGGTGGAATGGAAGGATTGCGGGCACGGGCTGTCGAAGACTTCGCGACACAGCCGGGTGTTGAGCGCGTCCAGCGCATCGTCGTCGGCGGGGTCGAACAGCGGCAGCCAACCGTAGCCATTGAGCAGGAAATGCAGATGCTTCATCAGCAGCCTGTAGGGGTCGCCCAGCGTGCGGCCTTCGAGCAGCCCTTCGGCCTGGGTCAGTGTATGCAGACCCAGAGAGAGCGTCCAAGGGCCGATGGCCACGGCCTGCGGCGGGAGCCCGAGGTCGGCGCGCAGATCGCCGGCGGCGATCGCGTCCAGGACGATGCCGTCGACCAGCGCGCCCAGCGGCGCACTGGCTTCCAGCGAACATTGCCGGCTCATGGCCGATGCCGCGCCCCAGATGACGTCGGTCCATACGAACTGGGCCAGACGGAAGTGCTCGGGCTGTTCGCGGATCACCATCAGATCGGCGAGGGCGATGGCCAGCATCCGTTCGCGGGTGGGGCCATGCCAGCGGGCGGCGCGTTCGAACAGATCGACCCGGCTGAGGCAGTTGCGGGTGGCCAGGGCGACCAGCAGGTCTTCCTTGCTGGCGAAATGCTGATAGAGCGTGCCGGTGGCGTAGTCGCATTCCTCGGCGATCCGGGACATCTGCAGCGACAGCAGCCCGTCGCGCTGGATCAGCTCCTGGGCCTTGTCGAGAAAGCGCTGTTCGCGCTCTGCGCGTTCGCGCAGGCGACGATCCTTGGTGCTCATTGGGGTGGGCCGGAAAAAGAAGCAGAGTGCAAATTTTGAATCTGATTCAAAATTTGAGCAAGCGTTAATTCCTGCGGGCAGTGTGCCGTTGCTGGCCGTTCAGACGGTGCTGGCGGGGTTCCCCGGCGTTTCGCCAATAAAAAACCCGGCAGCTTGCGCTACCGGGTCCAGAACAGATTCAGAAACAGCCGCCGTGGGTGGGGCACGGCGTTGTCACTGAAGTTACAACGCTCGGATCAGCGAGCAGCCTTGCGGCTGGCGGCCTTGACCACGTTCTCTGCGTCGGCCTGCACGGTGGCGGCGACGGTTTCGAACTGGCCCTTGGCGATCTGGGCGATGGCTTCGTTGGTCTTCACGGTACGGCCGAACACTTCCTGGCTGGTGCCGATGCTGCGCTCGACGTTTTCGCGGGCAACCTGCACACCCTTCGGCCACACGGTCTTGAGGCCGTCCAGATCGCGCACTTCGGCCAGCTCGCCCCAGAAGGCGAAGGTGGCGTTGACGCTCTGTTCGATCGCGGCGAACTGCAGGCCGAAGACGGCTTCGGTGTTTTCGAGGGCGAGACGACCGACCTGGGCCGAGGTGTCGGCGAACTGGCGGGTCGACTGGGTGAACTGGTCGTTGAACTGCTGGTACATGGCGGGCTCCTGAGGCGGTGAGCCGGCAGAGGGTGCCGGTTTGTGCGGTGCAACATAACGCGGCTTTTGTTGCATCGCAACATAATCCGACGAACGGCAACGGCACTGTTCAGGATTTGATGAAAATCAATGACTTGGCGTTAATTATATGAACGCTCAGCGGCGATCAGCCCCGGTAACGGCAGCCGGACGTGCAGGTTTCGTGGACCACGATCTCGCTCAGCAGCGGCATCGCCGGTTTCAGCTGGTCCCAGATCCAGACGGCCAGACGTTCGCTGGTCGGGTTGTCCAGGCCTTCGATATCGTTCAGATAATGGTGGTCGAGCCGGTCGTACAGCGGCTGGAACGCGGCCTTGATCTCGGCGAAGTCCATCACCCAGCCGGTCTGCGGGTCGATGTCGCCGGACACATGGATCTCGACCCGGAACGAATGCCCGTGCAGCCGCGCGCATTTGTGCCCCGGGGGCACATTCGGCAGCCGGTGTGCGGCTTCGAGGGTGAAGACCTTGAAGATATCCATGGGGTACTGGCTGCCGGGGACTGGGGGTGAGGTGCGGAGAGAGGGGCGCGCGGCGCCGGTCGTATCGCAGGCGACGGTGGCGTGCGGCGGCATCGCATTATGCGAGCGCCTTCGAAGATCCGTCCATACAGCGCCGTGCCGGAGGGCGGCTCGAAGTTTTCCGGGGCGGCCTCTACAATCGCGCCTCACACAATCGAAATGCGACTGCACGCGCCATCCCGGCGCTGCAGATGCGATGACGCGAAGGATGCTGCGGAAGTCACGATGCCCGTTCTGATCGTCGATGACGACGAAAACATACTGATCGCCCTCCGGCTGCTGTTGAAAAGCGAAGGCATGAGTTGCGTCGCCTGCCGCTCGCCCAAGGAGGCGCTGGCTGCGGCCCGTCGCGAAGCCTGCCAGCTTGCACTGGTCGACCTCAATTACGTCGGCGATACCACGTCCGGCCAGGAAGGTCTGGCGCTGATCACCGCGCTGCGCGAACTCGACGAAGAGCTGCCCATCATCGCGATGACCGCATGGGGCACGATAGGCATTGCGGTCGAGGCGATGCGCCGCGGCGCCGGCGATTTCGTGGAAAAGCCGTGGGACGACAATAATCGTCTGCTGGCCAGCATCCGCACGCAGATGAAGTTGCGCGCGTCGCAGGGGCGCGAAAAGAAGCTCAGCGCGGAAAACGCGCTGCTGCGCGAAGAACACGAAAGCAAGATGCTGATCTGCGAATCGCCGGCGATGGCGCAGGTGCTGTCCGTCGCGAAGCGGGTGGCCGCCAGTCCGATGCCGATCCTGATCACCGGCGAAAACGGCACCGGCAAGAGTCTGCTCGCCAGCTACATCCATCGCCATTCGCCCTACGCCCAGGGGCCATTGATCAGCGTCAACATGGGGGCGATTTCCGAAACCACGTTCGAAAGCGAAATGTTCGGTCACACCCGGGGCGCGTTCACCGATGCCAAGGCCGAGCGCATGGGCCGGGTCGAACTCGCCGATCAGGGCACGCTGTTCATGGACGAGATCGCGAACATGCCGCTCGCCCAGCAGGCCAAGATCCTGCGGCTGGTCGAGGACCGGTGTTTCGAGAAACTGGGAAGCTCGCACACGAAGCAGGTCAACGTGCGCTTCGTTTCGGCGACGAATGCGGATCTCGACAGCCTGGTCGCGGAGCGCGGCTTCCGTCAGGACCTGCTGTACCGTTTGAACGGCGTGACCCTGCGGATTCCGGCCCTGCGCGAACGCAAAGCCGACATCCTGCCCCTGGCCGAAAGTTTCCTGATCAGGGCGCGCGACCGTTACAACTCGCCCGCGCGTGCGTTTTCGAAAACCGCGCGCGATGCGCTGGAACACTATGCCTGGCCCGGCAACATCCGCGAGCTGCAGCATGTGGTCGAACGCTCGGTTCTGCTGGCGCACGAACACACGATCAGCGAACACGATCTGCAGCTCGTGGCGCCGCAGGGCATTGCTTCGCAGCAAGGCACGGCTGGGCAGATGGCGGACGCGATGGGCGATGCGGGCGGTGAGATGACGCTCGACCAGGCCGAGGTGCGCTTGATCCAGCAGACATTGGATCGCTATCTGGGCAACGCCAATGAGGCGGCGAAAGCGCTGGGCATCAGCCGTTCGGCGCTTTACCGCAGGTTGGGCAAGCGGGCACCGGCTTGAAGCGCGCCGCGCGTTCGCCCGCGATGCCGCCGCGGCCCAGGCTGGCGACGGATATGCGGCTGTTCCTGCTGGTCTCCAGCGCCGGGCTGCCTTCCGTGCTGCTGTTGCTGTTTGCGTTGCTCGACGGCCCGCCGTCCGTCAATGTGTGGATTGCGTTCGCCATCGCATCGCTGGTGTGGGTGTTGATCGTCGCGGTCGCGGTGCGCAATGGCGTTCTCCACCAGATCCGCACCTTGAGCAATCTGATCGAAACGACGCGCGCGCAGGATTACGGACTGATGGGATCGCGCGCGCGCGAACCGGGCGAACTGGCTGAGCTGTATCAACAGATCAATGCCTTGACCGAAAGTCTGAAGATCGACCGGCAGAGCGAGCAGGAACTGTTGGGCGTGCTGGAAAAAGTGGTCAGCCAGATCAATGTGGCGATCGTCGTTTGCGATTCGCGCGACAGGATCCGGTTGGTGAACCTGCGCGCCTGCACGCTGCTCAAGGCGTCCGCGGATGCGCTGGTCGGTGCCGACTTCGCGGGGACCGCACTGGCGGAGATTGCGTTCGCGCAGGAACCGCGGTTGCTCAACCACCGCTTCCCGGGCGGCGAAGGTCGATGGCAGGTGAGTCAGCAGCAGTACCGGCACCAAGGCAAACCCAGCCGCATTCTGTTCATCACCGATCTCAAACAGGTGTTGTCCGACGAAGAGATTTCGGCCTGGCAGCGCCTGATCCGGGTGATCAGTCACGAAGTGAACAACTCGCTGACGCCGATCATGTCGCTGTGCCAGACGCTGGCGACGATCCTGGACCGTCCGGACAGCGCCGATTACGCCAGCGATGTGCGCCACAGTCTGGACGTGATCGCGGAACGCGCGAAAGGGCTCAAGGAATTCATCACCGCCTATGCGCGCATCGCGCGCTTGCCCGAACCGCAGAAGATCCTGTTCCCCACCGCGCGGCTGATCGACAAAGTGAACGGGATGTTCGCCCAGGGCGCAGTTGAGATCGTCGGGCCGGTGCCGGATGTGCGTCTGTTCGGCGACCCGGTGCATCTGGAGCAGGTGCTGATCAATCTGATCAGGAACGCACTGGATGCCACCGGCAGGAACGGGTCGCCGGTCGAGCTGCGCTGTCGCGTGCAGGGCGAGTCCTGCGAATTCGAGATTCTCGACAGCGGCGCCGGCATCAGCAATCCGGACAATCTGTTCGTTCCGTTCTACACCACCAAGAGCGAAGGCGCGGGGATCGGTCTGGTGCTGTGTCGCCAGATCGCCGCCAGACATTACGGCGAGGTGACGCTGGAAAACCGCACCGATGCGCGCGGCGCGGTCGCCAAACTCATCCTGCCGTTGCCCGCGCGACAGCAGGCGCAGTAACCGCGAAGTCCGCGCGCCGCGTGCGGGCCGATCCCATTTCCGCGACAACGGCCGTCCCGGTTTCGGGATTATGGGGTTTTCAGCGGGAGGTGTTTTTGCCTGAATATCAATGAATTCATGCGTTTGCGAGTTGGCACGGGGTTTGCTGATAACACTCGGGACACGACACAGAGTTACGGTAACTATCGATGGATCGCGCAAGAGCAAAATCGAACGGCCCCAACATCAAACGACTGGCGTTGATCGCCGCTGCCGTACTGGCCGTGGTCGCCGTCGGCGTCACGCTCGCCAGCGTCGACTTCGACAGTCGTCGCATCGACGCCGACAAGATCAGTATCGCGACGGTCGAGCGCGGCACCATGGAAATCAAGGTCAGCGCCAACGGCGAGTTGGAGTCCGACAATATCGAGCAGCTCGCGTCGCAGGTCTCAGGACGGGTCGCGAAGCTGCATGTGAAACCCGGCGCCCGCGCCGAGATCGGCCAGTTGCTGGTCGAGATGACCAACCCGCAGCTGATCGCCAGCGCCGAAGAAGCGCAGTCGGCATGGGAAGGCGCGGTGAAAGAACTGCAGGCCGCCAGAGCCGAACTGCAGACCGGCCTGCTGAATCAGGAAGGCGTGTTGACCCTGGCGCAGTTCACGCTCGAGAAGGCGAAACTGCAGCTGGAAGCGGAAGCGCGCCTGATCGACCAGAAGATCATTTCCGAGATCGATTACAAGCGCAGCAAGCTCAACGTCCGTCAGGCCGAGAAGCTGTACGCGATCGAGTCCAACCGTCTTCGCGAAATCCGCGACAACATCAACGTGCAGCTCGCCGTCTCCGAATCCCGGGTGACGCAGCTCGCGCGCGCATTGGATCGCGCCAAGAACCAGGTCGCCAATCTGCGCATCATCGCCGGTATCTCCGGGATCGTGCAGGCGATCGACGTCGAAGTCGGCCAGCAGATGCAACCGGGCAGCCCGATCGGTCGCGTCGCGCAGCAGGACGGTCTTTACGCCGAACTCAAGGTGCCCGCGCGCGAGGCCGCCGAAGTGCGCGAAGGCCAGAATGTCGTCGTCGATACCCGCAGCGGCATCGTCAAGGGCGTCGTCAAGCGCATCGACCCGGGCGTGACCGATGGTGCGGTGATCGTCGATGTCGAACTGCAGGGCGCATTGCCCGCCGGCGCTCGTCCGCAGTTGCAGATCGAGGGCACCATCTACATCAGCCGTTTGCCCAATGCGATCTACGTCGGCAAGCCGTCGTACGTCAAAGCCGATTCGGCGATCACCGTGTACAAGCTCGATTCGTCCGGACGTTACGCCGACAGGACGACCATCAAGGTCGGCAAGGTGTCCTTGAATCACGTCCAGGTGCTGGAAGGCCTGGACAAGGGCGACCGGATCATCACTTCCGAAATCGGCGAGTGGCAGGATCAGGAACGGGTGCTGTTGAACTAGGATCTTGTTGGGCCAGCGCTTGTTTGACCAGTTCTTGTTGGATCCGCGGTTTTTGAAACAGGCGCGCCCCGGCCGCAGCGGCATCGGAAGCATTCACCTCTGACTAGGCAGTGATCATGAATTACATGTTCGATCTCAAATATGCGTGGCGGCTCTTGATCAAGTCGTGGGGGTATTCGCTGTTGTGCGTGATCGTGGTCGCACTCAGCCTCGGACTTGCGTTGTGGACCTACGCGCTGGTGTACAGCCAGGGTCTCAAGCCGCTGCCTTTCCCGGGCGCCAGCGACTGGTACAGCATCCAGATCGCCACGGACGAGAACAGCGACGCCGGCCCGAACGTGGATACGTACACGTATCAGGAAATACTCGCCCGCAGCGATGATGTCGAACATCTCGGCGCATATTCCGGCCGTACCGTGCTGCTCAGCGAAGGTCAGGCCAGTGTCAGCCTGCGCGCCGCGGCCATCTCGCCGACGCTGCTCACCGCGACCTCCGTCAAACCGCACATGGGGCGGCTGTTCTC
>CBIHKW010000103.1:0-15630 GCA_966203835.1 uncultured Thermomonas sp.
GCCCTCGTCATGGCGGCGCTGGGTAGCGGTGAATTGACGCCCGACAGGGCCGCGAATGCCGAATGCGAACTGGATCGCATCGGAACCATCACCATTCTGGTCGAAGAAGATCGTGTGCTGGAGGATGGTGATGTGTTCGAGCGAGTCGATGACAAGATGACCCTGCACGCATTGGTGTCCAAACTCGGGCCCGCCAGCCGTGATGAGGGTTCCGGTTTGTATATCCTGATCTGGGAGGCGCGCGATGGATCGACGCTTCGCGTCCGTTCCAGTGGCGTGTGCGACCCGTTGATGTCGTTCGATTACGCTGGCAAACATGCCGAAAGATGACATTTCGTCGCAGTTTCCCGATCATTTTCAGCTGAATCCATGTACAGGCCGTTTCCGCACGTGACCATCCGCCAGCTTCCCGACACCCTCATCAACCAGATCGCCGCCGGTGAAGTCATCGAGCGCCCGGCGTCGGTGGTCAAGGAGCTGGTCGAGAACGCCATCGATGCCGGCGCGCGTCGCATCGATATCGATCTGGAAGACGGCGGCGTGCGTCTGATCCGGGTGCGCGACGACGGCGGCGGCATCGCGCCGGAGGATCTGGTGTTGGCGGTGCAGCGGCATGCCACCAGCAAGATCGCCTCGCTCGACGACCTCGAATCCGTGGCCACGCTCGGTTTCCGCGGCGAAGCGCTGCCGTCGATCGCGTCGGTGAGCCGCTTCAGCATCGCGTCGCGCCGCGACGACGACGATCACGGCACGGCGCTGCCGGTCGACGGCGGCCGCGTCGGCGAACCCGCGCCGAAACAGCAGGCCACCGGTACCACGGTGGAAGTGCGCGACCTGTTCTTCAACGTGCCGGCGCGGCGCAAATTCCTGCGCGCCGAGCGCACCGAACTCGGGCATATCGAAGAATGGCTGCGTCAGCTCGCGTTGGCGCGACCGGATGTGGAACTGCGCGTCAGCCACAACGGCAAGCCGTTGCGCCGCTACAAAGGCGATGGCGATGCGCTGTTCTCCGGCGAACGCCTGTCGGAGACGCTCGGCGAGGAATTCCTCGGACATGCGCTGCAGGTCGATCATGCTGCGCCGCTGTCCACCGACAGCGGCAGCACCCTGCGTCTGCGCGGCTGGATCGCGCAGCCGGCGTATTCGCGCGCCAGCGCCGACCAGCAGTATCTCTACGTCAACGGTCGCGCGGTTCGCGACCGCAGCGTCGCGCATGCGGTGAAGCAGGCCTACGCCGATGTGCTGTTCCACGGACGCCAGCCCGCGTACGTGCTGTTTCTGGAAGTCGATCCGCGCAGGGTCGATGTCAACGTGCATCCCGCGAAGCATGAAGTGCGTTTCCGCGATGCTCGGCCGATCCACGATTTCGTGTATCGCACGCTGCACGCCGCGCTGGCTGAAACCCGCGCCGGCATCGCCGCGAGCGTTGGCGACGGTGCGATGCCATCGACGTCCGCGGATTTTCCGCAGTACGCGGCGAACGGTGGCGTCATGCCGGGCATGCAGAACGGCGGCATGCCGCAGTGGAACCGACCGATGCCGCAGACCGGCCTCGGCCTGCGCGTCGATGACGCCCGCGCTGCCTACACCGCGTTGTATGCGCCATCGTCGTCGCATCCGCAGCCGGCTGTGCGCCCGATGCCCGAAGCGGTGGAAGGCGAAGTGCCGCCGCTCGGTTACGCGATCGCGCAGCTGCACGGCATCTACATCCTCAGCGAAACCATCGACGGCTTGATCGTGGTCGACATGCACGCCGCGCACGAGCGCATCGGTTACGAAAAGCTCAAGACCGCGCACGATCACACCGGCCTGCGCATGCAGCCGCTGCTGGTGCCGCAGACGGTCGCGGTGTCGGAGCGCGAAGCGGAAACCGCCGAGCGTGAGGCGGAACTGCTGGATACGCTGGGTTTCGAGATCACCCGCAGCGGCTTGCAGAGTCTGACGCTGCGCGGCGTACCGGCGCTGTTGGCCGATGGCGAAACCGAAGCGCTGCTGCGCGACGTGATCGCCGATCTGGTCGAGCACGGCGAATCCAGGCGCGTGGCCGCCGCGCGCGACGAACTGTTGGCGACGATGGCCTGTCACGGCGCGGTGCGCGCCAATCGTCGCTTGAGCATTCCGGAAATGAACGCGCTGCTGCGCGAGATGGAAGCCACCGAACGTTCGGGGCAATGCAATCACGGCCGCCCGACCTGGGCGAATTTCACGTTGGGCGAGATCGACCGTTGGTTCCTCAGGGGGCGTTGAACATGGATACGATGACGATGGACATGATGAAGATCGGTTGGCGGCGTGCGGGGATGCCTGTCGTGCGCGTGCTTGCGTTGTCGCTGCTGGTGTTGTCGGCGGCCGCCTGCGGCGAGAAGTCGGCGGCGCCCGACAAGGCCGTGCTCAGTGCGGCCGAAGCGCAGTATCTGTCCGAAGAGAATCTCTGGCGCATCCAGCGCCAGGAAAAACTCACCCAGCCCGATGGTTGGGCCAGTCTGATCGGCCTGCACTGGCTCACGCTCAAATCGCATTACGTCGGCAGCAGCGCGCGCAGCGGCATCCGCATCGCGATGGGACCGGAGTCGCTGGGCATGTTCACGCGCGACGGCCAGCGCGTGTTCTTCACGCCCGATAGTGGCGTTCCGCTGACCCTCGACGGCGAACCGCTGAAAGGTCGGGTCGAACTGAAGGACGACAGCCAGGGCGCGCCCAGCGTCGTCGGTTTCGACGAGGGCAAAGGCAAACTCACCGTGATCCAGCGTGCCGGCAACCGTGCGCTGCGGGTCAAGCATGCCGACGCGCCCACCCGCACGCAGTTCCAGGCGATCGAGTACTGGCCGCCGAGCCGCGATTGGCGCATCGAAGCCAAGTTCGTTCCGCATCCTGCCGGTAAAACGCTGCCGATCTCGACGATCATCGGCACCACCGACAACACCCCGAACCCGGGCGCGCTCGAATTCCAGCACGAAGGCAAGACGTTCCGCATCGAAGCCCTGGATCAGGGCGAAAGCACGCTGTCGTTGATCATCGCCGACCGCACCAGCGGCCACGAAAGCTACGGCGCCGGACGTTATCTCGACGTGCAGCGTCCGGACGCGCAGGGCAAGGTGGCGATCGATTTCAATCGCGCCTACAACCCGCCGTGCGCGTTCACGCCGTTCGCCACCTGCCCGTTGCCGCCGAACGAAAATCGCCTCGACCTGGCCATCACCGCCGGCGAGAAACGTTACGGCGTCAAGCACTGACGTCGCTGTCGCTCCCGCACCTGAAGGATTTCAATGCGCATGCATCCCCTGCTGATCGGTTCGCTCGCCGCGATCGCGGTGTCCGTCGCGGCGCTCGCCGCCGACCGCGCAAGCCCTGCTGTGACGAAGGCCGCCGTGCCGCCGGTGCCGCTGATGTGGAAAGTCTCCGACGCCGACGCCGACAACGATCTGTATCTGCTCGGCTCGTTCCACATGCTGCGTCCTGGCGACTATCCGCTGTCGAAGGATGTGGATGCCGCATTCGATGATGCCGAGGCCTTGGCGTTCGAACTGTCGCCACAGGAGCTGTTGTCGCCGCAGTTGGGTCTATCGATGGGGCAGGCGGCAATGCGCACCGACGGCCGGCCGCTGAACAGCGAACTGCCGGAAGCCACCATCGCCCGGCTCGATGCCTGGACCGCCGCCAACGGCAGGGAACTGCAGAGGATGAGCATGTCCGCGGAAATGCTGCAGATGTTCGAGCCGTGGTTCGTCGGTCTGATGATCTCGATCACCGAGATGAACAAGCAGGGGCTGGATCCGCAGCTCGGGCTGGACATGCATCTGATCGGCCGCGCCGGCAAGGCATCGAAGCCGATGTCGGGCCTGGAGAAGGGCAGCGAACAGATCGCGGTGTTCGACGACATGAGCAAGTCCGAACAACTGCAGTTCATCAACGAATCGCTGAACGATGCCGTCGACGCGAAAGCGGAGATCGAGAAGCTGCACGCGGCCTGGCGTCGCGGCGATCAGGATGCGCTGTGGAACGGCATGGCCACGGACATGCGCAGGGAATACCCGCAGCTCTATCGCCGCGTCAATGTCGCCCGCAACGATGCCTGGGTGCCGAAATTGCAGCGCATGCTCGATGACGAAACGACGGACGACACTCTCGTCGTCGTGGGCGCGCTGCATTTGCTGGGCGAGGACGGCGTGGTCGAAAAACTGCGCGCCAAGGGCTACAAGGTCGAGCGCGTGTGTTCGGCTTGCGCGGGCAATAAACCGGCGCCGTAACGCACCTCGGCGCAGAGGTGCTGAATATTGCGACTCAAAGCGTCTCGGTGCGGGTGCGGACGTTATCGATCAGCACGATCTTCTGCCAGATGTTGGACGACAGTCCGGTGGTCAGGCTCTGGATGTCGTTCACCGCGCCCAGCACCTGCGGATCGTCGAGGTATTGCACGTACAGCGCCGAAATCTTGCTGATGATCGCCAGCATCTCCGTGCAATAGTCGAGATAGCGGGACAGCTCGAAGCGCGACAGATTCCGCTGCGGCGACGATGCGGTATTCATCGTCGGCGACAGCAACTGCTCGGGATCCTTGGTGAGCTGGTGCATGTCGATCACGTGCGCCAGGCTGCGCAACTGATGCAGCGCGCGCAGGGCCTTGCGGCGCTTGAGCCGGGCTTCGAAGGTGGTCAGGAAAAACACCGCGATGCCGAGGAAGATCACATCGTTGATCGCCGACTCGATGATCGGCAGCAGCGCGAACCACTCCAGCCGCGAGGTCGGCGCGCTTGCGGATGCGGCCAACATCACCGTCACCGCGACCATCGACAGCAATGCCAGTGCGACGCCGATGCGGATCGTCCAGTTCGGGCGGCGGATATGCTGGATGCCTTCGATGGTGTCGCCGGCGACGGCAAGTACTTCCTGCCCGACCTTGGACAGCCCGGATGCCGGGAAACGTTCGTCGATGCGCGTGCTCAAGCGTGCGCAGGTGGCGACGATGGCATCGGCATCGAGCGCGCGATAGGTCATGTGACGGTCTCCGTTGCAGCGGGGATTTACAGGGCAACCAGCACGATACAGTCGACCGGGCAGGCCGGGATACACAGCTCGCAGCCGGTACACAGCGGCTCGATCACCACGTGCATGTGCTTGGCCGCGCCGATGATGGCGTCGACCGGACAGGCCTGGATGCATTTGGTGCAGCCGATGCAGTCGGCTTCCACCACCACCGCGACCTGCGGCGGCTTGTGCGTACCGCGCGAGCGATCGTACGGACGCGCGGGGACGCCCAGCGCATGCGCGAGCGCGCGTGCGCCGGCATCGCCGCCGGGCGGGCAGTGGTCGACGCCCGCTTCGTTGCGCGACATCGCTTCGGCGTACGGGCGACACCCCGCATAACCGCATTGGCCGCACTGGGTTTGCGGCAAGAGGCGGTCGAGGCGCTCGATCAGCGGCAGCGTGCCATCGTCCTCAACGCGCATCGCGGGCAGGCCTCGCGGCCCTCAACGGGCCGGCTGCGTCGGCGCGGCTGCGCAATGCTTGGCGAAGCCCTCGGCCGTGTTTTCGAACCCGGCTTCTTTCGCGAGTTCCCAGGGACGCACGCATTGCTTCTCGCGTTCGCACCACGTGTAGCCGGCGGCGGGCAGGCAGTTGTGGGCGTCGCGGTCGCCGCCGATCGAACGTGCCGCCGGCGCTGCAGCGTCATCGACGACGGCCGCGGGCTTGCCCGCGCAAGCGCTCAGCGATGTGGCCAGTGCAAAGACCACCAGCACCACTCGCAGGCGGGCATTCCGGATCGGGTCGGGCAGGGTCATGGCAGCGTCTCCAGTCGTGAAGCGTCAGCGTACCGGCATGCCGGGCTCTGCGCCGCTGTCGGCATCCAGCAGCGCCAGCGCGCCGCCGTCGAAACCGGCCGACAGGATCATGCCCTCGCTCACGCCGAAGCGCATCTTGCGCGGCGCGAGATTGGCGATGAACACCACGCTGCGGCCGACCAGCGTTTCCGGTTCGGCGTAGCTGCCGCGGATGCCCGAGAAGATCTGGCGCTTGCCCAGTTCGCCCGCGTCCAGCTCGAAACGCAGCAGCTTGTCCGAACCTTCGACGAACTCGCACACCAGCACCTTGCCGATGCGCAGATCGAGCTTGGCGAAGTCGTCCATGCCGATGAATTCGCCTTTCGCAGCCTCGGCTTTCGGCGCGTCAGCTTTTGTAGGAGCGGCTTCAGCCGCGATCTTCGCTTTGGCATCCGCGGGCTTCGCGGCTTCCGCCGCTCCCACAGGTGCATTCATCGTGTCTTTGGAGGCTTCGGTCATGGCTTCGATTTGCTTCGGGTCGATTCGGGTGAAGAGGGGTGTATAGGTATCGATGACGTGATTGACGAGCGGTGCGTCTAGATCGCTCCAGCGCGCGATTGGCGAAAGGAGGAATTTTTCGGCCTGCTCTGCGACGCCAGGGAGAACAGGTTTGAGAAAAGCCGCGACCAGACGAAACACATTGATCGCGCCGGTGCATATGCGATGCAGTTCTTCGCGGCTCGCTGCGTCGGTGTCCAGCCGTTTCGCTAATTGCCATGGCGCTTCGTTGGCGACATAGCCGTTCGCTTCATCGCACGCTTCCATGATGTTGCGTAGGGCCGCTGCAGGATTATTTGCGGCGTATGCTTCGATGATGGCTTCTCGGCGCGCGAGGGTGCGCTCGTAGATATCCTGGTAGCTCTGGGTACGTATGGCGTCGCCGATGGGGTCGCCGAAAACCTTGCGCTGCCCGGACATGCGTTCGCCAAGGCGTCCATCGAAATGCTTGCTGATGAATCCCGCGCAGCGGCTTGCGATATTCACGAACTTGCCGACCACATCGCTGTTCACGCGCGCGACGAAATCGCTGAGGTTCAGATCGAGATCCTCGACTTGGCCGTTGCTCTTCGTCGCGAAGTAATAACGCAACGCTTCGGGATGCAACCCGCTGTCGAGATACGTGCGCGCCTGGATGAATGTGCCGCGGCTTTTCGACATTTTCGTGCCGTTGACAGTCAGGTAGCCGTTGATGTGCAACCGCGTCGGCGTACGCAGGCCCGAACCCTGCAGCACCGCCGGCCAGAACAGCCCGTGGAAATTCACGATGTCCTTGCCGATGAAATGATGCAGCTCGGCCTCGCTGTCCGCTTTGGTGAACGCATCGAAATCGTAGCCCTTGGCGTCGCAGAGCGCCTTGAAGCTGCTGAGATAACCGATGGGCGCGTCCAGCCAGACGTAGAAATACTTGCCGGGCTGGCCGGGAATCTCGAAGCCGAAATACGGCGCGTCGCGGGAGATGTCCCACGGGCGCAGGCCACCGTCGGAATCCAGCCATTCCTGCAGCTTCGCCTTCATGCCCGGCACCATCACGTCGCCGGCCAGCCACTCGCGCAGGAAGTCCTCGAACTGGTTCAGTTCGAAGAAGAAATGCTCGGAGGCGCGCATCTCGGGCGTGGCGCCGCTGATGACCGAGCGCGGGTCCTTCAGATCGGTAGGCGCGTACGTGGCGCCGCAGTTCTCGCAGTTGTCGCCGTACTGGTCGGCGGTGCCGCAGTTCGGGCAGATGCCCTTGATGTAGCGGTCGGGCAGGAACATGCCCTTGGCGGGATCGTAGAACTGCTGCACCGAGCGCCGGCCGATGTGGCCGTTGGCTTCGAGCTTGGCGTAGATCGCCTCGGTCAGCGCGCGGTTGCCGGACGAATGGGTGGAGTCGTAATGGTCGTAGATCACGCCGAACGCCGCGAAGTCGCGCACGTGCGCGGCCTGGATGTCGGCGACGAAGGCTTCCGGCGTGGTGCCGGCCTTCTCGGCGGCCAGCATGATCGGCGTGCCGTGGGTGTCGTCGGCGCAGACGAAATGCACGGTGTCGCCCGACATGCGCCGCGCGCGGACCCAGATATCGGCCTGGGTGTAGCCGACCAGATGGCCCAGATGGATCTGGCCGCTGGCGTAGGGCAGGGCGTTGGTGACGAGCGCGGAGCGTGGCATGGGCACGTATGGCTGCGGAAACGGGGCCGCCGATTATCGCACGCGCGGCTACGGCGACTCCCGCAGCCAGGTCTGGGTGCGGCCGAGCAGGGCGACGCCCAGGAAACCGCGCACCTCCAACTTCTTGCCGCCGGCGATCGGTGTGAACTTCACCGAGTATTCCTTGCCGTTCTCGGGGTCGAGGATGCGGCCGCCGCCCCAGACCTTGCCCTGCGGCTTCAGACCCCATGCGATGGTCATGCCCAGGATCGGCTTGTCGTGGCGCGCGCCGCTGCAGGCGTCGCAGAGCGGGTTCGGGCCGTCGCTGGTGTCGATCAGTTGAACGATCCTGGCCGAGAGCGTGCCGTTGCCGGCCTCGGCGACTTCGATCACCGCCTTGGGCTTGCCGGTGGCGTCGTCGATGCTGCGCCAGCGGCCGACGGGAGAGTTCTGGGCCAGCGCGGCCAAAGGCGCCATGCACAGCAGGGCGAAGACGGCGAGGGATCTGCGGATCATGGGGGCTCGGTCAAAAGAAGGGGCCGAAAACGGAAACGGCCCGTGGATCGTTTCCGATCACGGGCCGCCCGAACGACTGTCGATACGACGGTCGATGTCCGATCAGTTCTCGCGGGTCCAGACCTGCTTCTTGCAGATCGGACCGACGCAGCCGGAGACTTCGAACTTGCTGCCGCCGGCCTGCAACTGGGCCTTGGACTTGTAGGTCTTGCCGTTGGCGAGTTTCAGTACCTGGCCGCCGGAGAAGCTGCCGTCGCTGCCGGGCTTCTGGCCCCACATGATGACCATACCTTTCACGGGTTTGCCTTTTTTGTCGCCGGTGCATTCGGTGCAGACCGCATTCGCCTGATACAGGGTTTCGAGCACCTTGGCGGCATAGGTGCCGCCCTTGGCCTCGTACACCTCGACGATCAAACGCGGCTTGCCGGTGTCCTCGTCGTAGGTCTTCCAGCGGCCGGCCGCCGAATTCTGCGCCGATGCGACGAACGACGCGGCCAGCAGCGGCAACGCGAGCAGTGAAATGAAGGATCTGATACGCATCTTTCCCCTCCCAGGGCATGGATCGTTGTGAAAACCCGGTTGGCGGTGGCCGCCCCGGGACACGTCTTTATACCGCATCCGGGGGGGTATGGAAGAGTTGTGCGTGGAAACACGATCAGGGTTCAGTGAAAGAAGAGTTCGGCAAAAAAAGAGCCCGGCTTTCGCCGGGCTCTTTCGTATCGCAGGTAACGCGGGATTAATTGAACTTGTACTCCAGCTGCGCCGAAATCTCGCGGCCCACCGGGTCGTAATTGCGCGAGAAGTACGGATAGCTGTTGAACGTGCTGTCGTCCGGGTGGAAATTGTTGAACAGATTGTTCACGTAGACCTTGGCGGTCAGCTTGTCGGTGATCTTCTTGCTCGCGTTGACGTTCCACAGGAAGTAAGGTGCTGTGCGCGCGGTTTCGGCCCAGTTCGGCAAGCTGCCGAAGCGGGTCGTGAACACGGTTGCCGCCCAATCGCCTTTTTGCCAGCCGACAGATGCGCGGATACGGCTGCGGAAATCGAAGTTGGCCGGATCGTCGCGGTATTCCTTGTCGATCGCATCGGTTGCGAAGGGCTGGTTTTCGTTGCTCAGCCGGTGCGACCACTCGAGACTGAAGCCATAGTCGCCGAAACGGTCGGTATCGAGACGATACTTCACGGAGGCGTCCAGACCGGTCACTCGTTCATACGCCTGATTCACCGGCCCGCTGCGGATTTCGCTGACGCGATCGGTCGGCTCGCCGGCCGCCGGAATGCGGGTCACGCGGCTGATGATTTCCTGGCAGAACGCCGAATTGATGTCGAACTGGTAAGGCGTTCGTGTACGGCTCAAGCCCGTACGGCAGCTGCCTTCCGCGTCCAGAATGAAGGTCGAGGTCAGATTGTTGATCGCGCCTTCCAGCTTGATGTCGTAGTAGTCGACCGCGACCGACAGCGCATCGGTGATGTCCCATACGAAGCCGGCGGTGAACGATTTACCGGTTTCTTCTTCCAGCGTGGGTTCGCCTTTGCTGGTCGCGAATATCGAATAGATGTTCGTCGTACCGGCACAGGCCGAAGTGCCTGCGGGTGCATTCGGCGGCACGGTGGCGAAGCCGCCGCCGGAGAGGCAGCGGAAGGTGTCGAGTGCATTGCCGAAGCTGCCGCTGCCTTCGTTGTAGACGAAGTGCATATCGGGCGCCTTGAAGCTGGTCGAATAATTACCGCGGATCAGCAGCGAATCGAACGGGCGCCATTCGAGGCCCGCGGCCCAGGTCTTGGCGTCGTCGACGCTGGTGATGTCGTCGTATTTATCGAAACGGCCGGCCAGACTCATCTTCAGCGACTCGAAGATCGGAATGCTGAATTCCGCGCCGATGGCGTAGCGATCGCGATCGCCGCCGCCGTTCGTGCCGGTGAGGTTATAGGCCAGACGATTCGTCGGCAGGATGGCGGCCGGGGATTTCAGATCGTAACCCTGCTGCGTGCCTTCCAACACAGCCGCGAAGCCTACCGCGCCGGCGGGAAGCTCGAACAGATCGCCGCTCAGCACGAAGCTACCCTGGGTGGCCCAGGAGTGCGATTTGTACTTCAGGATCGTCGACAGCGAGCGGTATTCCTGCGGCGTGAGCGGACGATAGAAACGGTCCAGATTGATCAGGTATTGCGGGGTGCCGGTGGTGTTCAGGCGCGGACCGAAGAAGAAATTCGTGACCTCGGAGCCGTCCAGACGCGGGCGGGTACGGGTGGCGTAGTAATCGGCGCGGCCGAGCGTCAGATCCCAGTCGAACCGCTCGCCGAAAGTGCCGCGCAGGCCGACGGCGAAATCCGCCGATTTTTCGTTGAACTTCTGATGGGTATTCTCGATGCCGCCGTATTCCTGCGGCGTGAAGATGCGCTGGATCTGCACGTTACCATTGATGCCGGGGTTGGTCGCGAAGATGGTGGCCGTGGTACCGACGCCATCGACATGCGGACCGCCGATGAATTCGACGCCGCCGCTCAGCTCGGACTTGGAGTGGAATGCCATCAGGCTGGCCCACGCTTCCATGCCGTTGCCGAACTGCATGGTGCCGTACAGGTAGCCGGACAGGTCGTTGTTGCCGTTGGTGATGGACTGATAGCCGACGTCCTTGAAATAACCGCAGGCTTGGCCTTGGTTATAGGGGGTGCCGCGAAGCGCAACCGGCGCTGTGTTGGTGTAAAGCGCGCGGAACGTCCAATCGACATACTCGTCGCCGAATCGAGCGCAAGCGCCAGCGGGCGGTGCGATGAAGGTGTTCGGGGTGTTGGCGGGCAGGCCGACGCGATTGATGCGAAGCGTGCCGGCCGGCTGGATGCCGAGAACAGCCGGAGGCAGCGGATTATCTTCGCGCGAGTCCATGAAATCGCGCTGATATGCGTAGATCGGCTCGTCGGCGAAATACTGCAGCGCGTAGGTCAGGCTCCAGTTGTCGCCGGTCTTGCCGCCGACCCACTGGATGTCGGCGTAATCGCCGCCGCCGGTGGTGGTGGTGCCGCCACGGATCTTGAACACGTCGCCCTGGTAGTTCTTCTTCAGGACGATATTGACGACGCCGGCCACGGCGTCGGAGCCGTAGATCGCCGAAGCGCCGCCGCTCAGGATTTCGATGCGATCGACTGCTGCGGTCGGGATGTTACCGAAGTTCTGGAAGTTGCTCTGGCCGTTGTAGGGAAACGGATAGTCGGCGGCGCGGCGACCGTTGATCAGCAGCAGCGTGCGGCCCGGGCCGAGGCCGCGCAGGTCGACGGGGCTGCCGTTGGGCGTGAAGCCACCGGCCGAGTTGAGTTCGTTCTGCACCGAGCCCGCGTTCTGGGTGATGCTGTTGAGGGTGTCGGCGACGCTGAGGAAACCTTCTTTCTCGAGCTGCGCGCTCGAAATGATGGTGACCGGCGACGGGCCTTCGACTTCGGCGCGCTTGATGCGGCTGCCGATGACTTCGACTTTGTCGAGTGTCCCGGCCTCCGAAGCTTGTTGCTGACTGGTGGTCTGAGTGTCGTCCTTGTCTTCTTCACCACTGGCGTCCTGAGCCAGTGCCATGCCCGAGATCAGGAACGATGCCAGGATGGCGGACGTGAGTTGGCTGCGGCGAAAGCCGCACGTATTGCGAGAAGTCATTGATATCCCCGGTTTCAAGTCGTTACGAGATTGAGACGCCAGATAGGTCCCCTGTCGTCTGCCACCGGAACTTAACATGGCTTTAACAGCGGTGTCATGTGTGCAGCACCCTGACGGCTGTCACAGTTCGTCGACGTACGGGCGGCCGCTTCGTTTTACTGTCTGATTGGCCGGGCTGGCTGCGGCGCGGCGCGGCCGCCACAATAGCCGCATGAAAACGCCCAGCACGCTCCGAATTCCGTCCCACGCCGTCCAGCCGAATCTCTCCCCGCTGCCGCGGATCCGCAACATCATCGCGATCGGTTCGGGCAAGGGTGGGGTCGGGAAATCGACGACCGCGACCAATCTGGCCGTGGCCCTGGCCGATCTGGGCGCCCGGGTCGGCCTGCTGGATGCCGATATTTACGGCCCCAGCATCCCGACCATGCTGGGGCTGTCGGGTCGCCCCGACAGCCCCGATGGCAAATCGATCATTCCGATGCAGGCCCATGGCATCGAAACCATGTCGATCGGGTTCCTCGTCGAGCAGGACACGCCGATGATCTGGCGCGGCCCGATGGCGACCTCAGCCCTGACCCAGCTATTGAATGAAACCCGCTGGGGCGGGGATGGCGACGAAGGCCTCGACATTCTGATCGTCGACCTGCCGCCGGGCACCGGCGACATCCAGCTGACCCTCGCGCAGAAGATCCCGGTCGCCGGGGCGGTCATCGTCACCACCCCGCAGGACGTGGCCACGCTGGACGCAC
Source organism: uncultured Thermomonas sp. (assembly GCA_966203835.1). Lineage (GTDB taxonomy): Bacteria > Pseudomonadota > Gammaproteobacteria > Xanthomonadales > Xanthomonadaceae > Lysobacter_I. The sequence continues at coordinate 12,855 of CBIHKW010000103.1, forward strand.
GCAAGGCGCTGAAAATGTTCGAGAAAGTAGAGGTTCCGGTGCTGGGGCTGATCGAAAACATGGCTCAGCATGTGTGCTCGAACTGCGGCCACATCGAACACCTGTTCGGCAGCGGCGGCGGCGAGCGGATGGCTGCGACCTATGGTCTGCCGCTGCTGGGTTCGCTGCCGCTGGAGATCGCGATCCGCGAACAGGGCGATGCCGGCGTTCCGCTGGTGCGCTCGAATCCGGACTCGCCGGCGGCTGAGGCCTACCGCAACGTGGCGCGACGGTTGCTGGAAGCATTGGACAAGCGGCCGCGCGTGAAAGCCGAGATCGGCGCACAGCTCGTCTGACGATAGATTTCACGGCATAAAAATCGACGAATCAATCGTCTTGGTCGATCAAAACCCCCTGAATTTGTGACCCGACGCCCGTTCGTCGGAGATGTTGCGGTGCAGCGTGCAGTGCCGAAATCCGCTGCATACGTTTAGGAGTACTGCAGTGAGCACTTTGCAAATCCCTGCAGTTTTCGAGCCACACCTTCAGCATTCTTGATTCAATACGGGGGACTCAAAGCTTATGGATCGCATTCCTGGCCGCACCACGCTCCTCACTGCCATTCTGGCCACGTTGGGCCTGTCCACTGCTGCATTCGCGGGCGGTCGTCCGGATGCGGTGATTTCCGGCCTGAACGCCGGCCGCGCCCATGAATCGGGCGAATTGCTGATCAAATTCCGCGATGGCACCACTGCCACCGACCAGGACGGCGTGCGCCGCGGTCTGGGCGCGCAGAAGCTCGATGTGGTCCGCCAAGGGCGCAGCGGCAAGGGCGAGATGGCGTTGATGCGGCTGCCGGCCGGCACCGATCTCGCCGGCGCGGTGCGCGTGCTGTCGGCCAATCCGAACGTGGAATACGCCGAGCCCAACTGGACCTACCAGCACACCGCGGTGTCGAACGACACCTATTACACCAACGGTTCGCTGTGGGGCATGTACGGCGACGCCACCACCCCGGCCAACCAGTACGGCTCGCAGGCCGGCGAAGCCTGGGCCGCGGGTCACACCGATTGCAGCGGCGTGCTGGTCGGCGTGATCGACGAGGGCATCTATTTCAACCATACCGATCTGGCCGCGAACATCTGGACCAATCCCTACGATCCGGCCGATGGCGTCGATAACGACGGCAACGGCTATGTCGACGATATCCGCGGCTGGGATTTCGACGGCAACAGCAACAACATCAATTCCGGCGGCGCCAACGACGACCACGGCACCCACGTCTCCGGCACCATCGCCGGCGTCGGCGGCAACGGCGCCGGTGTGGCCGGCGTGTGCTGGAGCGGCGTGAAGCTGATTTCGGGTCGCTTCCTCGGCCGTCGCGGTGGCACCACCGCCAACGCGATCAAGGCGGTCGATTACTTCACCGACCTGAAGACCCGTCACGGCCTGAACATCGTCGCGACCAACAACTCGTGGGGCGGCGGCGGTTTCTCGCAGGGCCTGCAGGACGCGATCGGTCGCGCCAACACCGCCGGCATCCTGTTCATCGCCGCGGCCGGCAATTCCGGCGCCAACAACGACACCACGGCCAGCTATCCGTCGAACTACCCGAACGCCAACATCATCGCGGTCGCGGCACTCGCCAGCAACGGCACGCTCGCCAGCTATTCGCAGTACGGCGCCACCACCGTCGACATCTGCGCGCCGGGCTCGGCTGTTTTCTCCACCGTGCCGAAGAGTTCGAAGGGCGCGCTGACGTCCGCCTACGCCAGCTACAGCGGCACCTCGATGGCGACTCCGCACGTGGCTGGCGCCGCGGCGCTCTATGCCTCGTCGCATCCGGGCGCCAACGCCGCCACCATCAAGTCTGCGATCCTCGGCAGCGCCGTGCCCACGACGTCCTGCAACGGGAAGGTGGTCACCAACGGCCGTCTGAACGCCAGCGGCTTCTGATTCATCCTTATTCATCCGTATCCGCGTCACCCGAAGACCCGGCATTGCCGGGCCTTCGTCGTTGCGGCGCCGGCCATCTGCGCCGGTGTCTCCCGGGCCGATCCCGTAGAATGTCGCCCTGACCACGACTGGAGACGGGCCCCGCGGCCCCGGAAACGACTGCATGAGCATCAAGAGCGACCGCTGGATCCGCCGCATGGCCGAACAACACGGCATGATCGAGCCGTTCGAGCCGGGGCAGGTCAAGCATGCCGCCGACGGCCAGCGGATCGTCAGCTACGGCACCTCCAGCTACGGTTACGACGTGCGCTGCTCGCGCGAGTTCAAGATCTTCACCAACATCAACTCGACGATCGTCGATCCGAAGCACTTCGACCCGGGCAGCTTCGTCGACATCGAAAACGATGTCTGCATCATTCCGCCGAACTCCTTCGCACTCGCCCGCACGGTCGAATACTTCCGCATTCCGCGCGATACGCTGGTGGTCTGCCTCGGCAAAAGCACGTATGCGCGCTGCGGCATCATCGTCAACGTCACCCCGTTGGAGCCCGAGTGGGAAGGGCACGTCACCCTGGAATTCAGCAACACCACGCCGTTGCCGGCGCGCATCTACGCCAACGAGGGCGTGGCGCAGATGTTGTTCTTCCAGTCCGATGAAGTCTGCGAAACCTCGTACAAGGATCGTGGCGGCAAATACCAGGGCCAGACCGGCGTCACCCTGCCGCGCACCTGATCCGCCGCACACCGCCAGCGAAAAGGCACACACCGATGGACGATCAGAACAACCCGTATCGCGCGCCCGAATCGAAGATCGTCGATACGATCGGCCGGGATCTTGAAC
>CBIHKW010000104.1:0-15626 GCA_966203835.1 uncultured Thermomonas sp.
GCGGACCAGTCCGATGCGGACGTGGGTACCGCCCACGTCGGCGGCGATGAACGGCCGAAGCGCCGGGTTCTTTTGCTGAATGGGCTTTGGATGGGCTATCACCAGTGCATGGTCCCTGTGGGTGCGTGGGGTGGGATGGTAGCGCCGGGACCGGAACAGGTCAGCGCGTTGGTCCCGAGTGTGGGATTGAGCTGACAACGTTGTCAACACATGAATTCCGGAAAATGAGCGGCGGCCCGATTTGCGGTTGCAATTGAAACAATGACGATCGTGGTTGGCATTTGTACGCAGAAATGTCTATAAAACAGCGCTTCAAAAGGCCGGCGCCTGAAGTTCCGGCCAGCATTTATGTTGCACTGCACACAAAGTGGCGTGACGGACTCGGCGCTGATTTGCAGGCGAAAGCGGCTGGGGGGATGGTTTTTGGGGTGAACTTATGACAACGTTGTTTCCACCTGATCCGTCCTGCGCTGTCGGCGCCTGTCGTTCCCGCCGCGTCGCGAAGGCCGACCTCTGCACCAGGCATCTGCCCAATCATCTGCACGGGAATCCGAACGCCATGACCGCAGTGCGCCACACCTCGTCGATCGCCATCATCGGCGCCCTGTTCTTCATTTTCGGCTTCGTGACCTGGCTCAACGGGCCGCTGATCACGTTCGCGCAATTGGCTTTCGATCTCGACGAGGTCAATGCGTTCCTGATCCTGACGGTGTTTTTCCTGTCGTATTTCTTCCTCGCGATTCCCGCGTCGTGGATTCTCAAAGTCACCGGGATGAAGAAAGGCATCGCCTGCGGCCTGTTGACGATGGCGGTGGGCGCGGCGCTGTTCGGTGAGTTCACCACCCAGCGCTGGTACCCGGGTGCGTTGGGCGGCTTGTTCGTCATCGGCGCGGGTCTCGCGCTGATGCAGACCGCAGTCAATCCCTACATCAGCATCCTCGGTCCGATCGAAAGCGCGGCGCAGCGGATCGCGGTGATGGGCATCTGCAACAAGATCGCCGGCATTCTGGCGCCGTTTGCGATCGGCGCACTGGTGATGCAGGACATCGGCGGTCTCACCGCGAAAGTGGAAGCGGCCGATCCGGTCCTCAGGGAACAGCTGCTCAACGAGTTCGCCGCGAAAATCCACGCGCCCTATCTCGCGATGGCGGGTCTGTTGGCGCTGCTTGCAGTGGGCGTGCTGTTCTCGCCATTGCCTGAAATCAAGGCGGCGGAAGTGAATGCAGACAACGGCGCGGACGACGGCGGTCGCAGCATCTGGCAGTTCCCGCACCTGTGGCTGGGCGCGCTGTGCATCTTCACGTATGTCGGTGTGGAAGTGATGGCGGGCGATGCGATCGGCACCTACGGCCGCGGCTTCGATCTGCCGCTGGACGAAACCAAGGTCTTCACTTCGTACACGCTCGGCGCGATGTTCCTCGGCTATCTGGTCGGTCTTGCGGTGATCCCCCGCTTCGTTTCCCAGGAGCGTTATCTGCAGTTTTCCGCGGTGCTGGGCGTGGTCCTGACCCTGGGTGCTTTCCTGACCACGGGCTACGTTTCGGTGGCGATGGTCGCTGCGCTGGGATTCGCCAACGCGATGATGTGGCCGGCGATTTTTCCGCTCGCGATCAAGGGCTTGGGCCGTTTCACCGAGCTGGGTTCGGCGATCCTGGTGATGGGCATCGTCGGCGGTGCGGTCATTCCGCGGCTGTTCGCGGTCCTGAAGCAGCACTACGATTTCCAGTGGGTGTTCCTGCTGCTGATGGTGCCCTGCTATCTGTACATCCTGTATTTCGCGTCCCGCGGCCACCGCGCGGGGATGCGGTCGCAGCGTTGATCGCGCATGATGCCCGCTCACCTCACCGATTGACGACAGACGCATGCGCAGACCCACCATCAAAGATGTGGCCGAACGGGCGAAGGTTTCGCTGAAGACCGTTTCGCGCGTCATCAACAACGAGCCATCGGTGATGCAGGGAACGCGCGCGCGCGTGCTGCACGCCATCGCCGAACTCGATTACGAACCGGACGTCACCGCGCGCAATCTGCGCAGCGGCACGCCGTTCGTGATCGGTCTGGTGTACGACAATCCGAACCCGTACCACATCATCGGCGTGCAGAACGGCGTGCTGGCGGCGTGCCGGGAAACCGGATTCGGTCTGCAGATCCAACCCTGCGACGCCACCTCGCCGCTGCTGGTGGAAGAGCTTGTGGAATTCGTGAAGCGTTCGCGCCTCGCCGGTCTGGTGCTGACTGCGCCGATGTCCGAGAACATGGAGTTGGTCAACGCGTTGGCGGCGCGCGACGTGGCGCTGGTGCGGATCATCGCCGCGACCGAAGATCCGAACGACGGCCATCTCTGCGTGTACGTCGACGACCGCGATGCCGCCTACGAAATCACCGAACACCTCATTCAACTCGGACACCAGCGCATCGGTTTCCTGTGGGGCGGTCTGGCGCACAAATCCAGCACCGAGCGTTATGCCGGCTACGAACAGGCGCTGCAGGATTACGGCATCACCCTGGACAAGCATCTGGTGATTCCCGGCGACTACACCTTCGACGACGGTTTCCGCGGCGCGCGCCGGCTGTTGGCGCTGCGCGAGCCGCCCACCGCGATTTTCGGATCGAACGACGAAATCGCCGCCGGCGTATTAGCGGCGGCGACATCGACCGGCAAGAATGTGCCTTACGATCTGTCCATCGCAGGTTTCGAGGACAGCCCGTTCTCGCGCCAGTCGTGGCCGCCGCTCACCACCGCCAAGCAGGCGACCGAAGACATCGCCCGGCAGGCCGCACGCCTGCTGATCGCCGGCATGCGTCAGGACGCGTACGACGACCATCCCACGGTCATCCACAACCAGGGTTTCGCGCCGCAGCTGGTCGTGCGCGGTTCGACCGCGCCGATGCGTCCGCGCGCGAACGATCACGGCAACGACTCGAAGCCTCCGCCGGCTGCGCCTACGTAATTTCACCATTGAATCGCGAACCTGCACATGACCGATAGCCCGACGCCGCGCGCGCCCGACGCGACGCTGATGTTCAACGAAGCGGCGGAAACCGCTGATGTGGTCGCCGCGCAATTCCGGCGCAATGCGCCGGTGATCGCAGCACTGGCCGCGGAGCTGCGCGCATCGCCGCCGGCCTTCGTGGCTACCTGCGCGCGCGGCAGTTCGGATCACGCCGCGACCTACGCCAAGTATCTGTTCGAGACGCAGTTGGGCGTGGTCACCGCGTCGATCTCGCCGTCGGTGCATTCGGTGTACGCGACCCGACTCCAGCTGGAAAACGCCTTGTTTCTGGCGATTTCGCAGTCTGGAAAAAGTCCCGATCTGCTGCGCAACGCCGAGGCCGCACGCGATGCCGGCGCGCGCGTGGTGGCGCTGGTGAACGCGGAAGATTCGCCGCTGGCGCGCTTGGCGCATACCGTCATTCCGCTGTGCGCCGGCCCGGAACGCAGCGTGGCCGCGACCAAGAGCTATCTGGCGTCGCTGTCGGCGGTGTTGCAACTTGCGGCGCACTGGCGCGGCGATGCGCCGCTGCTCGATGCGCTCGATCGTTTGCCCGAGGCGCTGCGCGCGGCGTGGCGCGCGGACTGGTCGGCGTTGACCGAGGGCTTGACCGGCGCGCACAACCTGTTCGTGCTGGGTCGTGGTCTGGGCTTGGCTGCGGCGCAGGAAGCCGCGCTGAAATTCAAGGAAACCTGCGGCTTGCATGCCGAGGCCTACAGTGCCGCGGAAGTGAAGCACGGGCCGATGGCGCTGGTGGGTCCGGGATTTCCGGTGCTGTGTTTCGCGCAGCCCGACGAAACCGAAGCCGGGACGCTGGCGCTGGCTGAAGAATTCCGCGCGCGCGGCGCGCAGGTGTGGGTGTCGTCCGAACATGGCGATCTGAAACTTGTGCCCGCGCCGCATGCGGCGTGCGCGCCGCTGCTGACCATCCAGAGTTTCTATCGCGCGATCAACGCGTTGGCGCTGCGTCGCGGACACGATCCGGATGTGCCGCCGCATCTCAACAAGGTCACCGAAACCGTATGAGCGGCTGCGTACTGGTCAACGGCCGCGTGTTGACCGGGCGCGGCCTGGTTTCCGGTCTGGCGGTGGTGATCGACGGCGGACGCATCGCCGCGGTCTGCGATCCTGCGGACGTGCCGGCCAGTGCGGGGCCGTGCCACGATCTGCAGGGCGACACGCTGTTGCCCGGCTTCATCGACATCCAGGTCAACGGCGGCGGCGGCGTGCTGTTCAACAACGCGCCGACGGTCGATGCGTTGCGGTGCATCGCGCAGGCGCATCGGCGCTTCGGCACGACCGGCATGCTGCCGACCCTGATCAGCGACGATCCCGATGTCATGCGCCAGGCGATCGCCGCGACCCGCGATGCGATCGCGCAGGGCGTGCCGGGGATTCTCGGCCTGCATCTCGAAGGGCCGTATCTGGCGTCGTCGCGCAAAGGCACCCACGACGCCGGGAAATTCCGCGTGCCCGACGCTGCCGAGATCGAACTGGTGGCGTCGCTGGGCAATGGCGTCACCGTGATGACGTTGGCGCCCGAGTGCGTCCCGGCCGATGTGATCCGCGCGCTCGCTGCGCGCGGCGTGCTGCTGTGCGCCGGTCACACCGCCGGCAGCTACGAAGACATTCGCGCCGGACTCGATGCCGGCATCCGCGGCTTCACGCATCTGTACAACGCGATGTCGCCGCTGCAAGGGCGCGAGCCCGGCGCGGTCGGCGCGGCGCTGGAGGATCCGCACAGCTGGTGCGGCATTGTCGTCGACGGTCATCACGTGCATGCCGCGAGTTTGCGCGTGGCGCTGGCGGCCAAACCGCGCGGAAAAGTGCTGCTGGTGACCGATGCGATGCCGCCGGTCGGCGCCGACGATCCGAGCTACACGCTGTACGGCGAAACCATCACCGTGCAGGGCGGCGTGGTCCGCAATGCCGCGGGCGCGCTGGCCGGCTCGGCGCTGGACATGGCGACGGCCGTGCGCAACAGCGTGCAGTGGCTGGGCGTCGCGCTGGAAGAAGCGGCGCGCATGGCGTCGACTTATCCGGCGGAATTCCTCGGTCTGGGCCGCGAGTACGGGCGGGTCGAACCCGGCTACCACGCCGATCTGGTGTCGCTGGATGACGGCCTGCGCGTGCGTCATACCTGGATCGCAGGCGCGATTGCTGACGCGATCAGCTGAGCCGTCGATCCTTGTCGACGATGACCTCCGCATCGAGTAACGCAACACGCTTTCCCTCGGTCGATGCGCTGCGCGGCATCACCGTCGCGGCGATGCTGCTGGTCAACAACCCCGGCGATTGGGCGCACGTCTATCCGCCGCTGCTGCATGCGCAGTGGCATGGCTGCACGCCGACCGATCTGATCTTTCCGTTCTTTCTGTTCATCGTCGGCGTCTCGGTCGCGCTGGGTCTCGTGCCGCGCATCGAGCGCGGCGCGACGGGGCTGCATCGCGAAGTACTCACGCGTGCGCTGTGCATCGTTGGCCTGGGCTTGATCCTGCATCTGTTGGCCTGGTGGTGGCTGGATCGCGCGTATTTCCGGCCTTGGGGCGTATTGCAGCGGATCGGATTGTGCTTCGGCGCCGCGGCGCTGTGCGCGATCCATCTGCGGGCGCGCATGCAATGGCTGTGCATCGCCTTGTTGTTGCTGGGCTATGCCGGCCTGTTGGCGTGGGGTGGCACGCTCGCGCCGCTCGATAATCTCGCCAGCCGCGTCGACACGGCGCTGCTGGGGCCGTGGCTGTACGAATTCGATGTCACCACGGGGCGCGGCCACGACCCGGAAGGTCTGCTCAGCACAGTGCCGGCGATCGCGACCACGCTGCTGGGCCTGCGCGCGGGCGCGTGGCTGCGGCAGGGCGCGCTGAAGCGACTGGTGGCGGTCGGCGTGCTGCTGTTGTTGCTCGGCGTGGCCTGGGCGCAGTGGCAGCCGTTCAACAAGAACCTGTGGACCGCGTCGTACGTGCTGTGGACCGGCGGCTGGGCGATGCTGGCCTTGGCGGCCAGTCATCGCATGATCGATGTGCATCGATGGCCCGCGCTGGGCCAGCGCTTCGGCAGACACGCCCTGGCCGCGTACGCCGGTTCCGCGCTGATGGTCTACGCCCTGTCGGCGCTGGGCGCGTGGGAGCCGATCTACAGGGTCGGCTTCGCAGAATGGATGACGCCGCTCGCCGGGCCGCGCCTGCCGTCGTTCGCGTTCGCGCTGTGCTTCGTGTCGCTGTGGTGGCTCATCGTGCGTGGGATGGACGCACGCGGGTGGCGGCTGAAGATCTGAGCGGGCTCAGCCCGTCGGCAGCGCCGCGCGCGGCGGCAGCGACCAGTCGATCGGTGTCTTCCCTTTGCGGCTCAGATATTCGTTGGTCGCCGAAAAATGCCCGCAACCCATGAAGCCGCGATGCGCCGACAGCGGCGAGGGATGCGGCGCCTTCAGCACGCGATGCCGGCCGGTGTCGATCACCTTGCCCTTGGCCTGCGCGTAACTGCCCCAGAGCAGGAACACCAGACCTTCCTTCTCGCGATTCAACACGTCGACCACGTGATCGGTGAAGCCTTCCCAGCCCTTGCCCTGATGCGCGCCGGCGCGGCCGTCTTCCACCGTCAACACCGCGTTGAGCAGCAGCACGCCGCGTTCGGCCCAGGGCGTGAGGTTGCCGTGGTCGGGCCGGGTGATGCCGAGATCGCGCTGGATCTCCTTGAAGATGTTGTCCAGCGACGGCGGCACCGCTACGCCGGGACGCACCGAGAAGCACAGCCCGTGCGCCTGGCCCGCGCTGTGATACGGATCCTGGCCTAGGATCACCACCTTCACCGCGTCGAACGGCGTGGCGTCGAAGGCGGAAAAGATCTGCGAGCCGGGCGGATAGATCCGCGCGCCCATCGACTTGCGCTGGCGCAGGAACGCGCCGAGCGCGGTCATCTCCTCGCGCAGCAGGTAATCGCCGATGTGGCTTTTCCAGGAGGGTTCGAGTTTGATGCGGTCGTCGTCGGCCATGACGTGATCAATCCCTGCTGGGAGTGGGCTGTGGATGATGCACCAACGTTGCCGGGCGCGACACGTTCATCGTGACCGGTCCGCATCGCGAAGCCGCTGCGGAATGCTCGATTCCCGATCGCTTCAATCCGACGACACGCGCTCCGGCAGCTTCGCCATCCGCAGCTGGAACAGCGTCTTGGTGATCAGCATGCGTTCTTCGATCGGCTTGGAGACCAGATCGTTGGCGCCTTCGCGCAGCAGATTGGACTGCTTGTCGCGATTGCCGTCGCCGGTCATCACCAGCACCGGCAGCCGGCGCTTGCCGTAGCCGAAATCGTTGCGCACCGCGCGCAGCAGGTCGAGGCCGCTGACTTCGCCGTCCAGGGTCACGTCGGTGAGCAGCAGGTCGGCGCCGACGTCCTCATGGCCGACGTGCTCGTTGAGATAGGCCAGGGCGTCGTCGCCGCGGCTCATGTGGATCACGCTGATGTCGTGGGCCTGCAGCATGCGTCGGGTGGCCACGGCGACGGTGATGCTGTCCTCGACGTACAGCACGCGTGCGTCGGGGATCGGCTGCGGCTGCACATAGCCGCGGATGAACGCGGCCAGCGCCGCGTAGCCTTCGGCCTTGTCGAAATAGTCGGTGACGTCTTCGGTGAAGCGGCGCGCTTCCAGATGCGCCTGGGCGTCGCCCGAGACCACGATCACCGGCACATATCGCTGCGCGGCGCTGGTGCGGACGTGGCGCGCGACCTGCAGGCCGTCGCCGTCCATCAGCACCAGCGAGGTGGTGACCAGATCGACCGGACCGGCTTCCAGCGCGGCCTTGGCCTCGGACAGGCCGGCGCAACCGATCACTTCCACGCCCGGCAGGTCGCGCTGCAGCATGTCGCCGATCAGCCTGCGGACCAGTTTCGAACCATCGACCACCATCACCCGTGGGGTGTCGGTGGTCAGGTGGCGGACATCGTGGGCGGGCATGCGGGGTTCGCTCGGGCTGCGGTTGCGGTGGGCAGAGGATGGCGGCGGGCGGCGCGACCTTGCGCCAGATCGTCTCCGGCAGCCGGTGCGGGGACGATGTTGCGTCCCGTGCCCCTCTGCGATCGCGTCAGACTTTAGTTTGACGCAGAAAATGTCCGGTGACCACGCCGGCGCCCAGCCAACCCAGCGTGCCCGCGACGGCCAGCACATAGAAAGCGTGCAGCGGTTCGACGCCGGCAACGGCGAACCCGCTGCCGTAACTTTCCGCGAGCGCCCGCAGCGGTTGGCGCAGGGCGAATTCGGCCGCGGTCAGCAGGCCCAGCGCCAGCGCGCCGGCCGTCAGACCATAACAGGCGCCGAGATAGAGGAACGGCCGGCGGATGAAACCATCGGTGGCGCCGAGCGACTCCAGCACCGCGATCTCCTCGCGCCGCGACTGGATGTCCAGACGCACGGTGTTGCCCACGACCAGCAGCGCGCCCAGGCCCAGCAGCGCCGCCAGCACCCAGGCCACGCGCTCGCCGAAGCCCAGCCAGCGGTCCAGGCGGTCGCGCCAGACGGCATCGTGCTGGACGAAATCGGCCTCCGGCAGCGCGCCCAGCGCCGCCGCCAGCACGCGCTCGTCGCCGCGCGGGCGCAGTACCAGCACGCTCGGCAGCGGGTTTTCGCCGACCGCCGCCAGCGCGTCGGCATAGACATCGGTGCCGCCGCCGGTGCCGCGCAGGCTGGCCAGTCCTTCGTCCGGCGTGCGCAGCACGACTTCGGCGACATCGCCGCGCGCGCGCAGGGTCTGCGCCAGCGCCTTTGCGTGCTCGAGCGTGATCTCGGGTTTCAGGAACAACGCGATTTCGCGGGCGCGCTCGACGTTGCCGCCCAGCCGCGCAGCGTTGTCCAGCACCAGCGCCAGCCCCAGCGGCAGCGCCAGCGCCACGGCCATCACCCCGACCGTGAGCAGCGTCGCCCAGGGTTTGCCGAGCATCCGTCCGAGGCTGGCGACCAGGCTGTAGCCGTGGTGTTCGATCCATGCGGCGATGCGCGAACGCGGTTTGGCGGCGGTGGCGCCCGCCGGCGAGGTCGGCTTAGCCATCGGCCAGCTCCTCCGGCGAGATATCGTCGAGCAGTCGGCCGTGATCCAGCACCAGCACCCGCTTCTTCATGCGCTTGACCAGTCCCAGATCGTGGCTGGCGACCAGCACGCTGGTGCCGCGTTCGTGCAGGGCGGCGAACAGGGTCATGATTTCGGCCGACAGGGTGGGGTCGAGATTGCCGGTGGGTTCGTCCGCCACCAGCAGCTGCGGCTCGCCGATCAGCGCGCGGGCGATGCCGACCCGCTGTTGTTCGCCCGCCGAGAGCTGGCCGGGCAGCGCATCGAGACGCGCGCCCAGGCCGACGCGATCGAGCACGCTGCGCACGCGCTTGCGGATCTCGTCGCGACGCACGCCGCGCAGGATCAGCGGCAGCGCCACGTTCTCGGCCGCGGTGCGGTCGGTCAGCAGGCGGTGATCCTGATACACCACGCCCACATCGCGCCGGTGCATCGCCACGCCGCGGCCACCGACCTTGCGCAGATTGCGTTCGCCGAACAGCACCGCGCCGTGGCTCGGGCGTTCGGACAGATGGATGAGTCTGAGCAGCGTGCTTTTGCCGGCGCCGGAGTGTCCGGTGACGAACAGCATCTCGCCCGGATTCACCGAAAAGCTCACGTCCGCGAGCGCGACGTGGCCGCCGGGATATTGCTTGCTCACGTTGTCGAAGCGGAGGACGGTCATGCGGATCGGCGCATCACTTCGGTTTTTTCGTGGAAGGTTTCAAAGGTGCCGGGTCGAGCGCACTTTGGTTCGTTTTCGAAAGGAATTTTCCGGACACGGAAGTACTGTGGATCTCGCGTTTACTCGACCGCAGCAATCCGATCTCGGATGCGCTCAAAGTCCTCGGTTTTGGCGAGGTACCGAGCTTCTGATTGAGTGAGCGCGTCGAAGGTGTGACCGAATCGTTCGAGCCACCAATGTTCAGTTGCTTGGCCATGTCGTTGCCTCAATTCTTCCAGTTGCTGCGTGCTCAGCGAAAGCCGGGCTGAGTAGGGTTTCCCGGTCAGCGCGACTGCGGCAAGGACTTTACCGCCGTTCGAGTGAATATAGCCGCGTAGATTGGCCAATGTTCCACCCATCCCGACGAAGTCGTCGACGAGGACATACGAAAGGTCGGGCTCGATGGCGCCGTCGAAGGTGGCTTGTCGGGCGAGACGTTCAAAACCGCCCGCGCCGGTATGGGCCACGATATTGCTCTGGACGATCTCGCTGTCCACCGGCCAATCCAGTAGCCGCCCCAGTGCGTCGGCCAATGCTTCCGGAATGGCGTTCACGCCTTCCCGCTCATACGCATGCGCACTCACAAGGATCGGCGTTTGGTTCGGGAACATGTCGCTGAGCGCCCTGACCTGATCCGGTTTCAGGGTGTCATGGACCAGCGCGATGGCCGCCTCCGCGTCACCGGACTTGGCGGCCGGATAACGCGGGTGTTGCTTGACTGCGGATTCGGATGCGTGAAGCAGAACGTCCGGGAATCCGTCCCAAGACAGTCTTGGCGGCTTCGCAGACATACCTGTCACTCTTTCGCCGTCAGTGCTGCGAACGCGGCGGCTTGGTGACCAGCGATTTCAGCTTGTTGCCCAGACGCGAGAACAGCGATGGCTTCGATTCGCCGGCCGGCTTCGCGGGCTGCGTGCCGCTTGCCGAAGTGCCGCCGACCGAGACCGGTGCCGGTGTTTCCAGCGCGCGCACCGCCTGATTGACGGGATTCGTGCCTTCGCCGCCGTCGATGCGCTTGCCGCCGCGACGCCGACGCGGCTTGCGCGGCCCGCGCTCGCCGTCTGCGGCATTCGGGACGCCGGCCGTTGCGATCTGCGCGACAGCCGGTTGAGCGACGGCCGGCTTCGGCTCGGCATTGGGGTCGCGCGGCGGGCGCGGAGTGCGCTCGCGACGTTCGCCGCTGCTCGAACCAGTGCCGGAGGAACCCGGACGCGGACCACCGGAGCGCGGCCCGCTGGAGCGGCCACCCGGGCCACCGCTGCTGCGACCACCGCTGCCGCTGCGTCCGCCGCCGCGCTTGGCGTCGTCGGCCGCACGGGCTTCGCGCGCTTCGCGGAAGATCGTGGTGAGGCTGTCGTCGTTGTCGCCGTCTTCGCCCTCGACCACCGCTTGGCGCTCGCGCTCCGGGCGCGGCAGCGAGGTCATCAGTTCGCGGGTGACTGGTTCGGACGGAATCTTCTGCTCGATGTAGGCCTCGATGTCGGGCAGCGACATCGCATAGCGTTCGCAGGCGAAGCTGATCGCGTCGCCCTCGGCGCCCAGGCGCGCGGTGCGGCCGATGCGATGCACGTAGTCCTCGGCATCGAACGGCAGATCGTAGTTGTAGACGTGCGACACGCCGTCGATGTGCAGACCGCGCGCGGCCACGTCGGTGGCCACCAGCAGTTCGAGCTGGCCGGCCTGGAATTTCTTCAGCAGCGATTCGCGCTTCTTCTGCGGCACGTCGCCGCTCAGCACGCCGACGCGGTAGCCGGCGCGGTCCAGCGCGCGGGCGACGCGCTCGACGAAGGCCTTGGTGTTCACGAACACCATGGTCCGCGCGCCTTCACTGCGCGACAGCAGGCCCAGCAGCAGCGGGATCTTCTCGTCGTCGGCCGGGTAGTACATCAACTGCCGGACTTTCGAGTTGGTGATGTACTCGCTCTCGACGACGATCTTTTCCGGATCGTTCATGTGCTCGTAGGCCAGCTCCAGCACGCGGTGGCTGAGGGTGGCCGAGAACAGCAGGGTCTGGCGCTCGGTGCAGGCCGGCATGCGCCGCAGCAGGAAGCGGATGTCCTTGATGAAGCCGAGGTCGAACATGCGGTCGGCTTCGTCCAGCACGCAGACTTCGCAGGCGTGCAGGCTCACGACCTTGTGCTGTTTGACGTAATCGATCAGCCGGCCCGGCGTGGCGATGATGACGTCGGCGCCGGCCTGCAGCAGGGTGCGCTGCTTGTCGTAGTCCACGCCGCCGTACACCAGGGCGAACTTCAGGCCCAGATCGGCGCCGAACTTCACGGCGTCCTTGTGGATCTGGATCGCCAGCTCGCGGGTCGGCGCCAGGATCAGCGCGCGCGGGTCTTCGGGCTTGCGTTCGGCCAGGGCCGGGCGCGACAGCAGGCGGTTGATCACCGTCACCAGGAAGGCGAGGGTCTTGCCGGTGCCGGTCTGCGCCTGGCCGGCGACGTCGCGGCCGGGCAGGGTCACCGGCAGCGTCAGCGCCTGAATCGGGGTGCAGCGGGTGAAACCCGCGGCTTCGAGCCCGGCCAACAGCGCCGGATGCAGCTCGAAGGAGGAAAATGTGATGTCGGTTAGGGGTTTATCGCTCATGCTCTGGCGTTGTATGCGGGCCGGCGCGACGGCGGGAAGCCGGGACTCGCGCTTGCGTGGGGAGTCGCGGGGCAGCAGACTGCCGGCCTCTGCGATGTGGTGCTCGGCCCCGGGAGTGCTCCTTGAGAGCGGGCCCCTTGAAGCCGGCGATGCAAGCCCGCAGTGTAACAGCCTATCGCCAGACCGCCCCGGTCGGGCCAGACCAGACCCGCCCGACGCGCCATTCCCGGCCGTCCGCACCACCCGGAGACTCCCGTGAGCGACAAGATTTCCCATGCCACCGATACCGATTTCGACGCGCTCGTCCTGCAGTCCGACGTGCCTGTGCTGGTGGATTTCTGGGCCCCGTGGTGCGGCCCCTGCAAGATGATCGCGCCGGTCCTCGACCAGCTCGCCGACGAATACGCCGGCCGCGCCAAGATCGTGAAGGTCGATGTGCAGGACCATCCGAACCTGGGGCGGCGCTTCAACGCCCGCAGCATCCCGATGCTGCTGATGTTCAAGGGCGGCCAGGTCCACGGCACCCAGATCGGCGCCGTCGGCAAACCCCAGCTCGCCCAGCTGATCGACAAGGCGCTCTGAGTGCCGCCCGACGCCCTCGGATCCGGGGGCGTCCAGCGCCGGCGGCGCTCAAGCCGCCGGTCGCGCGCATGAACCCGACTTCAGCCCGACGCTTGCCGCCGCGACGCGCGGGTGCTAGCTTCTAGGCGAACGACGCGCCTCTGGCGCCGCAACTTCCCGTCTTAACCGACCACCCACTCCTGACACCGTCCGCGCACCGCGGACGCTCGCAGCCGCGAGGATTTCCGCTTTGTCCGATCAGACCCCCGATTCCGGCGATACCGCCGTGAAGCGCGTGCGCAAGCCGCGCGCCCCCAAGACCGCCGCCGTCCAGACCAGCATGCCGCTGCCTGAAGCACCGCAACCGGTCGCTCCACCGCCAGCACGTGCCCCGGCACCGGCATCCCCGCCGCCAGCGGCCGCGTCGCCGCCGGTCCAGCCGGCAAGCCCACCGCCTGCCGCGCCGCCGGCACCGCAGGCCCAAACGCCGCAGTCGGCACCGCAGGCCGATGCCGGCGGTCCGCCGCCCGCCCAAGGCGGCCAACACGGCGGTCAGCAAGCCAACCCGCAAGGCGGTGGTCGACAGCACCAACCGCAGGGCGGCCAGCAGGGCCGGGCGCCCCAAGGCGCCGAAGGCAATGCTGGGCAAGGCCAACAGCCCCAACAGGGCCAAGGCGGCGATGGCCAGCAGCGCTTCAACAACAACGGCAATAACAACAACAACCGTCGCGACCGCTTCCGCAACCGCCGCGACCGCTTCCGCGGCCGCGATGAGAACGGCAACGAGAGCGGCGGCGAGAACGGCAACGAGAACGGCGGCGACAACATCAGCCAGGAGGCCGGCAGCTTCCAGCAGCAGCAGTTCGTCGCGCGGCCGATGGTCGGTGTGCCCGAGGGCTTCCCGCAGTATTCGCTGAGCGATCTCAAGCGCATGCCCACGCCGAAGCTGCTCGACATCGCCGAGCAGTTGAACATCCACGAAGGCGTGGCCCGCGCGCGCAAGCAGGACGTGATCTTCGCGCTGCTGAAAGTGCTGACCCGCCACGGCGAAGGCGTCGCCGCCGACGGCGTGCTGGAAATTCTGCCCGACGGCTACGGCTTCCTGCGCGCCGCCGAGGCCAGCTATCTCGCTGGCCCGGACGACGTCTACATCTCGCCCAGCCAGATCCGCCGCTTCAACCTGCGCACCGGCGACGACCTCGCCGGCCGCATCCGCTGGCCGAAGGACGGCGAACGCTACTTCGCGCTGGCCGTGGTCGACACCATCAACGGCGAGCCGCCGGAAGCGTCGAAGAACAAGGTGTTGTTCGAAAACCTCACGCCGCTGTTCCCGCGCCGCCGCTTCAAGCTCGAACGCGGCGACGGCAGTACCGAAGACATCACCGGCCGCATCCTCGATCTGATGGCGCCGCAGGGCAAAGGCCAGCGCGCGCTGATCGTCTCGCCGCCCAAGGCCGGCAAGACCATGATGATGCAGCAGATCGCCAGCGCCATCACCTACAACCACCCCGACGTCCACATGATCGTGCTGCTGGTGGACGAGCGCCCGGAAGAAGTCACCGAAATGCAGCGCACCGTGCGCTGCGAAGAGGTGAGTTCAACCTTCGACTAACCCGCCGCGCGCCACGTGCAGGTCGCCGAAATGGTGATCGAGCGCGCCAAGCGCCTGGTCGAGCACAAGAAGGATGTGGTGATCCTGCTCGACTCCATCACCCGTCTCGCCCGCGCCTACAACAACGTCGTGCCCAGCTCCGGCAAGGTGCTGACCGGCGGCGTCGACGCCAACGCCCTGCATCGTCCGAAGCGTTTCTTCGGCGCCGCGCGCAACGTCGAGGAAGGCGGTTCGCTGACCATCATCGCCACCGCCCTGGTCGATACCGGCAGCGCGATGGACAAGGTGATCTACGAAGAGTTCAAGGGCACCGGCAACTCGGAAATCCACCTCGACCGCCGCATCACCGAGAAGCGCGTCTACCCCGCGATCGCGGTGAACATGTCGGGCACGCGCCGCGAAGATCTGCTGATCGAACCGGAGCTGCTGCAGAAGATCTGGATCCTGCGCAAACTGCTGCACGGCATGGACGAAATCGCGGCGATGGAATTCCTGCTCGACAAGATGAAGACCACCAAGTCGAACGACGAGTTCTTCACCTCGATGCGGCGCTGAAGACAGCCTGCTTCACGAACATCGCACCGAAACGAACGCCCCGCATCGCGGGGCGTTCTATTTTCGAGGATGCTTCTTCCTTCCAGACGATACGACTTCCGGCTATACCGCCCGCGGCACGGACTTCGCAGGCGCGAACAGCTTGTAGGCGATCGCCAGCAGCACGCAGACCTCTGCGAAGACGTAGGCGACCCGCATCAGCGGAATGCTGTTATTGCTGCCGTAGAAGATCATCGCGCCGTAGCACAGCGCGAGAATGACCAGCGCGACCAGGCGCAGCCCATCGAGCGTCTGCTCGCCGCGGCCGACTTTCCACAGTTTCACCAGATAGCTGTAGATCATCAGACAGCAGGTGAAATAGGCGCCGGTGAGCGCGATCGCGAACGCCGCGCCGGAGCGGAACCAGAACACGCCGAGCAGCGCGAATCCCAGCGCCAGCAACACGATGGAGAATTTCTCTTCCGGCGCCAGCGGCCCGCTGCGTCGCGGCCATTCGTAGCGGAAATACTGCGTGCTCAGCCAGAAACTGGGCAGGCCCATCGCCAGCATGA
>CBIHKW010000105.1:0-15600 GCA_966203835.1 uncultured Thermomonas sp.
GTTCAAGGGCGGCATCGAAGAGTTCGTGAAGACCGGCTCCTGGTAAGGCGTAGGGTGGGGTGAAAACCCCACCATTACGACATCCGAATAACCGAGTACGTTTGAATTCACGGCGGTGGGGTTTCACCCCACCCTACGGGACACGAAGATGGCAGGCGGCAGAGAAATCAAAACCAAGATCAAGTCGGTGCAGAACACCCGCAAGGTGACGCGCGCACTCGAAATGGTCTCGGCTTCCAAGATCCGCAAGGCGCAGGACCGGATGAAGGCCTCGCGTCCGTACGCGCGCGCGATGAAGCAGGTCATCGGCCATCTCGCGCAGGCGAATTCCGAGTTCCAGCATCCGTATCTGGTGGAACGCAAGGACATCAAGCGCGTCGGTTACGTGATCGTGTCTTCGGACCGCGGTCTGGCCGGCGGCCTCAACAACAACCTGTTCCGCAAGTTGCTCGGCGAAATCCGCAACTGGCAGCAGCAGGGCGTCGAGGTCGACGTGGTGACCATCGGCCAGAAGGCCACGGTGTTCTTCCGCCGGATCAAGGTGGACATGCTCGCGTCGGTCACGCATCTGGGCGACATCCCGCACGTGGACCAGCTGGTCGGCGTGATCAAGGTGATGCTGGACGCGTACAGCAGCGGCAAGGTTGACAAGGTGTTCCTGGTCTACAACGACTTCGTGAACACCATGACCCAGCGCGCGGCGTTCGATCAGCTGCTGCCGCTGCCGGCGTCGGAAACCGCGGTCGCCCACCACGACTGGGATTACATCTACGAACCCGATGCGCAGACCGTGCTGGAGCACGTGCTCACGCGCTACATCGAGTCGCTGGTGTACCAGGCGGTGATGGAGAACGTCGCATCGGAACACGCGGCGCGCATGGTGGCGATGAAGGCCGCCAGCGACAACGCGACGAAGATGATCGGCAACCTGAATCTGATCTACAACAAGGCGCGTCAGGCCGCGATCACCCAGGAAATTTCCGAAATCGTCGGCGGCGCCGCGGCGGTCTAAACCACATTCCTGTCGGAGCGGCGCGAGTCGCGACTTGCGTCGCTCCCACAAAACAGCAATCGAAGTTCCAGAGGACACAGTGATGAGCAACCAGGGCAAGATCGTTCAGATCATCGGCGCCGTCGTCGACGTCGAATTCCCGCGCGAGAGCGTGCCGAAGGTGTACGACGCGCTGAAGGTGCAGAACACCGAAATCACGCTGGAAGTGCAGCAGCAGCTGGGCGACGGCGTGGTGCGTACGATCGCCCTCGGTTCCACCGACGGCCTGAAGCGCAACCTGATCGCCGAAAACACCGGTCGCGGCATCTCGGTGCCGGTCGGCATCGGCACGCTGGGCCGCATCATGGACGTGCTGGGTCGTCCGATCGACGAAGCCGGCCCGGTCAAGGCCGACACCACGTGGGAAATCCACCGTGCTGCGCCGTCGTACGAAGACCAGGCCACCACCACCGAACTGCTGGAAACCGGCATCAAGGTCATCGACCTGATGTGCCCGTTCGCCAAGGGCGGCAAGGTCGGCCTGTTCGGCGGCGCCGGCGTCGGCAAGACCGTCAACATGATGGAACTGATCAACAACATCGCCAAGGCGCACTCGGGTCTGTCCGTGTTCGCCGGCGTGGGCGAGCGTACCCGCGAGGGCAACGACTTCTACCACGAGATGAAGGACTCCAACGTCCTCGACAAGGTGGCGATGGTGTACGGCCAGATGAACGAGCCGCCGGGCAACCGCCTGCGCGTCGCGCTGACGGGCCTGACCATGGCCGAGTACTTCCGCGACGAGAAGGACGCGTCCGGCAAGGGCAAGGACGTGCTGCTGTTCGTCGACAACATCTACCGCTACACGCTGGCCGGTACCGAAGTGTCGGCGCTGCTCGGCCGCATGCCGTCGGCGGTGGGTTACCAGCCGACGCTCGCCGAGGAAATGGGCGTGCTGCAGGAACGCATCACTTCGACCAAGACCGGTTCGATCACCTCGATCCAGGCCGTGTACGTGCCTGCCGACGATTACACCGATCCGTCGCCGGCCACCACCTTCGCCCATTTGGACTCGACCGTGGCGCTGTCGCGCAGCATCGCGTCGCTGGGCATCTACCCGGCGGTCGATCCGCTGGACTCGACCAGCCGCATGATGGATCCGAACGTGATCGGCAACGAGCACTACGAGACCGCGCGCCGCGTGCAGGGCACCCTGCAGAAGTACAAAGAGCTGAAGGACATCATCGCGATCCTGGGCATGGACGAGCTGTCGGAAGAAGACAAGCAGGCTGTGGCCCGCGCCCGCAAGATCGAGCGCTTCTTCTCGCAGCCGTTCACGGTCGCCGAGGTGTTCACCGGCTCCAAGGGCAAGTACGTGTCGCTGAAGGACACGATCCGCGGCTTCAAGATGATCGTCGACGGCGAGTGCGACCACCTGCCGGAACAGGCCTTATACATGGTCGGCGGCATCGAAGAAGCGGTGGAAAAAGCCAACAAGATGGCGGCGTGATGCCCGCGACCGTCCCAATGCGCGCTCTGCTTGCGATCCTGCTCGCCATGGCGTGCGGAAGCGCCTTGGGCGCGAAGTACGAGTTCGATCTGGATGTTCCGGGCGGGCACTTTTCGTATTTCAAGATTGGCGACGTCCCTGCATCGGGCAGCGTAAGCGGCAGCATCAAGTTTCTCGAA
The DNA here is from genome assembly GCA_966203835.1 of uncultured Thermomonas sp. Taxonomy (GTDB): domain Bacteria; phylum Pseudomonadota; class Gammaproteobacteria; order Xanthomonadales; family Xanthomonadaceae; genus Lysobacter_I. The sequence goes on from CBIHKW010000105.1 coordinate 2,678, forward strand.
CTCCGGGCGGATACGAAGTGGAGCCCGCTGTTCGCAGTGAATCTGGAAGGCGCCGACGGCCGCACTTTGACGCTGCAATTCATCGCGCTCGACAAAGGCCGGACGCTGATGACGAAAATCATGAGTGGGGACGGCGAGCCTGTCGTTGCTGTTCATAAAGTCGAGAAAAACGCCGAGTTGCCTGTTGCAATCACTTGGACGCAAGGCGGCGAATGCACATTGCGGATGCCTGATGGCGCCTCGAAGAGCATCGCCTGCGCGCCGCCGATCAAAATCAAATTGAGCGCATCTTCCGCCGATGTCGCAGGCAGCAACTGGGCAGTAACAGCTGCTCAGCCGTAATCAGACCAGGAAAAAAAGATGGCCACCATCCGTTGCGACATCGTTAGCGCCGAAGCCGAGATCTTCCACGGCGAGGCCACGCTCGTCGTCGCCACCGGCGAACAGGGCGAACTCGGCATCGCGCCGCGTCATGCGCCGCTGATTACCCGCCTCAAGCCGGGCAAGGTCGTCGTGACCCAGCCGAACGGCGAAGTGCTGGATTTCGCGATCTCGGGCGGCATCCTCGAAGTGCAGCCGCAGGTCGTGACCGTGCTGGCCGACACCGTGGTGCGCGCGCAGGACATCGACGAGGCGGCGGTTCGCGCGGCGATGGAAGAAGCGGAGCGCGCGCTGGCGCACAAGGATCCGAAGATGAGCGCCGAAGAAGCGCAGAGCCAGCTGGCGATGAGCCTCGCCCAGCTGAGCGCACTGGAGCGTTTGCGCAAGAACCTCAAGCACTGAGGCCTTTGCGATCATGCGATATCGAAACGCCGGCGAAAGCCGGCGTTTTTGTTTGCGTGAGATCAGAAGAGGTCTATGCGGAAATCGCGGATCGCATCCGGGACGGACGCCACGAAACAGTCTGCAGCGATGTCCTCGCCGAACGCAATGTTGAAGATGTCTTCGGAGTAGTACTGACCCGAGTGGGTGCTGTGGCGCTGATTAACGATCAATCGACCGTATTGCCCTTGCGACAGGCGCATGACGTTCGATGCTGAGCGTCGTCGTGGTTGTCCGGACAGACCTTCTCCGATGAAGTCGATACCGAGAAGACTCGGTGATTCGAGCTGTAGGCCGATGGCCCCTTCATGGATCCGCGACAGGGAGCCTTGGCGGCTTTCGCGGGAATCGACGCGAAAGTCTTTCCACTCAGCCATGCACAGGTATTGGATCGATACGTCGCCGTTGAAGGGTGCAATGGCGAATGCACGTGGAAGTGCGACACGTTCGTTGGATCGTGGCGCGCCGCGAGTCGCCTTCGTCCAAAGGATTTCGACGATCTGGATGACGATCATTGCGGGCTCAAGCCTTGTAGACCCAATGCCGTGACAGCACGAAGCCGACCACGCCGAGCATCAGTTCGACCGCCGGTTTCGCCAGCCACGCCCACTGCAGTCCGAACACATCGTCGATATGTCCTATAGCCCAGGTGCTGACGGCGGTGGTACAGAGCCACATCAGCACGAAGCGTCGCAACTGCGTGCCGCCGATGCGGGTGTCGTCGCCGGCGAACGTGAACTTGCCGTTGAGCCAGAAGCCGAGCATCGCGCCGCTGATGCGGCCGCAGATGTTGGCCGCTTCGATCAGCAGTCCGAAATGGCTGAGCAGCACCATCACGCCCCAGTCGAGCAGCCACTGCACGCCGCCGATCAACAGATAGTGCCGGCCCTGTCGATGCAGGCTCATTGCGGGGCTCCATCGGCAGGCAACGTCGGCGTTCGCCAAAGCTCGATGTTGTCCAACGTCTGCGTGCGTTCGGCGCCGCCGCGCGCGAGCCCGGCGCGCAGCGCGGGATTCGCGATGTCCGCGTTCACCAGCACCCAGCGGATGCGCTCGCGCGCGAGCAGTTCCGCCCAGCGCGCGCCGGAGGCATCGGCGTTCGCATGCAGCGCCGCTGCGGCCAACGAAGGATCGTGCGGCGAGACCGTGCGGCCGCGGCCGCCGAGTTCGGCGACGAAACCGCGCATGGGATCGGTGGCGAGCACGATGTCGTCGCCGCTGGCCGGGATACCCTTCAAAAGCAGGCGTTCGGGGACATAGGCCGGCAGGATCGCTTGCGCATCGCCGCCGCTGCGGATCGTGCGTTTCAGTGCGGCGGAATGATGCAGCCAACTCGCATTGGCCTGGAATGCGAGATTCAATACGCAGACGCCGACCAATAACCACAGCAACATGCGCTTTCCGAGTGCGCCTTCGGTTCCGACCGGCAACAACACCGCCAGCAGGGCGAGGCTGGGGAAAGCGTAGCGCGCGTACTGCATCGGCAGCAGCGGCAACAGCAGGCTCGCGGTGACGGCAAGCATCAGCATGCGTTGTCCCGGGCGCAGCAACTGCAGCAGCCACAGGCCGGCGAGCGCGACCAGCACGAAGCCGAATCCGCCGTCCCAGCCTTCGACATAGCGGTCGGTATCGAAGGTGATCCGCCACAGAAGATCGGGCGAGAATCCCGCGTGCCAGCGCGGATCGCTGAACTGTTCCGCAGGAAAATAAGGCGATTGGAACAACGCATTGAACATCGGCAACACCGGATTTCCGGTGGCCAGCCACGACTGCGCGTAGCTCGACATCCCCAACGCCGCGAACACGATCAGCGCCAGCGGCAAACGCCGCCACGGCCACTGCGGCCAGTGGCGCCAGCCGGCGTAAAGCAGCAGCGGCAGCGCGGCGATGCCATGCACCGGCTTCAATGCGAGCAGCCCTGCGAACAGCACCGTGCCGATCCACAGGCGCCCGGGCGTCTCGTTCACATGGGTCCCGCTGACGGAGGCCGCGACCAGGGCCAACGTGACCGCGGTGGCCGCGAGTTCGGTCTGCATGCCCGCAGCGATCCAGACCAGCGTCGGCAGGCTCGCGAACAGCGCGAGCGAGAGCCAGCGTTCGTGCGCGCTCGCGCGGAGGTTCGAGACGATCGACCATGCCGCGGCCGCGGCCAGCGCCAACCACAGTGCATTGAGCGCGCCGTGGGTGTCCTGCCGCGAGAGCGTGAACACGATCCCGTGCAACACATCGCCGGCCCAGGGCGCGAACGACCACACCTGGAACTCCGGCGCGGGCGCGTACTGCGCATGCAGCATCAGCTGCGTCGGCAGGCCGAGGTGATAGGTCAGGTCGTCCATCTGCATCGCCGGCAGCCAGCAGGCGGTCGAGGCCAACCCCAGCAACATCACCGCGAATGCGGCCGCGCGCGGCGCGGAGGCGACGGCTTCGCGCCAGCCGCATGTTGTCTCGTGGACCGCTTGCCGCAGCGCATTCCGCTGCAGCGCGATCACCGCGAGCAGCAGCGCCAGCCACACCCACAGATGATGCAAGGGCAGGGTCACGACCCAGCCGGTGAGCCCGGCGATGAGCATCAGGCCGACGATGCTCGATATCGCCGCGCCGCCCGGCATCGCTGGCGGCTTCAGCCAAAGCCCGACGGCAAGCGCAGCCAGTCCGAGCAGCGCTGCGGCCAAGACCGGCAGCGGTCCCACGAACACGACGAGCGCGAGCAGCCATACCGCCGTCAGCGCCGACGCTTGCGACCAGCGCAGCCATCGCTGCAGCGGCCATGCCGCCGCCAACGCCAGCAGCGCCAACACCAGCGACAGCGCGAAGCGTTCGGCGGGCAACTGCCGCCAGGTGTCGTGCATCAGCAGGCCGACGACGGTCGCGACGATACCCGCGCCCGCGGCCAGCCGCGGCCAGCGGGGGGGCGATGCGGGCGGTGCAGCGGGCTGCGTGGCGATGGTCGGTTCTGCGGGCATTCGGCGTTGATATCGGAATCGGCGGCATCGTAGCAGCCGGTATCGCTAAAATGCCCTGAACCACGGTCCTGGAGTCCACATGAGCGCACCCCTGCACGTCGTCGTCCTCGCTGCCGGCGAAGGCAAACGGATGAAATCCAACTTGCCGAAGGTGCTGCAGAAGATCGCGGGGATGCCGATGCTGGGCCACGTCATCGCCACCGCGCGGACGCTGGCGCCGGCGGGCATCCACGTGGTCTATGGCCACGGCGGCGATCAGGTGCGCGCGGCGTTCGCGGATCAGCCCGATCTGCGCTGGGCGGAACAGACCGAGCGCAAAGGCACCGGGCATGCCGTGCAGCAGGCGATGGATAGCATTCCTGATGAAGCGCGCGTGCTCGTGCTGTACGGCGACGCGCCGCTCAACCGCGCGGAGACGCTGCAGCGCATGCTGGCGATCAATGCGCCGCTGGTCGGGTTGACCACCGAAATGGACAATCCCTTCGGTTACGGCCGCGTCCTGCGCGACGCGCAGGGGCGGGTGGCGGCCATCGTCGAGGAGAAGGACGCCAGCGACGAACAGCGACGGATCCATCTGGTCTACACCGGCGTGATCGTGGCCGATGCGGCGGCGCTGCGGCGCTGGCTGAACGGCCTGAAGAACGACAACTCGCAGGGCGAGTACTACCTCACTGACGTGTTCGCCGCTGCTGCGGACGAATTCACCCCCGCCGAGATCGTGATCGCCGAGGATCCGCAGGAGACCGAAGGCGCCAACGATGCCTGGCAGCTCGCGCAGTTGGAACGTGCGTTCCAGTTGCGCGCCGTGCGCAGGCTCTGCGTCGACGGCGCGCGCTTCGCCGACGTGAACCGCGTCGACGTGCGCGGCGAAGTGATCGTCGGCCAGGATGTCGAGATCGATGCCAACGTGATTTTCGAAGGCCGCGTGGTGCTCGGCGACGGCGTGCGCATCGGCCCGTTCTGTCGATTGAAGAATGTCGAACTCGCCGCCGGCACCGAAGTGCGCGCGCATTGCGATCTCGAGGGCGCGAAGACCGAAGGCGCGGCGCTGATCGGCCCGTTCGCGCGGTTGCGTCCGGGCACGGTGCTTGCGGATGCCGTGCATATCGGCAATTTCGTCGAAACCAAGAACGCGAACATCGGCGTCGGCAGCAAGGCCAATCACCTGAGCTATCTCGGCGATGCGGCGATCGGCGCGGGCGTGAACGTCGGCGCCGGTACCATCACCTGCAACTACGACGGCGCCAACAAATCCACGACCACCATCGAGGACGGCGCTTTCATCGGTTCGAACGCGGCGCTGGTGGCGCCGGTGCGGATCGGCAAGGGCGCGACCATCGCTGCCGGCTCGGTGATCTCGAAAGAAGCGCCCGACGGCAAGCTCACCGTGGCGCGGGTGAAACAGGTCACGATCGAGGGCTGGAAACGGCCGGTGAAACAGCCGAAATGACCGCTTGCGGCCGCGCGCGCCGGTAACGCTGCTCACAGAACAGCGCCCCGTTCAGCAGGGTGACGATCTGGACATCGTCGCTGTCGTCGTCGATGCCATCGTCGGTCTGTTGGACGAAGTCGACGCGCCGGTCGGGTAGCGGCACGCGGGAGCAGATCTCGATCTCTACCGAGGCGGTGTCGATGCGACAGCGGAATCCGATCGGCTGGTCGTGGGGATTGCGGAAGCGCAGGTCGCGATAGCCGTAGACCACGGTGGCGTCCGCACCGAGCGGCGCGAAGCGCGTGGCATCGGTGTAGATGTCGAGACTGTGCGGATGTCGCTCGACGATCTCCAGACCGCATTCCAGCGCCGCGAGATACAGCAGCCCGCTGAGCTGGCACAGACCGCCGCCGGCGCTGGTGGCGATTGCGCCGCCGACGAGCGTGCGGCCATCCAGAAAGCCGCGTGCCGCGATGGGCGGGCCGATGGCCCGCGCGAAGGAGAAGACCTGCCCCGGGAGGATCGTGGTGCGTTCCAACATCCGCGCGGCGCGGCGCAGATTGTGGCGTTTGTTCGCGGCGGAGGGCGTGTCGTGGATGGGCTGCCGCCAACGACGTTGTTCCGGCAGCGCGTGGTCGACCGCGGGGCGCGCGTATCGCATGCGCGGATCGAATGCATCGCCGATGCGCAGGCGTAGCCATAACGCCCATGCGCGCGGCGTTTCCGGCAAGGCGCGGAACAGGCGGCGCAGCAGGCTCATGGGCGACGCAGACACAGCAGCTGATAGGAGGCCAACGGTCGCATCGCGCGGCAGAGCACGCGGTCGATGTCGGCGCAGAACGGACGCAGACGCGCGGGAATGCGATGCAGCGGCAGCATCAGCAGGCCTGTGCAGGACACCGGCGCATACCCTTCGGCCAGCGCGAGGATCCCGTCGCGGTCGTAAGCGCTGTGGCCGTGCCACGCGGCGATATCGGAGCGATGCGGGCGAAGCCTGCGCCGCAGGCGGCCCGGCGCATCGATCATCAGCAGCCCGCCGGGACGCAGACAGCGCCGGGCTTCGGCGAACAGCAAGCGCAGTTCCGATGCCGGCAAATGCATCGCCAGATGCAGCGCGAACACCGCGGCCAGGCTGCCGTCGGCGCACGGCAGCGCGGTCGCGCCTGCGCGCAGGAAGGATTGCCGCGGGTTCGCGGCGCGCGCGATGCGCAGCATGCCGTCGCTCGCATCGATGCCCAGATCGGCCAGCGCCGAGAGTCGGCCATCGCCGCAGGCCAGATCCAGCACCGGGCCGTTGGGGCGCATGGCGAGACAGTCCCGCAGCCAGCGTCGTTCGGCGTCGTCGATGAAGCGGCCATAGCTGTTGCCGAAACGGTCGTCGCGGTAGCGGTCGGCGATGCGCTCGTAATACTCCGCCGGTGATTCCAAGACCTGCTCCCCGCAGCCCCGTGTCAGAGAGACAGCATAGCGTAGCGATCGCGATGGATCGTCGCGGCCGGTTGCCCGCGCCGCGCATCAGCATGCTCAGAGGATGATCAGGACCGCGCCGGCAGCGTCATGCTGACCCACAGCCCGCCGCCCTCGCGGTTCTGCAGCGCGACATGGCCACCGTGGGCTTCGATGATGTCGCGGGTCAGCGCAAGGCCCAGGCCGGTGCCGTGGCGCTTGGTCGAATAGAAGGGCAGCAGCGCCTGCGCCAGCACCGCCTCGCTCATGCCGCTGCCGCGGTCGAGGATGTCGATCCGCCAGTGTTCCGGCAGTTTGCGCAGCTGCAGTTGCACATCGCCCGGCGCCGAGCCGGATTCGTGCGCGTTCTTCACCAGATTCAACAGCGCCTGCTCCATCTGCGCGGCGTCGAGATAGGCCACGCCGTCGTCGTGCTGTCCGCTCCAGGCGAATTCGACCTGACTGCGCAACTGGGCGAAGAAACGGCCCCATTCCACCGGCTCCAGGCGCGGCGCGGGCAGTTTCGCGAAGTGCGCGTAATCGCGGATGAAGCCTTCGAGATGGCGCGCGCGTTCCTCGATCGTCGCCAACGTCATCGGCAGACGCTCCAGCTGCCCGCGCTTGAGCAGCTCCGCGCTGGAATGCGCCAAGGATGCGATCGGCGCCAGCGAGTTGTTCAATTCGTGGCTGATGACCCGGATCACTTTCTTCCAGGTCTGTACTTCCTGGCGGCGCAACTCGGCGGTGAGCAGGCGCAGCAGCACCAGTTCGTGGCGGCGGCCGTTGAGCCGGAAGCCGCGCCGCGAGAGGTGGAAGATTTCCTCGTTGTCCTCGTCGCCGACCGCGAAAATGCCGTCGCCGCCGCGTTCGAACGCATCGCGCAGCGCCTGCGGCACGCGCTCGAGAATCGTCTCGAAACTCTGGCCTTCCATGCGTCGACCTTCGCCGAGCAGTTTCCGCGCGGCCAGATTGCCGAGCACGATCCGCTGCGCTTCGTCGACCAGCACCATCGCCACCGGAGTGTTCTGGACCATGGTGTCGAGCAGCAGTTCGCGCTGCACCAGCGCCAGCCGCTGCTCGCGCAGCGCATCCCCCAGCGCGTTGTGCGCGTTCACCAGTTCGATCAGATCGCTGTATTTGTCCCAGGTGATGCCGAAGCTGAAATCGCCATCGCGATAACTCGCCACGGTGCCGGCCAGCGCGCGGAACAGCGCGCGCATCGGCGAGACCATGTGCCAGATCAGCGAACCGACCAATACGCCGATGACGAGCGCGGGCAGCACGGCGGCCGCCCACTCCGGCAGCCATCGTGTGAGCAATGCCGCCGACAGCGCGGCGAGCACCACGCACAGCGTGCCCAGCACGATGAGTCGGATCGCCAATGGCAGGAAGCGGAAGACGTGCATATTCAGCCCGGCGTGATCAATCGGGCATCAACTGCGCGCGATGCCGAGGCGTTCGATCCGCCGATACAGCGCCTGCCGCGACATGCCCAGCTCGCTTGCGGCCTGCGCCAGCACGCCGCCGGCGCGCGCAAGCGCAGCCTCGATCGTCGTGCGATCCGGTTCGTTGGCGTCGCCGGTCTGTGCGGACTGCGACACCGCGGCTGCGGGCAGGCCGAGATCGCCGACGCCGATGCGTTCGCCGCGCGACAGCAAGGCCGCGCGCTGCACGGTATTGCGCAGTTCGCGCACATTGCCGGGCCAGCGGTGCGCGAGCAGGGCATGCTCTGCGCCGCTGTCGAGCGATTTGTCCGCGGGCAGGAAGTGTTTCGCGAGAGGAAGGATGTCGTCGGGCCGCTGCATCAGCGCCGGCAGCCGGACTTCGACCGCATTCAAACGATAGAAGAGATCTTCGCGGAACTGGCCCGCGGCGATCAGCGCCGGCAGGTCGGCATTGGTCGCGCTGATGACGCGGACCTTCACCGCGCGTTCGCGATTGCTGCCCAGGCGCTGGAACTGCCCGGTTTCCAGCACGCGCAGCAGCTTCACCTGACCGGCCAGCGGCAGCGTGCCGATCTCGTCGAGGAACAGGGTGCCGCCGTCGGCGGCTTCGAACTTGCCTTCGCGCGCGCGGTTGGCGCCGGTGTAGGCGCCGGCCTCGGCGCCGAAGAGTTCGGCTTCGATCAGGTCCGCCGGCAGCGCGCCGCAGTTCAGCGCGATGAATGGTCCGCCGCGCACCGACGAATTCGCATGGACGATTTCGGCGAGTTTTTCCTTGCCGCTGCCGTTCGGTCCGGTGATGAGCACCGGCAGATCGGAGCGCGCGACCTGACAGGCGAGGGCGAGCGTGGATTCGGTCAGCGGATCGGCATGCACGAAGCCGCGCAGTTCGTATTCGTCCAGCGCCGCGCGGCGACGGCGGTCGCCGGCATTGCGTCGCGCGAGCTGTTGCCGCGTCTGCGACAACTCCAGCAGATTGTTCACCGTGACCATCAGCTTGCGGTCGTCCCACGGCTTGGCCAGATAATCGGCGGCGCCGGCCTTGACCAGTTCCACCGCGGCTTCCAGATGCGTCCATGCGGTGAGCAGGATCACCGGCAGGTCCGGGTGGCGCGCGCGGATCTCGCGGAACAGCGCAACGCCTTCTTCGCCGGACGTGGTGTCGTCCTCGAAGTTCATGTCCTGCATCACCAGGTCCACCGGCGACTCCGCCAGCGCGGCCAGGCCCGCTTCGGGACTGGCCGCAATGCGGGTGTCGATATCGTGCAGCGAGAACAGTGTCTCCAGCGCGGTGGCGACGGCGGGGTTGTCGTCGATGACGAGGATCGTGGGCATGGGAGAAGCGTAACTCAGTGGGGTTGGATTGCGGGAGACATACCTGCGGCGGTATGCGGCGAATAGGGAAAAAAGTTGTCATCCCGAACATCCGCGAAGCGGATGGAGGGATCTGCTGCACGCTGTTTCATGGGCAGAGAGAGAAGCAGATCCCTCCTCGGGCTGTGCCCTCGTTCGGGATGACAGAAAAAATTCCAGCGTTCTTCGTCGAATCTCCTACACGCTGCGCGTTGCCACCGCCGGCGGCACCGCAGCCGCACGCTTGGCCGGACCGAACACCGCGATCTGTCCGAGCAGCCACAGCGCGACGGCGCCCACCGGCAGATACACCGCCGGCAAACGCGGCAGTTCGTAATGCGTCATCAGCAACTGGTTCAGACCGAAGGCGCCGAGCATGCCCAGCACGATGCCGATGGTGGCGAGCAGGAAATTCTCGGTCTGGAAATAACGCAGGATCTGCCCGCGCGTGGCGCCCAATGCGCGGCGCACGCCGATCTGTTTGGTGCGCTGCTGCACCCAGAAACTGGCGAGGCCGACGATGCCCAGTGCGGTGACGACCATCAGCGCAAGGCAGACTGCGCCGAGCAGCCAGGCCATCGCTTTGTCCTGCTGGTAATACTCGTCGATGACGTCGGAGAACGTGCCCTGATCCATGATGATCCGGCTGCGATTGACCTTCTCCAGCGTCGCCACGCCGGCTTTCAGCACTTCCTCGCGGCGTTCGGGACTGGTGCGGATCGCGAAGCGGCCGGAGGTCGGACGGATCGGCAGCAGCGCCGAATTCTGCGCGTTGGCTGGACCTTCGTTGTCGTTGGGACGGATCAGGGTTTCGACCACGCCGACGATCTTGATCGGCTTGCTGCCCCAGCTGTCGTAGAGCAGTTTGCCGACCGCGTTCTCGCCCGGGAACAGTTTCTCCGCCATCGCCCGGGTCACGATCGTCGCGGCGATCGCGGTATCGTCTCCGATTGCGCTCATGTCGATATATTCTTCCGGCAGGAAGTCGCGACCGGCCACGATCTTCAGGCCGAAGGTCTCCACCAGTTGTTCGTCGCCCAGGTACACACCCACGTTGAGGCTGGGGATCTGCTGGTCGGGTTTCACGCTGACCGACGAATTCCAGGACGAGTCGTCGAACGGCACATGGTTGGTCATGGTCGCGTATTTCACGCCGGGAATCGCGCGCAGGGCGGCGAGATCGGTCTTGGCGGCGGCATCGGCATTGTCGTCGGTGCCGATGCCCGCGACGTTGATGCGCACGATCTCGTCTTCGGCGAGACCGGTGGCGCGATTCATCCGGTCCATGCGGGTGTCGATCAGGAACAGCGCGTTGCAGACGATCGCGCAGCTCAGCGCGATTTCGAGCACGATCAACGCGGACGCGGTCTTGTGGCGGCGCAGCGTGGAAAGGATGGGGCGGATATCCATGGTGACCTCTGCGATGTCTCCTTCCCCCGCATCGCGGGGGAAGGTCGGGATGGGGGCGCTTACTGCGATTTGAGCTGGATGGCGGGTGCGATCTGACAGGCGCGCCAGGCCGGCAACATGCCGGCGAGCAGGCTGGCGAGCAAAGTGATGGTGACCGCGGCAAGCAGCATGGTGCCGTCGAGCGTGGCGAGTTCGGCATAATCCGTGGGTTGTTGGCGAACGGCCCACAGTCCCAGCAATGCGAAGCAGATGCCGAGCGCGCCGCCGGCCAGACCGACCACGCCAGCCTCGATGAGGTATTGGACGAAGACTTCGCGACGGGTCGCACCCAATGCGCGGCGCACGCCGATTTCGGCGGAGCGGCGCAGGAACTTGGCCAGCAACAGGCCGATGGTGTTGACCAGACAGACGAACAGGAAGCCGAACGCCAGCCAGCCCTGCAGGCGTACGTCCGACGGCACGACGCCGTTGGTGTCGAGCCATGCCATCACGTTTTCGAGGCGGACGTTGGCGGGACGTTCGAAGCGGCCCGCCGCGCGCTGCTGATCGGAATAGTTGGTCAGGTAGCGGCGATATGCCTCGGCTTTGGCGGGAGAGTCCAGTTCCACCCAGTACTGCAGCCAGGCGCAGCTCGCGTTGATGCTGAGATTGCCTTCCTTGTCTTCGCCGTCGTCGCGATCGCCGCTGTCCCAGCAGTTCATGTTGCCGCTCGGCGACATGTCCAGCGCGCGCGAAGTCCAGAACGGAATGAACAATTGTTCGTCCGAGCCGAAGGCGCTCTGGGTGAGATCGTAGAACCGCGGGGTCGGGCGCCATGTCTTCAGCACGCCGATGATCTTCAGCGTGGTTTGTTCGACACGGATCGATTTGCCCACGCTGTTGCCGCCGCCGAAGAGTTTTTCGTTGAGCTCAGTGGAAATCACCGTGACGCGCGCGCGCGCCTGATCGTCTTCCGCTGTCCAGCCGCGGCCGTAAGCGAAAGGCACATCGAACATCGGGAAAAAATCCGCGGTCGTGAACCGCGCGCTCGCGACGAACGGATTCAGCCCGTTGCGCGCGGGTTCGATCGCGACACTGCCTCCGGTCATCAGCGCCTGGCGATCGCCGCGCTTTTCGCGCAGCAGTGCTTCGGCATCGAAGCGGGTCATCTGGTACTCGGGCTCTTCGCCGGGCTGGTAGCCGGTCTTGGTCGCCGGGTCGATGCGCGGGTAGAACAATTTTTCGCTCTTCTGCGGAATCGGGTCGCCGGACAGCACGTGGAAAACGGTCAGCGTGGTCATGCTGGCACCGATGCCCAGCGCGATCGCCAGCACCATCAGTGCGGTCAGGACTTTGTTGCGCTTGAAGCTGCGCAAGGCGAGCGAGAGGTAATAGCCGTACATGCTGTTCGCGAACATGGCGTTGCCCTCAGGCCGGAACCGTGGAGGTCTGTGTGACCGGAGCACCGACCAGTGCGCTGTCGTTGCGCAGGTCGGTGACCATGCCGTCGACGATATGCACGTTGCGCTGCGCGCGCGCGGCGAGTTCGGGATCGTGGGTCACCATCACGATGGTGGTGCCCTGGGCGTTGATCTCCTCCAGCAGCTCCATCACGCTGCGTGCCATCTGCGAATCGAGGTTGCCGGTGGGTTCGTCGGCGAGCAGCAGGCGCGGGCTGCCGGCGAGCGCGCGGGCGATGGCGGCGCGCTGCTGCTGGCCGCCCGAGAGTTCCGACGGATAGTGGCGCATGCGCGAGCCCAAGCCGACCTTGCTCAACGCATCCTCGATGCGCTGGCGGCGTTCGGACGCCGGCATGCCGCGATAGCGCAGCGGCGCGTCGACGTTGTCGAAGAGGTTGAGATCGGGAATCAGGTTGAAACTCTGGAAAATGAAGCCGATCTTGCGGTTGCGCAGTTTCGAGCGCGCATCGTCGCCGAGTTTGCTCACGTCTTCGCCGTCGAGCAGATAGGTGCCGCCGGTGAATTCTTCGAGCAGGCCGGCGATATTGAGGAAGGTGGTCTTGCCAGAACCCGATGGCCCGGTGACTGCGACGAACTCGCCTTCGCGCACGTGCAG
>CBIHKW010000106.1:0-15429 GCA_966203835.1 uncultured Thermomonas sp.
GCTGGAAACACCGCGGCCGGTGATCGAGCCGCCGCCGGAAGAACCGCCGCCGGTCGTCTTCGATGAGCCGTCGCCGGTCGATACGCCCGCACCGCCGCCGGCCCCGCCTGCGCCGCCGGCTCCGCCCGCGCCGACCGGTCCGCCGCGCAACGACAACGATCTGCGTGCCAGCATGTGCGTGCGTCCTTCGCTCGCACCGCTGCAGCAGGCCGCCAGCCGCGCCGGTGGTCCCGCCGACCTCGTTCTGTTGATCACCTATCAGGCCGACGGCACCATTACCGATGCCACGATCAGCAAGAGCAGTCGAAACCGCGATCTGGACCGCGCCGCGCAGACCTGGGCGAAGCGGGCCAAGCTGTGTCCGGGCAGTGCCGGACAGGGCCGTCTGCCGTTCTCGTTCGCGACCGAGTAATACCCCGAAGTAATACGCGGATCCAGCAATACCCGAACCCCGCTTCACCGCTTCACGCAACCAATCGTTAGATCCTTCCACACACAAGAAAGGTAAGCGTCATGCTGCAGGAAACCACCACCGCCGCAACCGGGGGCAACGCCGCCGCTCTGAAGCAGATGGGCGTCGACCATCTGATTACCGAAATGCTCGGTAACCCGGGTGATTACGTCGTCCAGCTCGTGGTTGCCGCCACCCTGATCATCATGTCCGCGATGTCCTGGTACTGGATCGTGGTCAACTTCATCAAGAACAGCAATCTGCGTCGCCGCGGCGATTCGGTGACCAGCACGTTCTGGGAAACCCCGAACGCGCAGGACTCGATCCGCTTCATGGAAGAGCAGCCCAAGAGCGAGCCCTTCTCGAAGATCGCTCTCGACGCCGCTCAGGCCGCCGCGCATCACCAGCGCCATGAAGGCTCGCGTCTGGTCGAGTCGCTGAACCGTTCCGAGTTCGTCGACCGCGCCCTGCGTCAGGCCGTCACCCGCGAATCGATGGGTCTGGAAAGCGGCCTCACCGTACTCGCCACCGTCGGTTCGACCGCTCCGTTCGTCGGTCTGCTCGGTACGGTGTGGGGCATCTACGGCGCTCTGATCAAGATCGGCGCGACCGGCCAGGCCTCCATCGACGCCGTTGCCGGCCCGGTGGGTGAAGCGCTGATCATGACCGCCGTCGGTCTGTTCGTCGCCATCCCGGCCGTGCTCGCGTACAACTTCTTCGTGCGCAGCAACCGCATCACGAACAACAAGTTCGACACCTTCGCCCACGATCTGCACGACTTCTTCGCAACCGGCGCGCGCGTCGGCGAAGTCGCCGCCAAGCGCTGATCCCGGCGACCCTCGAACACCCTGACGGAGTACGGTCATGTCCTTCAGTTCCGGCAACGACACCGGTGGCCCGATGTCCGAAATCAACGTCACGCCCCTCGTGGACGTGATGTTGGTTCTGCTGATCATCTTCATGATCACGGCACCGCTGATGTCGCACAAAACGAAGGTCGAGCTGCCCGAGGCGAACTACGAAACTCGTACCACAGACGCGCCTCCGGCACCGCCGATCACCGTTGCCGTCACCGAGGAAGGCCGGTTCTTCCTCAACGACGAACCGGTGACCCGCGAACTGCTGGAGAGCCGCTTGTCGATCGAGGCGCAGAAAACGCCGCAGCCGTCGGTCAACATCCGCGGCGACAAGGTCACCAGGTACCGGTACGTGAACGAAGTGGTCAACATCGCCCAGGCCCAGGGCATGCGCAAGGTCGGCTTCGTCGCCACCCGCGAACGCAACTGACGCAGACGAGAGAGCAGACGCATGGCATTCGCATCCAACTCCGGTTCCGGCCCGATGGCCGACATCAATGTCACGCCGCTGGTCGACGTGATGCTGGTGTTGCTGATCATCTTCATGGTCACCGCACCGATCCTGTCCTACCCGATCGATATCGATCTGCCGCAGCGGACGTCCACCCCGCCGGAAAATCCGCCGAAACCGCCGGATCCGGTCAAGCTCCGCATCGACCAGGCCGGTCAGGTGTATTGGAACGACAGTCCGGCGCCGATTTCCGCGCTGCGCAGCATGATGAGCAGCGAGGTCGAACGCGATCCGGGCAACCAGCCGACGCTCGAGATCGACATGAACGAGGACGCGCAGTACGAAGTCCTCGCCAAGGTCCTGGCTTTCGCCAAAGACGCGCAGATGAAAAAGATCGGCTTCGTGAAGAAGTAAACCGCACTACCGGCCGGCGGCGGACCTGCAGCTCGCCGCCGCGCCTCCAAACGCTTGCCACATTTCGAACGCCGCCCCGCAAGGGCGGCGTTTTTTTATGCCCTGTCGGTGTCGTGGGGCCGGGGGGCTTGCACCCGCGCAGGCGACGGCGTTAACGTGGAACCGCACCCACCGTGAGGAGCGACGCCATGGCTTTCGCGCAAGCAGATTCCCGGCAGGACGCCATTTCGGAAATGAACATCACCCCGTTGGTCGATGTGATGTTGGTGATGCTGGTGATCTTCATGATCGCCGCCCCGGTTTTCAGTCAGGCGATTCCCTTGAAGCTTCCACAAAGAGGCCCCGTTCAGCCCGATCCACCGCCGCCGATCGAACTGCGGATCGCCGCCACGGGCGAAGTGTTCATCAGTGGTCAGCCGATGCCCGTCTCGGCGCTGTCGTCGGTGTTTTCGGCCGAACTGGAGCGCGCCGGCAGCCAACCGGTGATGCTGAGCATCGACGCCAACGGCGAAGCCGATTATCAGGTCGTGGCCAAAGTGTTGGCGGTCGCGCAGAACGCCGGCCTGGGCAATATCCGCTTCGAGCACTGAACTATCGCAACGTGTTGGAAACGGGCGGCCGGTGGTCGCCCGTTTCGTTTGCGCGGAGTTCTTCTTCGCGGCTCAGTGAGCGGCGGCGATGACGGCGAGATAACGCTTCACGGTCGCATCGAGCCCGGCGTAGAGCGCCTCGCCGATCAGCGCATGACCGATCGACACTTCCAGCACCCCGGGCACTTCACGCAGGAACAGTCCGAGGTTCGCCTGGCTCAAGTCGTGGCCGGCATTCGCGCCGAGCCCCTGTGCCGCAGCCGCGCGAGCGGTCTGTGCGAACGCGGGCAACTGCGTTTCGGAATGGCCGGCGGCGAAAGCCTCGGCGTACGGACCGGTGTAAAGCTCGATGCGGTCGGCGCCGCTGCCCGCGGCCGCGGCGATGTCCGCGCCGGCATCGGCGAACAATGCGACCCGGCAACCCAAGGACTTCAGCGCTGCCACCTGCGCACGCAGCGCGTCGAGGTCGCGGACGAAATCGAAGCCGTGGTCCGAGGTGAGTTGACCGTCGCCGTCGGGCACCAGTGTCGCCTGCGCCGGCTGCGTCTGGGCACACAGCGTTTCGAACCCCGGATAGCCGTCGCGCGGCGGTGCGAACGGATTGCCTTCGACATTGAATTCGACGGCGTATTCGCGGGTCAGTTCGGCCAGTGCGTAAACATCGTCGGCGCGGATGTGGCGCGCGTCGGGGCGCGGATGCACGGTGATGCCCTGCGCGCCGGCGTCTAGACAGGCGCGGGCCGCGGTCACCACATCGGGATCGCGGCCGCCGCGCGAATTGCGCAGCACCGCGATCTTGTTGACGTTGACGCTGAGGACGGTCAAGGCGGGTGGCGCGATGCCGCGATCAGGACTGTGCGGTGTCGCCGTTGGCCGGCATCGAAGCGGCGCCGGCAGCGGCGGCGGCTTCGGAGCGCTTGGCTTCGGCCTGTTCGCGGAGACGGCGCAGTTCCTGCGGATCGATCAGCATGGTTTCGCTGCGGGCGCTGTTGTCCACGCGCTGTGCCAGCAGGCTCATGATCGCGACGACGCTGAGGCCCAGCGAACCGAGGACACACAGGATCACGCCCGCCATCGAACTGGCGTTCAACGCGAGCAGGAACAGGCCGACGGCGAATAACAGGAGTAACCAGGGCATGGAAGCGTCCTTACCGGGAGATCGACCGGGGGAGAGGAAGGGACGGGCGCCAGTCTACTCCGGAGGCCCATGGTGTCGACAGCCCGCCCGCCGGTCCGGTCCTGCCGTCCGTCGCCCATGGGCTGAGCAGTGTGACGCAGCTACAGCAGCGGCGACATCAGCCGGGCCAGCGCCTCCGGCAGTCGGGTCCGGAACAGCGACCGATGGCGGTCGTCGCGCACCCGCGGGGCGCTGGCGAACTCGCCTTCGATCAGCTTCGCCAGGCGTTCGCCGACGCCGAGATCCTGGAACAGCATCGACACCTCGAAGTTAAGCCGGAAACTGCGGTGGTCGAAATTCGCACTGCCGATGATGACCGAGGCCGTGTCAACCAGCAGCGCCTTGGTGTGCAGCATCCGCGGCCCGTACTCGTAGATCTTCACCCCTGCCGCCAGCAGGTCGTCGTAATACGAACGCGCCGCCATGGTCACCAGACGCGAATCGCTCATCCGCGGCACCATCAGGCGCACGTCCAGGCCGCCGAGCGCGGCCGAGGTCAGCGCCATCATCGCCGCCTCGCCGGGCACGAAATAAGGAGTGACCAGCCACACCCGCTCGCGCGCGGCGTGGATCAGGCCCACGTGCAGACGATGGATCGCTTCCCACGACGAATCCGGCCCGGAGGTCAGCACCTGCGCCGAAATGTCGCCGGCTTCGGGCTCGGGCAAAGTGCGCGCGATGTCGGAAATGAAATCGCGGCGGCCGGTGGCGTACACCCAGTCCTCGGCGAATACCAGCTGCAGCGCGCGCACCGCGTCGCCTTCGATGCGCAGATGAAGATCGCGATAGGCGTCGCTGCGCAGACGCTCGTTTTCGTCATCGGTGATGTTGATGCCGCCGGTGTAGGCGATGCGGTTGTCGATCACCACGATCTTGCGGTGGGTGCGCAGGTTCAACCACGGCCGCCACCAGAAGCGCCAGAAATGGCTGGGATGAAACCACGCGACTTCGCCGCCGGCATCGACCAGCGGTGCGAGAAACGCGCGCGAGCATGCGCCGGAGCCGATCGCATCCAGCAGCACGCGCACGCGCACGCCGCGCGCCGCGCAGGCGATCAGCGCATCGCGCACCATGCCGCCGCTCTGGTCGGGCGTGAAGATGTAGTACTCCAGATGCACCTGATGCTGCGCGCGGCCGAGGTCGTCGATCAGCGCGTCGTATTTCGCCGCGCCGTCCACCAGCAGGCGCACGTCGCGCAGCGTGCTGGGCGCCAGACCCGTGGCCGTCTGCGCGAGTTTCGCCAGCTCGCGCGCATCGGGCGAAGCGGCTTCGCCGACGACATGGCTGCCGAGCGCATCGCCTTCCAGCCGGCTGCGCGCGCGACGCAGGCGCTGGCGGTGGATTTTCTGCGGCCCCAGCAGGTGATAGATCAGGAAACCGACGTACGGCAGCAGCGCCAGGCCCATCAGCCAACTGAGCGTCGCCGCCGGCTCGCGTTTCTGCAGCACGATCCAGCCGCCCAGCAGCAACAGATAGGTCGCCCAGCCGATCAGCAGCACGGGGCCGATCTTCTCGCCGATCACCGGAATCGCGTGCAGCCAGCCCCACACCCAATCCCAGATTTCGAACATGCCCGAGAACTCCGTCGCAGCGGTTGCGACTTGCGCGCGCTAGCCTACTCCGATGGCACAGGGCGGCAAAGTCGACGAAGCGACCCACAACCTGCTGCGCAGCGGGCCGGTGAAAGGTCGCGGCGCGGCATCGTACGTGCGCGGGCGCTTCGAGAAGACGGTCGCCGAAGCCGAAGACGACGGCTGGGGATCGGTCTACGCCGTCGACGAGGGCGAACAGGACACACCGCCGCCGAAGCTGCGCACCGAAGTCACCGAAGAACGCGCGCGCAGCATCGTCAGCCGCAACCAGTCGCCGGATCTTCCGTTCAGCCAGTCGTTGAATCCGTATCGCGGGTGTGAGCACGGATGCGTTTACTGCTTCGCACGGCCGTCGCATGCGTATCTCGATCTGTCGCCGGGCCTCGACTTCGAGACCAAGCTGTACGCGAAGACCAACGCCGCCGAAATGCTGCGCAAGGAATTCGCGCGCAAGGCTTACCGCTGCTCGCCGATCTCGCTCGGCATCAACACCGACGCCTACCAGCCCATCGAACGCCGCTATCGCATCACCCGGCAGCTGCTGGAAGTGTTCGCCGAACATCGCCACCCGGTCAGCCTGATCACCAAGAGCGCATTGATCCAGCGCGATATCGACCTGCTCGCACCGATGGCGCAGCTGGGCCTGGTGACCGTGTACGTGTCGATCACCTCGCTCGACAACCAGCTGTCGTCGAAGCTCGAACCGCGCGCCGCCGCGCCGCACACGCGGTTGAAAACCGTGCAGGCGCTGCACGAAGCCGGCATTCCGGTGGGCACGATGGTCGCGCCGATCATCCCGATGATCACCGACCGCGAGATCGAGCACATCCTCGAAGCCGCGTACGCGCACGGCGCCCGCGCCGCAGGTTACGTGCTGCTGCGGCTGCCGCACGAATTGAAGGAAGTGTGGCGCGAATGGCTGGCGCTGCATTACCCCGAACGCGCCGCGCACGTGATGAGCCTCGTCCAGCAGATGCGCGGCGGCAAGGATTACGACAGCGCCTACGGCACCCGCATGCGCGGCGAAGGCCCGTTCGCGGACCTCATCGCGATGCGGTTTGCGAAGGCGTACAAGCGGATTGGGTTCGGACGGTTGCGGGCGTTGGATTGTTCGAGGTTTATGGTGCCGGTGGCGGAGAAACCTGATTCGCCGCAGGGGACGTTGTTTTAAGAACGCCCCTTACCCTTCGCTTGCTGCGCTGGCTCTTCCCTCTCCCCGCAAAGCGGGGAGAGGGTGCCCGACAGAGCCTGCCCCGGACTTGATACGGGGGGGGGTGAGGGGCGCTTTGGCTGTTGGTTGTTGCGGGTTGACGACGGGGTTGTGGATGACCAATATCACCGAATAAAGCCTCTGGTCGGAGGCTAAACTGCATTAGATTGCGCAAATGACATCAACGGTCTCAAAAGGTGACTTTCTTGAAGAAAAAGTCTTCGACTTTTTTCGCCGTGAGATCGAGGAAGACCGCTTCTTAGTTCGGATAGAGCAGTGCAAGATTCATCGCAAAAAAGGCTACTACTCGAAAGATCGCGAGAGCGAGATAATTTTCGACGTATCGATCGAAGCCTACTACCCTGGTGAAACGGACTACTCGTTAGTGTTTCTCATTGAATGCAAAAACTATGGAAAAGCTGTAGCTGTTGACGACTTAGAAGAGTTCAACGCTAAAGTTGAGCAAGTCGCAGCTGCAAACGCTAAGGCAATATTCGTTACCACCAGCTCATTTCAGAGTGGCGCTCGAAAGTACGCTAAATCCAAAGGAATTGGACTTGCCAGATACATTGACCCACGCGAGCTGAAGTGGGAGCTAAGAAGGTCCCCGTCAGCAATTACCTCGTCGACGAGTAATACCTTTGCCTCTGAAATAGAGAATATTCTTAGCGTTGAAAGCTACAAAGGACGACTATTCGATTTCGTGTTCGATTCTCGGGTCCGATCAACCAACTCACTTTGGGACTTTTTCGAAGATCTGCTCCGTGAGTTAGAACCGGATAACGAGAAGCTTTCAACTATACTCAACAGGCGAAGCAGACTCGACTCTCTGGTCCCCTATATAACTCACGAACAGATTGAAGATTTATCGCAACAAATATTAAGCTCATGCGCATACATGGGTGCCGCGGTCGATTTGGATAGGATTTCGGCGCAGATACCGAATTTGAGGGTAATTAACGCTGATGCAAGCAATAGCCAAGCACTCGGCACGGCATCCTTCGAGCCACCTGAAATTGTTCTTTATCCGGACGAAGAACCCAATCGTAGACGCTTCACTTACGCACACGAACTCTCGCACTTCCTACTTAATCACGGCAAATTTATGCGTCGCGACAGCTGCGAGGAACTCGATCTATATGTGCTAAAAGGCAGCTCAATCTTGCCAGATGAAATTCAGCGCATGGAGTATCAAGCTAACTTACTGGCGTCATGTCTGTTAATGCCTAGACAAAGTTTCATACGCAGTTTCATGAGAATCGCTCGCGACTTAGACCTACAAAATCGCGGCTTTGGCTATATCTATTACGACCAACAGCCATGTAACGTCAAAGACTACATGCTTGCGACATCCAGTCTCATGAAGTTGTTTGAAGTGTCTCGCGCATCTGCGCGTATAAGGCTAGAGACTCTGGGCCTGCTTACGAACGTCCAGCCTGCACGGCGCGCAATCTAACAATTCTGTCGCCATCGTCCACCACAGACTAGCAAGTAGGCTGGGTCAAGGACCCAGCTATTCAGTAGCAAGATGTTGCTATTTCAAAGACACACTGGCTATGTGGACTCAACGGAGCAAAAACAAAAAAATGGCATTAATGCGACTTCCAGTGATTCTATTGACGCTGTTGCTCATGGCAGGATGCACGCAGGAAACCGCGCCTGAGCCGGTGAGCCGAGTGAATATTCAAGAGCCACTGCCACCGGACGTCGGCGACATCTCGCGCTTCCTCAATTGCAGCGCCGAACCACGCAGAGACCTGTCGGCCCGCGAGCGCTGCGAGATCGTGGCGTTCAAAGCGCGCTGCAATGCGCTCGATGATTGTTATGTGTCCTGCCTCAGCAGCCCGACAGGCGTGTTCACAGGGGGTGGTTGCGGTCATGTCTGCACGTTTGGGCCGCATCCGGGTGCGCCTTATCCTGCGGCTGTGGATGCGTGCGCGAGTGAGGCCGGCGAGTCGGGTCTGAAACCCAGGTTGGCACCTGATGGTCCATCTGCCGAGAAACACGATCATTGAAAGGTAGCCCGGGCAGGGCCGTTGGGTGGGCTTTTATGCCCACCGCAATGAAGATTGAATTCCCGTACCAATGATCGGCATGGTGTTTTGCTTCGATTGTCTACGGCATTGATTGTGTTGCAATGGTGGGCATAAAGCCCACCCTGCGACGCTCCCGAGTGGCCGGACTGCCGATGATCGGGATCGTTCGATCGACCGAAGAGCACGGCCCAAGCGAAGACGGCGGGCGAGCGGTCAGGTGCGGCGCGACTGGGCGAAGCGGCGACGAATGGCGACGCCAAGAAGCAAGACACCACATGCCAGGCCGGACAGGGCGATGACTGCCGAAGGGATCGCGAAATCCGGGTAGTAGCCGGTCGCGCTAATGTGGCGATAGCAGACCGCACCCAGGAGCGACACTGCCACGGAAACGGTCGCCAGGACCCACAGCATTCTTGTCGTGAGTCGGTCGATGCTGCTGGCCATGCATGCAGGCAGCGGTCGATGCGCGTTGTTCGCGGAAACGGAAATTGCCGCGATGAAAAAAGAAAGAACGAAAATCGTGAACAAGGC
The DNA here is from genome assembly GCA_966203835.1 of uncultured Thermomonas sp. Lineage (GTDB taxonomy): Bacteria > Pseudomonadota > Gammaproteobacteria > Xanthomonadales > Xanthomonadaceae > Lysobacter_I. The sequence goes on from CBIHKW010000106.1 coordinate 9,310, forward strand.
AAAACCAACGATTTCGATCATCGCATCGAAATTCGGATGCGCCGAGTAATCGCTCATGCGCAAAACACCCGTAGGATCTTCGCTGCCAGTAAAGAAATGGAAGACGGCGTGAGCCGAGCTCTGCCATACCACAAGAAGGGCGATCGAAACGAAAGAGAGCAGGCTGGCTTTGCTCCGGAGGCCAAGATGGATGAAAAGAATGGCGGCCAGGAACAAGGCAATGAAAGGATAGATGACCATGCCGAACAGAGATTCCATGTGCATTCTCCAGGTCGAAAAAGCGTCAGAAAACGGGATCAGGTTGTCTTTCCCGGCTTCGCCCGGGGCCAGCCCGAATCATGACATCCCGCACGCATCGGCGGGCCTGGGCCCGCCCTACTTCGCCCCGTACAACACTTCCGCCCGCTGGAACAGGATCCAACTCGTCGCGATGAACTTGTCGCCGCGCTGCGGGCGATTGCCGCGATGTGTATGCGTGAACGCTGTGGGAGCGATCAGCAGCGCACCGGTTTCGGGTTTCACCTTGCGCTCCTGGAACATGAATTCGGTTTCGCCTTCCTCGAAATCGTCGTTGAGGTAGAGCGTCCACAGCAGGTGGCGGTGCAGGGTTTCCGCGGTGTTGTCGCGCGGGAACAGTTCGCAGTGCCAGTACGGATAACCGCCTTCGCCGGCGCGGTACCACTGCAGGTTGATGCTGCCGGGGCGCAGACAGGCGCGGACGAGTTCGATGATGCCGGCGTCGTCCTTCGCCGCCAGGTCTTCCGCGGACAGGCGCTGCAAAGCGCCGTCGGGGCCGGGCTGTTGCAGCATCAGCGGCGCGATCAGCGCCTGTGGGTATTCGCGCAGGTAGCCGATCAGGGCGCCGAGCATGGCCATGTTCAAGGTCTGCTCGACCTGTTGCCACGCCGGGTTGCCGGTGATGCTGATGTCGCGGCTGTGCTTGAGTTCGGGGAATACGCCGCCGCCGACGCGGCCGGGCTGCAGCGCGTCGCTCGTACGGATGTGCGCGACGATCTCGGCGCAGATCTCGGGCGACAGCGCGTTCGGAGTGACTGCGATGAAATCCTTCATTGAATCCGCCTTCACGTCAGCATCCTTTTCTTGCGCGGCTTTGTCGGGCGCGGTCGCGTTCATGCGCGTGCGTCGAATTCGGTGTGGTAGCGGGTCGCGGTTTCGACTTCTTCCTTCGAACCGAGGAATACCGGCACGCGCTGATGCAACTGCGTGGGCGCGATGTCGAGCATGCGTCCGCGGCCGTCGCTGCAGGCGCCGCCGGCCTGCTCGACCAGCAGGCTCATCGGGTTGGCTTCGTACATCAGCCGCAGCTTGCCGGCCTTGGTCGGGTCTTTGCGGTCCCACGGGTAGATGAAGATGCCGCCGCGGGTGAGGATGCGATGTACGTCGGCCACCATCGAGGCGATCCAGCGCATGTTGAAGTCCTTGCCGCGCGGGCCTTCCTTGCCGGCGAGCAGGTCGCGCACGTAGTCCTGCATCGGCGCCTCCCAGTGGCGCTGGTTGGACATGTTGATCGCGAATTCCTTCGTCTGTTCCGGCACCCGCATGTGTTTCTGGGTGAGCACGAAAGAGCCGGCCTCGCGGTCGAGGGTGAAGGCGTGGGTGCCGTGGCCGATGGTCAGCACCAGCATGGTGCTGGGGCCGTAGATGCAGTAACCGGCGGCGACCTGTTCGTTGCCCGGCTGCAGGAAATGCTCGTCGCCCACGGTCGGCACGCCGTCCGGGCAGCGCAGCACCGAGAAGATGGTGCCGACGCTGACGTTCACGTCGATGTTGCTGCTGCCGTCGAGGGGGTCGAACAGCAGCAGGTAGTTGCCGCGCGGGAAGGCGTCGGGGATGGGCTGACAGTGGTCCATCTCCTCGGAGGCGCAGGCGGCGAGGTGGCCGCCCCAGGCGTTGGCTTCCAGCAGGATCTCGTTGCTCAGCACGTCGAGCTTCTTCTGGGCCTCGCCCTGGATGTTCATGCTCTGGGCGTCGGCGGTGCCGGCATCGCCCAGCACCCCGCCCAGGGCGCCCTTGCCCACCGCTACCGAGATGCCCTTGCAGGCGCGGGCCACGACTTCGATCAGCAGGCGCAGGTCGGCGCAGATATGGCCGTGGCGCTCCTCCTCGATCAGGTGGCGGGTCAGGGACACGGGCGAGGCTGTGGTCATGGCGGGCGGGTCTGGCGGGCGAACGCCTATTCTCGCCTACCCGGAAGCGGTCGTTGTCTCAGGTGTGCGGGAGACGGCAAGTCGCGGGCAAATCTGCGGTTTCCCTGCGGCGTTTTCGGCTAAGTGTTTGCCTGCGCAGGTTTTCCCGGGCATAATGCGCGGCTCGTTACGCCCGGCCCGAATCCACCCGGCCCGGAGGACAGGTCCGCGAACCCGTCCGCCAGCGCAGCGACACTCCGAATCCCGTTCGCAAGGTGAACGTTCCTGCCGATCCATCGGCCTGGACCGACACCGGGGCCGCCGTCTCCCGGGCTATGGGAGGCCACCGCAGATCGCACGATTCCGTCGCGCGTTCTTATCGATAGAGGTACGTATGTCCCGCGAATGCCAAGTCACCGGCAAGCGCGTGCAGAGCGGCAACAACGTCTCGCACGCAAACAACAAGACCCGCCGCCGCTTCATGCCCAATCTCCACGAACGCCGCTTCTGGGTGGCTTCCGAGAACCGTTGGGTGAAGCTCCGCGTTTCCGCCAATGCCCTGCGCACCATCGACAAGAACGGCATCGACGCCGTGCTCGCCGAACTCCGCGCACGCGGCGAAAAGATCTGAGGAGGACTGAACCATGGCTTCCAAACGCGACAAAATCCGCCTGATCTCTTCGGCCGGTACCGGTCATTTCTACACGACCGACAAGAACAAGAAGAACACGCCTGCCAAGATGGAGATCAAGAAGTACGATCCTGTCGTCCGCAAGCACGTGATGTACAAGGAAGGCAAGATCAAATAAGTCCCAGGACTTGTTCGACTTCCACGAAGCCCGCCGCATGGCGGGCTTCGTCGTTTCCGGCATCGCTCAGAGACTCTTCACAAGCCCGGATCCGAAAAAATTTGTCATCCCGAACGAGGGCGAAGCCCGAGGAGGGATCTGCTTGTGGCTAGTGGCGCAACAACAGCAGATCCCTCCACCCGCTGTGCGGGCGTTCGGGATGACAGTGCGATGACAGGAGATTTCGAGCAGGTGCTCAGAGCTGCTTTTCCATCACGTAGTCGTCCATCACGTAGCCGTTGCCGATGTCGAACACCGCTTCCTCGCGCACGACGAAGCCGGACTTGCGATAGATCGCGATCGAATCGGTATTGCCCTTGTTGACCGTGAGGTACAGCCGCAGCCGTCCCAGCGCGCGGGCATGCGCTTCCACATGCCGCAGCATCACGCCGCCCAGGCCTTTGCCCTTGTGCGTCGACAGCAGATACAGCTGTTCGAGTTTCATGCCGTCGTCGTCGCTCAGCGAACAGCTGCAATAGCCGGCCGGTTCGCCGTCGACGCGCATCACCCACATCCAGCGCTGGTCCGAATCCAGATACTGGCGCATCCGTTCCGGCACGTAGCGGCCGTCCAGCATGTAGTCGATCTGCGCCATGCTGATCATCGACGAATAGTGCGAACGCCAGATGGTGTCGGCGAGCTTGGCGACGGTTTCGAAGTCGTGTTCGGAAAGCGGGTCCAGGCGGACGTCTTGGGTCATCGGCGGGGTCCGGGTGCGTGCGGGAAAATTCCGGGCGACAGTATCCACCGATTCGGGATGTTGCCCGTCATCCCCGCCTGCGCGGGGATGACGGCACAAGAACGAGGGAAGACTTCAGGCTTGCGGTCCGACCCTGAAGAAATCCATCGTCCAGTTGGTTTCCCAGCTGAGCCCGCCGTCGATCGAAAACGCCTGCTCCCATCGCGGCGTGTCCGTCGCCAACGATGACCACGTGAAACGAACGCGGATCGGTCTGCCATCGAACGTATCGTCGGCGTAGAACAGCCCGGCGCCATCCGTGAACCCGCCGACCACCGGCGTGTCGATGCGATCGGGATAGCGCCCGTCCAGCCACCAGATCGACCAGGTGGCGGTGGCGGGATCGAAGTTGCGCAGCGTCGCCGCCCGGTAGGCGTCGCCGGGCAGGTCGAGGGTGTTGTCTTCGAGATTGCCGAAGCCGCCGAGGATCTTGCGGGTGTTGGACGTGCCCTCGAATTCGATCCACTCGCTGCAACCGGCGAGGCGCGTCCTGAGCCGGCGATGCCGCACGCGCCAGTCGCCGATGATGAAGTCGAAGTCGTCGGGAGGCGTGCGCGTAGTCATGAGATTCGCGGTCATGCGCGCGTCCAGTCCATGAACCAGTTGCCTTCCCAGGTCTTGCCGCCGTCGCGCGAGATCGCCTGATGCCAGCGGCACGAGGTGGCGGTGATCCGGTCCCAGACGCCGCGGACCTTGATCGGGGTGTCGTCGTCCATCTCGTCGGCGATGAAGCTGCCCACGCCATCGACGAACGCGCCGGTGGTGCCGGGCGTGGTCAGCACCCCGGACTTCGCGTTCACCCAGAAGTCGGACCACAGGCGATGCTTCGGATCGGGGCGGCTCACGTCGAGCAAGCGCAGGCCCAGGCCGCTGTAGTCGCGCGCCGGCATGCGCAGTTCTTCGACACTGCCCACGCCGCCGAGGATGGTCCAGCAGGTCGCCTCGCCCTCGAATTCGTCCCAGTCGTCGCTGCCCGGGGTCTTGAGGCGGCGGTGGCGGATCTTCCATTCGCCGGCCAGGAAGTCGAACTCGCCGGGTTTGCCGTACGGCGCCTCAGCGGTGGGTTGGGTCGCGGTTGCTGTTCCGGTGACGCAGACCGCCAGTCCGGCGGCGGCGGTTTTCAGCAGGGTGCGGCGGCGGCCATCAACGGTAGCGAGGTCGACGGGTGTCGGGTTCATGGCGGGTGCTCCGATCGGAAGGAGCCATGACCATAGCCACCGATTCCTGACATCTTCCGTCAGGAATACACTGCGATCCTGAAACCGTGTTCCGAACCGAGCCGCCCATGCGCGCGAGCCGCCTGCTGTCGATCCTGATGTTGCTGCAGCTGCGCGAGCGGTTGACCGCCGAGGCGTTGGCGGCGGAGTTCGAGGTGTCGGTGCGCACGATCTATCGCGATATCGACAAGCTCGCCGAGGCCGGTGTGCCGGTGTACGCCGACCGCGGCCCGGGCGGCGGTTTCCGGCTGGTTGATGGCTACCGCACGCGCCTGACCGGGCTGGCGTCGGACGAGGCCGAGGCGCTGTTCATGATCGGCCTGCCCGGTCCGGCGGCGGCGCTGGGCATGGGTCCGGCGGCGTCGAACGCGGGCCGGAAGATGCTCGCCGCGCTGCCGCGCGCCTCCGGCGACACTGCCGGGCGGATGGGCGCGCGCTTCCATCTCGATCCGGTCGACTGGTATCGCGACGACGCGCCGCTGCGACAGCTGCCGGCGATCGCGCGCGCGGTGCTCGACCAGACCGTGCTGGCGATGACCTACGACAGCTGGCGCGGCGTGCGCGAACGGGTGGTGGAACCGCTCGGCCTGGTGCTGAAGGCCGGCGCCTGGTACCTGGTCGCCCGCAGCGATGGCGTCGCCCGCATCTACAAGGTCGCGAACATTCTGCGATTCGAGGTGCGGGAAACGACGTTCGAGCGGCCACCGGAGTTTGATCTGGGCGCCTGGTGGTCGGCGGAGACGGCGCGTTTCGAAGCCGGGCTGCGATCCGGGGTCGCGGAACTGCGGGCGACGGCGACGGGACTGAAACGGTTGGCGCAGATCGGCGCCTACGCGCAGCGCGCGGCGCAGGTGGCCGATGCCGCGGATGCCGACGGCTGGTCGCGGCTGTCGCTGCCGATCGAAACCATCGACCATGCGGCGCTGACGTTGCTGGGTATCGGCCCGGAAATCGTGGTCCTCGCGCCCGATGCGCTGCGGGGGCGCTTGCGGGAACTGGCGGCCGAGGTTGTCGGCCATTGCGGGTGAGTGCCGCGAATGCGCTTGGTGAATGGAACCCACCGCAACAATCAGCGGACATTGTTCTGCCAGCCGTCGGCCCCGCCCCCCCCCCCCGCCCCCCCGCCCCGGGGGATCGGAAAACACCCGCACCCCCCACGCCCCCGCCCC
>CBIHKW010000107.1:0-15402 GCA_966203835.1 uncultured Thermomonas sp.
TAGCGATAGAACTCGGGATAGTCGTAGTTGAGCCGCCGCTTCGCGATGGTCTCGACCGCACCGCCGTCGCGCACCCGCAGCACGTACTGGTAGGGCACGGCGCCTTCCGCGGCATGCGCGTTGTAGCTGTTGCTGAAGACGATGAGATAGCCGTCCACCAGCTCGATCATGTCGAGGTTGTAGATGTCGCGATAGGTCCCGGGTATCGGCACCCGCAGCCGCGGCGTCATCACCCGCTGATGCTCGACCGCTTCGCGACCGTCGTAGAAATACAGCGCGCGGTCGCTGATCACGCCCAGGGTTTCGCCGACCGGACTGGCGCCGACCAGCACCTCGTCGTCCGGCAGCCGTACCCGCGGCAGTATCCGTCCGGATTCGCTGCTGTAGTGATACGCGGTATTGCCCGCGATCAACAAGGCATCGCCCTTGGCGAACCCCGGCATCGCGCCGGCCGGCAGTGCAGGCACCGGGAACCCGGCATTGTCGGCGCCGACGCCCAGGACGCCTACCGGCGTACGATCATTCAGGCGATAACCATGCAGACGCATATCGTCGTGACTGAACACCCAGCGCACGCCGCGCGCGTCGTCGTCGAACTCCATCGGCGCCACGTTTGCCAGTTCGAAGCGCTGCGGCACCCGCCGGAGCTGCGAGGCGATGCCGGTCGGTTCCGACAATGCGATCTGTTCGCGCAGCAACGGCGCGTCGGCGTGCGTGCTGCCTTCCAGCGCCAAACGCATGCGCGTGCGATCGTCGACCTTCTCCGGCTCGTTGTGGCCGCCGTGCGGCGGCGTCGGCGTGTTGTTGGGATGCGAGCCCTGCGCGATCCACAGCATCTCGATGCCCGAATACGCCAGCAGCATCAGCAGGTAGATCGCCATCTGCAGCGGCAGCGCCACCGCCACCATGCCGACAGCGCCGCGCGGCGGCGCATCGAGGTCGGGCTTGAACGTCGCCAGCACCATCGCGATCAACCACAGCACGGCCAGCGCCTGTACCGCGAGCGCGCCGAAACCGGTGGCGACGGCAGTGATCAACAGCAGCGGGAATACCAATCCCGAAAAAGAATAGCGACGCTCGCCCAGCATGCCGTACACGCCGACCAGATAGCCGGCGGTGGCGATCTGCAGTGCCGCCAGCGCCAGCAGCCAATGACGCAGATCGACCACGCGCGGGGTCATGGCGCTCTGCCACAGCGCGATCAGCGCAATCGGCAAGGCCACTGCCACCGCCAACAGCGCCACGCCCGCAAGCATCAAGGATGTCGCGATCCGCGACGACGACAGCGGGCGGTGCAGCATGTTCAACCACGCACTCGGCTTGCGGTACGTGCCCATCTGATACAAGCCGATCAACAGCCCGAGCGCCGCATACGTGCCGCCGAACGACCAGTGGATCACCAGCGGCTGTTGCGCCAGATCGACCACCCGGGTCAGGAATCCCAGCGCGATGAAATGTACGACCGCCAACGCCAGCGCCCACAGGCGGAAACGCAGCAGTTCGGCTTTGAACAATTCGAACATGTGCATTGCTCCTTCAGGCTGCGGCCGCTGGGGCGGCGTGATTTTTGGCGAGAAACGCATTCACCGCGCGATCCAGACCGACCGGCATGCTCTGGATCGATCGCGCGCCGGCGCTGCGCAGGAATTCGGCGAAGCCTTCGTCCTGATCCAGCACCAGATAGTGGTGCAGACCATCCAGACGCTGCCGCTCCAGCAGACCGGGCACCGTCGACGGCTCCGGCCCCTTGAACGGAATGTCCGCCACCCAATGACTGACGCGCGAACAGAACTCCTCCGGCGCCGACATGTGCATCAGCCGGCCGCGTTCGAGAATGATCAGGTTGTCGGCGACGCGCTCGATCTCCTCCATCTGATGCGAGCAATAGATGACGGTGCAGTCGTCGGCCGCGTTGCTGTACAGCAGCGATTCCAGGAACGCGCGCTTGGCGACCACATCCAGCCCCAGCGTGGGTTCGTCGAGAATCAACAATTCGGGCGATCGCGCCAACGCCAGCGCCAGATTGAAACCGGCGCGCTCGCCGCGCGAGAGTTGGCCGACTTTCTGTTCCGGCAGCACGTGGTAGTGGCCGATCACCTCGTCGTACGCGCGCTGGTTCCAGCGCGGATATTCGCGGTGGTGCATCTGCGCGATCGCCGACACCCGCATCCAGCCCGGCAGCGTGTGTTCTTCGTTGACGAAACCGATGCGGCCGCGATCCGCGGGCGTCAGCTGCTGGCTGTCGCGGCCGAGGATGCGCGCACGACCGGCGCTGGGCGCGAGAAACCCCAGCAGGATCCGGAACAGCGTGGATTTGCCGGCGCCGTTGGCGCCGACGATGGCGTGGATGCGACCGCGCGGAATGCGCAGGTCGAGATGATCGAGCGCGAGTTTGCGGCCGTAGCGTTTGCTCAGGCCGGCGGTTTCGATCACGTGGTCGGTCGTGTGTGTGGACATGTCTTCCGTCTCAGGCGGTCTTGCGCGGCGTCAGCGCGTCGAATTCGGCGCTCATCCGCGCCTGCACTTCATCGACGGTGACGTTCAAGGGCACCACGTCGTGGACGAAGCGCTGCACCGCATCGTCGAAGCGACGCTCGCGTTCGGCATCGCTCAGGCGCTGGCGCAACGGCGCGACGTACAGGCCCAGACCCTGGCGCGAATCCAGCCAGCCTTCGGTCGTCAGCTCGGTATAGGCCTTGGCCACGGTGTTCGGATTGATGGTCAACTGCTGCGCCAGGCCGCGGACGCTGGGCAACTGGTCGCCAGGTTCCAGCTCGCCGGTCGCGATCTTCATGCGGATGCCGTCGACGATCTGCTTGCCGATGGAGCGGGAATCGCCGGTGGCGATCTGGATCATCAAGGCTTTGGTGCGTGCCATGCTCGCTCCGTATCAACTGTACTGTGTGTAACAGTACAGCAAGCCTTCACTACGCTGTCAACCTGCCGCCCAGGCCGCCCGATGAACGGCGCAGACAGCGGCAGATGGGGCGCTGCGCCGAACCCCTGGTCCTCTCGACTGCGTTCTCGGCCCGACGACACCCCGGGCTGCCGTTGGCGCCGGACAAGCCCCGGGCGACTACTGGCGTCCGCTCACGGCGCCGAAGAGCATCCAGACGGCGATGGCCATCCCGCAAACCGCGAGCGGCCACCAGAGGTGCGTTGTCGCGAAATGCGACAGGACGAGATCCTTGACCCGCCACCGCAGCCGGCAGCGGACGACGAGCGGGAACGTTCCGCCACGGTTTCTCGCTCTGGAGGATGTGCTTCGCCGCAAGTCACCGGGCCCCATGGATCAGGTCCGCATGGTCCGCAATGCGACGTCGGCGCCATGTCGCAGGAGCGTTGCCTTCGCGTCGGCGACATTTTCACGACATCCGCGCGCCATCATCCGGCCGAACCCGCCCCCGAAACATGCCGGCCGATCCGTGCGGCGACGGGCGTCATTGTCCGAATTCCGGCTCAAGGCCCTCGAATGAAACATGCTCGAATCGTTCTCACCGGTGCGGCAATCGTGACCGTCGCGCTCGTCGTACTCGTTGTCCTCGGCAACATCGCAAAAGATGAAGCGGACGCACCGCACACCGCGACACCGCGCCCCGTCATGTCGGTCGCAGTGACCCGAGGCCGGACATCGATGCTTCCGATCCGCATTCCGGCGACAGGCAACGTGGCCACGTGGCAGGAAGCGAGCGTCGGTGCGGAATCCGGCGGACTGCGACTCACCGGGATCAAGGTCGACGTGGGCGACACGGTTCGGCGCGGTCAGGTGCTCGTGATACCCGTCGCCTACAGCTGTGTGGACGATGCGATCGAGCGCATCGGGACATGGTTCCCGCGGCGCGCGGAGACCGCGGCGATGGACAATTCCGGATCGGTGCCTGGCGCCTCCACGGCCACCATCCACTGCACCGAATGAAACCCCGGAGACATCGCATGTCGTTTTGTTCGCATGTTTTCCAGTGTCGAGGGAATCGCGCGCGGACGCATGAAAGACCGCCCGATGCGCGCGATTGCACGCGGTTAGGCGAGCATTTCCATCGCCTTCCGGTCCGCACGCGTCATGCTAAAGTCGATGAACGGCGTGACGTTCACGGCGCTGCGCCGGTTTTCTGGCGATCCTTCGCGATCGATGTGCGAACGGGGTTCCGGTCGGGTCTGTCCTCGGAGGCGAATGCGCCATGAGCAAGGAATCCTTGTCGATCCTCATCATCGAAGACAATGCGCAGTTGGCCGCCAACCTCTACGACTACCTGGAGGGATGCGGGCACAGCCTGGACGCTGCGCCCGACGGACTGACCGGATTGCACCTCGCATCCTCCAGGGATTACGACGCGATCGTGCTCGACTGGAATCTCCCCCGGCTCGATGGCTTGACCGTACTCAAGAGACTGCGCGGCGAGGCGAAAAAGAAGGTCCCGGTGATCATGCTCACGGCGCGCGACCGATTGACCGACAAGATCGACGGATTCGAGTCCGGACTGGACGATTATCTGGTGAAGCCGGTGGCCTTGCCGGAGATCGAAGTCCGCCTGCGATCCCTGGTCTCCCGCCTCAAGCAGTCCGCTGCGCCGGACGATGCGCTGATCGTGGGCGATCTTCATTTCCAGCTGCGGACGATGGAGATCCATCGCGCGGGCAGGAGGATCGCCCTGACGCGAACCGGGCGACGTCTGCTGGAGCTTCTCATGCGCGAAAGCCCGCACGTTGTCGCGCGATCGCGCCTGGAACGCGCGGCCTGGGCGGACAGCGTGCCCGGGACGGATCTGTTGCGCTCGCACATGTACGTGCTTCGCCGGGCGATCGATCTGGAGTCGGAGAAGCCGCTCCTGCACACCGTGCCCGGTTCTGGCTACAGGCTCTGCGACATTGAATAAGCTCTCGCGGCTGATCAGCAAACCCCGAGGCGTGCATTGGTGGACCAGCGCGGCCTTGATCGTTCTGGGGCTGACGCTGCTCGCCGCGATTTCGGCCGAAAGGTTCGGCAGTCAATACCTGATCGAACACCGGTTCTGGATGGGCATGCTCCAGTCCGTTTCAGCCGGGCACGCAGCGCGCGTTCGCGCGGGACAGAGCGCTACTCTTGCAGAGGAGGGCCTCATCCGATCCTGGTACGTGGAAGACGGGCGCGGCGCTTCGCAGGCGCCGGACTATCTGGTCGACCTGCCTCCCGGCTACTACTCGACGGAGACCGGATTTTCGACCTTTACGGAAGCCGAGAACTTTCACGGCCAGGGCAGTTTCCATGCATTGGTCGTCGATCTTCCGCCGGGCCGGCTCATCACCACGATCGACATCAGCGAGCTCGAGGATCAGCAGAATCTGGATACCGTAAAGAGTCTGTGGTGGGCCGCCTTCATCATTACCTTCATTGGCGTCGTGATCGTCTGGCTGCACGCCAATCTCGTCCGGCCCGTCAGGGACTTGGCCAACCGCATGCAGGCCATTGTCCCGGGCACCATCGGCGCGCGGCTTCCAACGACCTACGCGCGGGAAGAGATCCAGATCATCGCAGAGGCCAGCAACGCCCACCTGCAGCGCGTCGAGCAGTTCATCGAACGCGAGCGGAGTCTCCTGGATCAGGCGAGCCACGAATTCAGGACACCCATCGCCGTAATCGCCGGGGCGGTCGATGTGCTCAAACAGACCTCCCTGCCCGACGCATCGAAGCCGGTGCTGAATCGAATCGAGCACGCGGTCGAAGATCTATCGGAGACGATGGTCGCGTTGCTGTATCTGGCGCGCGAAGCGAGCCCCGGATCCGCGCCGGTCGATGTGACCGTGCTCCACGAACTTCTACCGCGCGTGATTGCGGATCACGAGCACCTGCTTCGAGGCAAATCGGCGCTGTTGAAGACCGGTGAAATGCAGCCGACCCACATTGCGGCGCCCGAGGCGATGGTTCGCATCGCGGTCAGCAACCTGATACGCAACGCCATCGAAAATACCGAGGCCGGCCTTGTCGAGCTGACGCTGAGCAAGGGCATCATCTCGGTCGCCGACTCGGGCAGCGGATTCAATCCGGTCGAGGCGGCCCGGCGCTACCGCGAAAGCCTGCGGCAGTCGGCTCCCGTTCGCGGCCAGGGGCTTGGACTCTTCCTGATCGGTCGCATTTGCGATCACTACGATTGGAAGCTTTCGATCGAACCGGTGGCGATGGGCGGCACGCGCGCCACGCTGGATGTGACCGCAAGCGTGATCCCGTTGTAAGCGGCGATCAGTCTTCATTCAGGCTTCGACCGCCGACCACGACATTTCGGCGACATCGCCGATTCATTCTTCAGTCGCTGTTCGCAGTCGCGCCCCGACAGGAGGCGCGAGCATGCGTATCGGTCAATCAATCCCCTACTGAATGAGGTCAGGCTTCCAATGATGAAATTTCTGTTGCCCGTGTTGTTGTCTGGCTTGTCGTTCAACGCCGTGGCCCAATCGGAAGAATCCGATGGCGGAGAGCCGCGTGGCTGGAGCCTTGGATTGGCTGCAGTCGTCTCCGACAGCCCGTACGCCGGGGAAGGCACTCGCATGATCCCGATTCCCCTCGTGAGCTACAACGGCGAAAACTTCTATTTCAGAGGACTTTCCGCGGGATGGCGCTTCGTCGACACCGGGAATTTCGAGCTGGCTGCAATCGGCAAATTCCGCTTCGACGGATTCAGCGTGGACGACCTCGGCAAGCAGGAGCTGGCGCGAAATGGCATCGACCATCGCCTGCTCGAGGATCGCGACAAGGGTTTCGATCTTGGCCTTGGAATGAAGTGGAGCGGCAAGGCCGGCGAACTCGAAGCCGAACTCCTGGCCGATGCCACCGATACGAGCGGCGGCCAGGAATTGTCCATTCAATATGGCTATCGCTTCCAGGTGGGTCAGGGAAACCTGACCCCGAATGTCGGCGCCTGCTGGTTGTCGGACGACATGGCGATTTACTACTACGGCACGCTCGACAAAGAAGTCGCACGCGGCGTGGTCGACTACAAACCCGATGCGGTCGCGATCCCGCACGTCGGCGTCAACTACTTCAGACCGCTCGGAGAGAAGTGGTCCGTCATGGCGTCCGTGAAGTACAGCATGTTGCCCGACGAGATCAAGGACAGCCCCTTCATCGAGCCCGACACCGATGGCACGGCTTCGATGTTCATCGGCTTCTCGCGGGGATTCTGATCCCTGCGTACGGGAACGGCATTCAAACCGGTATTCACACCGGCGCGTAGTTGCGCCGGTGCGGAGAAACGCGTCTGTCGCCAGGTCGACTGCCAGCGTCTGGCGGCGGCATTCGTCGTCATTGCGACTCGCCGGAAGCGATGTGCGCACATGACGGAAACCGAAGCGACTTCACCAGAGGCCACGTCGAACGGTTGGGCCGGCGGTGGGCCGCATGCGTTCTGTGCATCCGGAAAACCGCCGCAGCCACGCTTCCGTCGGTCGTTATTCCGCATGAGGCGGCGATCTCGCCGCGCCTGTCGCCCTTGGTCGCCCTTATCCGGGAGCAACATTGTGCTCCCATTCCTCAGCCCCAAGACGCTGCGGGATGTTGTCGGCGTGTTGGGCGATTCCCCGCTGCAACCCTTGAACCGCGTCGAGGACGGCAGCGCTCGAATCGGATTCCAGGCGCTCGGCCTGGTGGACGCTCGAACCCATTCCCTGAGTCTCGAATCTTTTCGGGAAAATGTTCAGGACGACTATCTGCTGATCCGGGACGTCTGGACACAGCGGCGCAACTTCGAGATCGAACAGGGCGCAGAGGAAGCCACCGCATTGCCGGACTATCTGAAGGAGTGAGCGCCGACTTCGGCCAGCGGGACGCTCAGGCGGCCCGTCCCGCCTAAGCGCGACCCTTCCACGATCCATTCCATGAGGCGACAGGACCCGGCAGACCCTCCGCGCCGAGTGTCGCGCTGACGACTGAACGGCCCGAGAGGCCGCGTGACCTTCGGGCCTCCCCGGGCAACCGCTTTTGGCCCAGCCTTGTGTACGAAGCAAATCGCTGCAGACCACCTCTCTTGGCCGCTTCGCGCAAGCAATTGATTTTTATGACTTTTGTGATAGCCCGTGCCGCCGACAAAGATTGGAGCTTTCGGCAACGATACCGCCCGGGCGGGCATGGTCGATGTCGCTCGATGCATCACTTGGCTTGAAAAATCCGTATTTGCCGTCAGGAATGTCAGCACCTGTTGTATCGAAGACGCACCACCTCGCTGTCCGTCTCATAAATGGAACACTGGGGAACTTTTTCCGGGTTTAGCACTCCAACCGGCCGACTGCTAAGATCGAGACCTATGAACCAGACCACTGCCAGTACCGCCCTGATCCCGAACAGCCTGCCGATGCCGGTCTTGAACGGCCTGTCCTCACTCGGTTCGCTCGAGGCCTATGTCGGCGCCGTCCACCAGATCCCGGTGCTCTCCGTCGAGAACGAGCAGGCGCTCGCCCGCCGCTTCCTCGAACAGAACGACCTCGACGCCGCGCGCGAGCTGGTGCTCTCGCACCTGCGTTTCGTCGTCCACGTCGCCCGCGGCTACAACGGCTACGGCCTGCAGCTGGCCGACCTGATCCAGGAAGGCAACATCGGCCTGATGAAGGCGGTGAAGCGTTTCGACCCGACGGTCGGCGTGCGCCTGGTGTCGTTCGCGGTGCATTGGATCCGCGCTGAGATGCACGAGTTCATCATCAAGAACTGGCGCATCGTGAAGGTCGCGACCACCAAGGCGCAGCGCAAGCTGTTCTTCAACCTGCGCCGCAGCAAGACCCGCCTGGGCTGGCTCAACGCAGAGGAAGTGCGCGCGGTCGCCAAGGATCTGAACGTTTCCGAGCGCGAAGTGATGGAAATGGAGTCGCGCCTCTCCGGCCGCGATATCGGTTTCGACGCGCCCGACGATGCCGACGAAGATCACGGCCCGCCGGCACCGGTGGCCTATCTGATGATGGAAGGCGAAGACCCGGCGCAGGCCTACGAAAGCGCCGACAGCGAAGCCGATCAGCTGGATCTGCTGCGTGAAGGCCTGTCCCGTCTGGATGCGCGTTCGCGCGATATCGTCAAGCGTCGCTGGCTGGACGCCGATAGCAAGATCACGCTGCAGGAGCTGGCCGACGAGTATGGCGTGTCCGCCGAACGCATCCGCCAGATCGAAGCCAACGCGCTGAAGAAGATGAAGGCGCTGTTCGCAGCGTAAGCACGCGACTCGCGCAGCACCCCACGAACGGCCCGGGCAACCGGGCCGTGTTTTTTTGGGCGCCCTTATTCGGGGCGGTTCCAATTGGGGGGGCGGTGTGGCGAATGCCCCGCTTCCCACCGCCGGGTCCCAGTCGAACAATGAATCGTCAGCGTCAGGTTCGTCAGTCCCGCCGCCCGCCTTGCCGAACAGGTTCGGGGCGCTGTGGTTCGAATTCCGCGCCGGCGGCTTCAAGTGCCTGCGCTTGGCGAGAAATCTGTTCGACCGCACACATCGCCGCCATCGCGCGGGTGTGCGCCTGCGCGAAGCGCCGGTGATCGCCGAATCGATCTCGGCGCTGTGGCCGGGCAAGGATGCCGCCGAAAACACCCTGGTGCTGGGCAAGATCGAGAATCTGCGCATCGCTCACCGTGCGTTCGACGGCATCGAACTGTCGCGCGGCGATGTGCTGAGCTTCTGGGCGCAACTCGGCCGCCCCTCGCGCGGCCGCGGCTTCGCGATCGGCCGCGAGCTGCGCGAAGGCTGTCTGATTCCGAGCATCGGCGGCGGTCTTTGCCAGCTGTCGAACGCGCTCTACGACGCGGCGCTGAAATCCGGGATGGAGGTGGTCGAACGTCACGCGCATTCGCAGATCATTCCGGGCTCGGCGGCGGCGCGCGATCGCGACGCCACCGTGTTCTGGAATTACGTCGACCTGCGGCTGCGCGCGCCCTTCGACCTGCGCTTCGAGGTTGCGCTCGATGCGGAATCGCTGACGGTGCGGGTGCGCGGTGTCGTGCCGACGACGCCGGTCTCGGGACGAACGATCGACGCGACGCTCGAATCCGGTATCGGCGCGCTGCCGCCGCAACGGCCCGGCGACTGCGTGACCTGCGGACAGGACGAGTGTTTCCGCAATGCGCCGACCCTTCGAGACGCGCAGAGCAGGACCGCGATCCTCGTGCAGGCGCCGATGCCGGAGCACGCGCAGTTCCTGACGACGGAGGTCGCGCAGGGCGAACGCATCGGCGCGGATGCTTCGCTGTCGATGCGCGTGCGCCAGAAAATCCTCGCCATCGAACATCGTCTGCAACGTTCGCCGCCGGCACGGCGCGCGACGGCGCTGGCCGCGCTTGCCGCGGACGCAGCGGCCGCGCGCTTGCGGCCGGAGCATCTCGAACTCTACGTCGATCAGGCGTGGTTGCCGTATCTGTGGCGCCGCGGCGCGCTGGCCGGGCGACGCTATCGCGTATTGATGCGGGCGCTGCCGATGGCGCACATCCACTCGCAACTCGATGCGGCCGCCGCGCGTCATCCGGTCGAGCCCAGCCTGCGCGATTTCCGCGCCGACGATGATCTGCTGCGCGCCGAACGCGACGCATTGGAGGGCGCCGAACGCTGGATCGGCCCGCACGCGGGCATGCTGGTTCTGGCGGGCGCCAAGGCGCATGCGCTGCCCTGGCGATTGCCGACCATGGACATCGCACGCGCTGAACGCAGACCCGGCCCGATACGTATCTATTTCCCCGCATCGAGCCTGATGCGGAAAGGCGCATGGGAGCTGTCCGCTGCGATGGCCGGCCTGGACGCGGAGATCGTGCTGCCGGTGCGCGACGGCGGCGAACCGGCGCGCTGGAACGACATCGCGCTACACAGGATCGATGATGTCGACACCGCGCTTTCGCTGTGCGATGCGGTGGCGCTGCCGGCGTGGGTCGAGCACGAGCCGCGCGCGCTGATCGCCGCGATCGCGCGCGGCATTCCAGTCATCGCGACCGCGGCCTGTGGTCTCGGCAGTCTGCGCGGTTGGTCGGAAGTGCCGGCCGGCGATGTCGATGCGCTGCGCGCCGCATTGAGGCGCGTGCAAGACTCGCTGCCCGCGCATCCGCAACGGACTTGAGATTCCGGATGAACGGCCCGGAAAACCGGCCCGTTCACGATGGCGGTTCCGTCCGCTATCCGATGCGCGTCGTGGCCGGATTGCAGACAGCGGTCTCGGATGGGCGCCGATCCCAGGACCATACTCGCCGCGTCCGCCGCGACGGTGGGCCACGCCAAGTCACTACATCGGAGGTAGTGCATGAAATCCAAAGCCATGTTCCCCACGCTGTTACCGACGCTCGCGGCCGCGCTGTTGGCCGGCGCCACCATGCTTCCGGCCGCGCCCGCGCACGCCGGCGACCTGAGCAACGCCACGCTGGGCTGTTACATCGACACATCCGCCTGGGACGTCACGACGCCTTACTACTGCGATGCGGGATGGACGCCCTACAACGGCGCCGGCATTCCCGGCAGCGCGTTCTTCGAAGTGTCCGGCCTGCCGGCCGGCAACTATTCGTTCACCTGGACCAACCTCAACACTGGCCTGGGCGGCCAATGCGGCGGCAGCACCTGCGGACTGACGATCGGGCTGAACCAGAGCGTGACGTTCTCGGTGCTGATCCGCGACAACGATACCGGCGCGACGACCACGGTGGTCGCACAGGCTTCGTACTACGACGGCTGGTCCTGAGAAGGTCGAATCCCATCTTCATGATCTGCGCGATGACCCGGGCGACCGGGCCGCTCCAGACCTGAAACGCTCCAGCCGGAAGCACCTCCGTCTGAACCGCCAGCGGCAGACGCAGCGCACGGCAACCCGCCCGATTGATCCTGTTTTACCGCTTTTCGCGCTGGAAACGATGCAAGCGGCATCCGCCATAGCAAGCGCGTCCGCGTTGCACAACGATCCGCGCGCCACCTTCGACACACGGGATGGCGCCCGGCAACCATGATTTCTGAACAGGAAGACAGACCATGATCTCCAGGAACATATCCGCCGCCGCTTCCGCACTGCTACTCGCCGTCGGGCTGTTCGGCCACAGCGAAACTGCCAGCGCCGGCAATGTCAGCAACGCCGAACTCACCTGCTTCGTCGACACCTACGCCTACGACTATTCCTCGGTGGGTTACTGCGAATCGGCGTGGACGCCCAGCACCGCCACGAATCCGACCACGGCGGTGTTCGAAGTGACCGGCCTGACCGCGGGCAATTACAGTTTCACGTGGAAGAATCTGGAAACCGGCGCCACCGGCGTCTGCGCCAGCAACAGCAGCAGCTGCTGGCAGAGCATCAATCTCTTCAACTCGCCCTCGATCCTCGAAGTGACGGTGCGCGACACCGATACCAACGCCACCAAGACACTGAATGCGTATGCGTATTTCTGGGACGGCTGGAACTGAACGGCACGAACGGATCCGCACACCGCAATGCGAAGCAGTCTACGACGGCCCGGGCAACCGGGCCGTTCGTTTTGCGATGGACTCGACGCATCTTCCGCGCCTAAGCTGTCGACAGAATTTCCGGGGAGAATGCCATGGACGAACGCATGCGGATCGCGCTGCTGATCGACGCCGACAATGCGCCGGCGGCGAAAATCGATATGGTGCTGGCCGAACTGGCCCGCCACGGCATCGCCAACGTGCGCCGCGCCTACGGCAACTGGAAAAGCCCGACGCTGCAGAAATGGGAGCAGGCGCTGCATCCCAACGCGATCCAGCCGATCCAGCAGTTCGCCTACAGCAGCGGCAAGAACGCTTCGGACATGGCGATGGTGGTCGACGCGATGGATCTGCTGCACAGCGGTCGCTTCGACGCTTTCGCGATCGTGTCCAGCGACGCCGACTTCACCCCGCTGGCGATGCGCCTGCGCCAGCAGGACATGCGCGTGTTCGGCTTCGGCGAGAAGAAAACGCCGGAACCTTTCGTCAATGCGTGTTCGACCTTTCTCTACATCGATGAGCAGCCCGCCAACGCCAAAGCCGCGGACGAAGCCACCGATGCATCCGAACCCGCGCCCGTCCCGCCGATGCCGACCGCGAAATTACGCCAGGACACCAAGCTCGTGAAACTGCTGCGCGGCGCCGTGGATGCGGAGAAGGAGGACGACGGTTGGGCCAATCTGTCCGCGGTCGGCACCAACATCCGCAATCGTGGGCCGTTCGACGCGCGCAACTACGGTTACGGCAAGCTCAGCAGCCTGATCGAGGCGACCGGGCTGTTCGAGATACGACGGGATCAGGACAACCATCCCTCCGCGCGCGCCAAGCAGAAAACCGCGAAGGGTAAAAGCTGAGGCCGCAAGATCCGGATATCGTGATCGCATGCGTCACGCCACGATGCGCGCTCCCAACGCCGGAGCGCCACCATGTCTTTCCAGATTCATGCATTACCCGCCGACATTTTCGCACCGCTGTTCGCAGCTTCAGACGAAGAACTGCGCGCCCGCGACATCTGCAGCCTCGTTGCCGACGATCGTCCGGTGTATCCCTGCAGGGTCAGCCTGCAGGATGCGACCGCAGGCGAACGCCTCTTGCTGCTGCCCTACGACCATCATCGCGTGGACACGCCGTATCGCGCCTCCGGGCCGGTGTACGTACGCGAAGTCGCGACGCAGGCGCTGCCGGCGGCGGATGAAGTACCGGCGTTGCTGCGCACGCGCCTGCTGTCGCTGCGCGCCTACGACCCGCGCGGGATGATGGTGTGGGCGGAGGCGGTGCCGGGCACCGAAGTCGAAGCCGCCATCGCAGCGCTGTTCGCGATCGAACGCACTGCGTACATCCATATCCACTACGCGAAACCCGGCTGTTACGCCTGCCGCGTCGAGCGTGCGTGACGTCTACCGCTTGCGATCCGCACCCAGAATGATCCGCGCGCTGCGCTGGTAACTCCAGTACGCCTGCGCCCAGTCAATCATCACCACCATGCGGTTGCGGAAGCCGATCAGGAAGAACACGTGCGCCGCCAGCCAGAACCACCAGGCAAGCAGGCCGGAGAACTTGAAGCCATGGAGATCGACCACCGCGGCCATGCGGCCGATGGTGGCGAGATTGCCGAAATCGCGATAGCGGAACGGTGTCGGCGCGCGTCCCTGCAGGCGCGCGCGGATCGCCTGCGCAACGTGACGTCCCATCTGTTTCGCCGCGGGCGCGACGCCCGGCACCGGTTTGCCGTTGAATTGCAGCGACGCGAGATCTCCGGCGATGAAGATATCCGGATGTCCGGGGACGCTGAGGTCGGGCTGCACGATCACGCGGCCGGCGCGATCCAGCGGCACGCCGAGATCGCGCGCCAGCGGCGACGCGGCCACGCCCGCCGCCCACAGCACGGTGCGCGCGGCGATGCGTTCTTCCCCCAGCTGCACGCCCTCGCCGTCGATCGCCGCCACCGGAACGCCGGTGCGCACCTCCACGCCGAGTTTCTGCAGCTGCGCGCGCGCTTTTTCGGACAAGGATTCCGGAAAACTCGACAGCACCCGCGGCCCGGCTTCGAGCAGCAGCACGCGCGCCTTGCGCGGATCGGCGCGGCGGAATTCGCCGTGCAGCGTGTGTCGCGCGATTTCGGCCAGCGTGCCGGCCAGTTCCACGCCGGTGGGGCCGCCGCCGACGATCGCGAACGTCAACCACGCCTCGCGTTTCGCCGCGTCGTCTTCGGCTTCGGCGCGCTCGAATGCGGTGAGGATGCGGCGACGGATTTCCAGCGCATCGTCCAGCGTCTTCAAGCCCGGCGCATGCGCGGCCCAATCGTCGTGTCCGAAATAGGCATGGGTGGCGCCGCTGGCGAGCAGCAGATGGTCGTAATCGAGGGTTCGGCCGTCGGCGAGACGCACCTGCTTCGCATCGGGCGCGATGTTGTCGACCTCGCCCAGCAGCACGGTGACGTTCTTCTGTCCGCGCAGGATATGCCGCAACGGCGCGGCGATGTTCGGCGCCGAAAGCCCGGCGGTCGCGACCTGGTACAGCAACGGCTGAAACAGATGATGATTGCCGCGATCCACCAGGGTGATCCGCACCGACGCATCGCGCAGCGCGCGTGCCGCCCACAACCCACCGAAACCGCCACCGACCACCACCACATGGGGCACCGCACGCATCTGCCGTCTCCAGCCGCTACGGCGCCATCGCCGCGTGCGTATTGTCGCTGATCCGGTGCGCGAACGGGCGAATGCTTGCGATCAATGTTGGTAGTGGGTGTTGATAGCGATTGTGGTGGTGGGGTTGCGCTGCGCTTACCCCACCCTACGATGTCTGCCCAACATTCGAAGACCCGGAGGGCGGCGCACAGGACGTGCGCCGTTTTTCGACGCGGCAGGATGCCGCATCGAAAAATCCCGGGCATGTATCCGATGGCAGGTTTGCTCCGGCACCAAAGAGTTTTCTTTGGTTCTTGGATTCAACCAATCGACGCAACACTTTGTCTGTATCGCTCTGCCGGTGTTTC
>CBIHKW010000108.1:0-15281 GCA_966203835.1 uncultured Thermomonas sp.
CGCACCCACCGCCAACAACAGCAAAATCGCCGACAGCGCGATGCCGGCGTTGCGAATGGATATCCGTGCCGTCGCACTGCGTTCGATGTCATGCCGGGTCAAGCCCGGGAATGCGTGAATGACCCGGTTGAGACTCTGCCCCTGTTCGTCGCGCGTCATCCACTGTTCCCTTCGCTTGGCCATCGATGTCCGGGCAACTCGGCAACACGGATCTGGTCCGCAGCGACTGCATCGGGTCCGGCAGCGGGCTGTGCGCCATCCGTGACGACGATCACGCTAACGCCTTCGCCGAGGACCGTCAACAGAACATATCAGTACCCGATCGCATGGCCAGTCACGATCCAGCGAACGCACCGCAACACTCACACCAACGCACTGCGCCGCGTATAAGCCAGTACCGCGTCGACGCGACGCTGCAGATCGTCGCGTGCTTGCGCTTCCATCGCGCACTGGCCAAGGACGAAGTAAGCCGAGCGCAGGACATCGCGCCAGCGCGGGTTGTGCGGTAGTTTCGCGACGGTGAGGTAGCGCTCCATCGCGCGCGCGCGCAGGCGGCCGTCGTCGATGGTGACGCGCCAGATGCGGCTTTTTTCCGCGAGTTCCAAGCGGCTGCTGCCGGTGGCGCGTTCCCAGGTATCGATCACTGCGAGCATCAGTTCGACCAGCGAACGCCGGAATTCGGCGCGTCGGAGTTCATCGTGATTCTCAGCTTCGTGGGCATCGTCGTCAGTGCTGGCCTGCGAGGACGACGCATCGGCGCTTCCGTCGGAACGCGTCTGCAGACCGAGCACGATCAGACCATCGCCGTGTTCCCATTGCGCAAGATGCGCGATCAACGGTGTGCCGTCGCGGGCGACGAACGCGAAAGTCTGCACCGCGGTGTCTTCCATCCGCTCCAACGCTGATGTCAATACATCGTGATCGGGCGCGGCGAGGAATTCGGCGATGGCATGTCCGACCGGCGGCTGTTCGACCGCGCCGAGGCATCGACACGCGGCGCGGTTGGCGGCCAGCAGCAGACCTTCGGTATCGAGCAGACAAACGGCATCGTCGCGACTGTCGAGCAGCGCCTGCAGCAGGCTGCGATCTTCGGCGAGGGCATCGGCTTCGCGACGGTAGCGCGCGAGCTCTTCTTCGTGGCGAATGCGTCTCGCCTCTTCCTGCAGCCGTTCGCGCTGACGCCGACGCTGCAGCAGCGACCACAGTCCCAGCCCCACCGCAGCGGCGATCGCCACGGTCAGCCACAGCAGCAGCGTGCGCTGGCGCAGCTCGGCGCGGCGCAGGCGGTTTTCGGTTTCCAGCGCGGCGATGGTGCGGTCGCGTTCGGCGGTTTCGAAGCGCGTGCTCAGCCAGCTGAGCTGGCGGTCGTGCTTGGCGCGGGCAAGCAGACGCTCCTCCGCTTGCGCGCTGCGCAGCGTTTCGATCGCGGCGGCGCGGTCGCCTGCGGCTTCCTGCGCGGCGGCCAGTTCTTCGAGCAAGGCCGAACGCACGATGTCGCGCTCCGGCAGCGTCGACAGCGCACGCTGCAGACGATCGATGGCGGCGGCGCTGTCGCCAGCGATCCGCTCGGTACGCGCAGTCTGCAGTTGGAACGATGCGGGCAGCGGCAGGCCGTGCGAAGCCGACAACGCCGTTCCGGATGCGATCCAGCGTCGCGCCGCCGCGGTATCGCCTTGGCTCAGCGCGGCGCGGATCAACCAGCCGCACACCCGGATTTCGTAATCGTGCTTTCCGATCTCGCGATAGGTGGCCAATGCGGCTTCAAGCCAGCGGACGGCCTGCGGCGCATCGTCGAGCTCCAGACTGAGCACGCCCATGCTTTCCAGCACATGCGCCGCATGTTCCGGTTTTCGACGCTGCAGATAGGCCTCCCTGGCTTCGCGGTAATACCGCATCGCTTCGTCCGGCTTATCGATATCGCGATAGACATCGGCGATGTTGTTGAGCACGGCGCCATCGACCTCGCCGTTGCTGCGTTGCATGTCGAGACTGAGCATCAACGTGCGCAGTGCGCCGTGGAAATCGCCGAGCCGGCGCAGTGTACTGCCGACGTTCTTGAGATCATTGGCGGCGGCGACGCGATCCTCGCGCGCGTTCGACAGCGACAGCGCGCATTCGAAGCGAGTCAATGCCTCGGGAATCCGCTCACGCCGGTAATCCAGGATTCCGCGGCGGCGCACCACTTCGTATTGCGCAGTCGCATCGCCGTCGTCGCCGAGCACCGCTTCGATGCAATCGAGGGCTTGCTCGGAGTCGTTGAAGCGACCAGCGGCCGCACGGTCTTTTTCATGCGCGAACAGCGCCGTCACGGTGGCGGCGCCCGCCGGCACCGCGACGCCGGCGCGACGCACGCATGCGACAGGATCCGGCAATGGACGACGCACGGCGTCGACCCGCGCACACGGCGCGGGCGTCGCGGCGTGAACGCAAAGCGACGCAGCGCACAACAAGGCCGCCAATGCGGCGGCACGCACGGACATCGACACGGGATGCCCGCTGCGGCTCATGCGCGCCCCGTGCGCCGGCTCAAGATCAGAGCGCGCGCGCCGCCGCGACCGCAGCGTCGACGGTGATGCCGAAATGCGGATACAGCTTTTCGGCCGGTGCGGAAGCGCCATAGCTGTCCATGCCGATCACCGCGCCGTCGAGCCCGACGTACTTGCCCCAGAAATCGCGCACGCCCGCTTCGATGGCGATGCGCTTGCGGCAGGCCTTCGGCAGCACCGACTCGCGATACGCCGCGTCCTGGCGATCGAAAACATCGGTCGACGGCATCGACACCACGCGGGCGCCGTCGCCGAGTTCGGCGGCGGCCTGCATCGCGAGGCCGACTTCCGAACCCGTGGCGATCAGGATGTATTCCGGCGCGCCCACGCTGTCCTTCAACACGTAACCGCCGCGGCTGATGTCGGCGACCTGCGCGTCGGAACGCGCCTGGTGCGCCAGATTCTGGCGCGAAAAGATCAGGCACGACGGGCCATCCGCGCGTTCGATCGCCGCGCGCCACGACACCGCGGACTCGACCGCATCGCAGGGACGCCACACGTCGTTGTGCGGGATGTAACGCAGCGAGGCCAGATGTTCGATCGGCTGATGGGTCGGGCCGTCCTCGCCCAGACCGATGGAATCGTGGGTGTAGACGTGGATCGCGCGGGCTTCCATCAACGCGCTCATGCGCACCGCGTTGCGGGCGTAGTCGCTGAACACCAGGAAGGTGGCGTCGTACGGCACGAAACCGCCGTGCAGCGCCAGACCGTTGCTGATCGCGGTCATCGCGAATTCGCGCACGCCGTAATAGACATAGTTGGCGTCGGGGTCGCTGCTCGCGACCGACTTGCTGCCTTTCCACAGCGTGAGGTTGGAATGCGCCAGATCGGCGGAGCCGCCGACCAGTTCCGGCAGATGCGGCGCGAAGGCTTCGATCGCCATCTGCGACGCCTTGCGAGATGCGACCACCGGGCCTTCGGCCTGCAGCTTTGCGATGTAAGTGTCGGCTACGACGGCGAAGTCGACCGGCAGTTCGCCGCGCATGCGCCGGGAGAGTTCATCGGCCTGTTCGGGATATTCCGCGGCGTAGCGATTGAACAGGTCGCGCCAGTTCAGTTCGCGCGCGGCGCCGGCGTTGTTCGCGCGCCAGCCGTCGGCAATGGCTTGCGGAATCTCGAACGGCGCGTGTTCCCAGTTCAGCGCGACGCGGGTGGCGGCGACTTCATCCTTGCCCAGCGGCGCGCCGTGCGAGGATTCCTTGCCGGCCTTGGCGGGCGAACCGAAACCGATGGTGGTGCGGCAGCACAGCAGCACCGGCTTGTCGGACGAGCGCAGCGCGGTGTCGATGGCGGTCTTGATCTCCACCGGGTCGTGGCCGTCGACGTTGCGCACCACGGTCCAGCCGTAGGCCTCGAAGCGCGCCGGCGTGTCGTCGGTGAACCAGCCCTGCACCTGGCCGTCGATGGAAATGTTGTTGTCGTCCCAGAACGCGACGAGTTTGTTGAGGCCCCACGTGCCGGCCAGCGACGCGGCTTCGTGCGAGATGCCTTCCATCAGACAACCGTCGCCCATGAACACCCAGGTGCGGTGATCGACGACGGTCAGCTCGGGGCGATTGAAGCGCTGCGCCAGCAGTTTTTCGGCGAGCGCGAAGCCCACCGCGTTGGCGAAGCCCTGACCCAGCGGGCCGGTGGTGGTTTCCACGCCCGGGGTCATGTGGTTTTCGGGGTGACCGGCGGTTTTCGAACCGAGCTGACGGAAGTTCTTCAGTTCGTCCAGCGGCAGGTCGTAGCCGGTGAGATGCAGCAGCGCGTAGTGCAGCATCGAGCCGTGGCCGTTGGACAGCACGAAACGGTCGCGGTTGGCCCAGTGCGGGTTGCCCGGGTTGTGCTGCAGGTAGTCGTTCCACAGGACTTCGGCGATGTCGGCCATGCCCATCGGCATGCCCGGATGACCGGAGTTGGCGGCTTGCACCGCATCGATGGCGAGGAAACGGATGGCGTTGGCAAGATCGCGGCGGCTGGGCGTCGTCATGGGGCGGGAGTCGTTTCGGCGGCGCCCGGCGGGCTGCGGGCCGCCCATTGTCCCATCCCGGGGGGCGGATGTCCGCTCGGATCGCGTCATGCCGGACGCATCGGCTTGGATGCGTCATGCCGGAAAACGTCTTCGCCGGCGTTCAGGCCGGCGAAGACAGGTCGTACGGTGGGGCTGCGATCAACGCCCCGCGTCGATCACCGCGCACATCGAGGTGATCTGGAAGTCGGTGCTGGTGGAGAAGCCGCCGGGGGTGGTCTTGGTGACCGTGACCTTGACGGCCTTGCCCTGCGGTTCGATCACCACATTCCACGGCAGGGTCGCCTTGGCGCCGGAGAGATCCACGCCGCCGTTGGGCTGCTCGAACGA
This sequence comes from uncultured Thermomonas sp., assembly GCA_966203835.1. Lineage (GTDB taxonomy): Bacteria > Pseudomonadota > Gammaproteobacteria > Xanthomonadales > Xanthomonadaceae > Lysobacter_I. The sequence goes on from CBIHKW010000108.1 coordinate 4,891, forward strand.
GATCACGCCCGCCTTTTCATCGCTGGACGCCACGCGCAGGCCGGACTTGGTGCCTTCGGCGTAGATGCGCTTGTAGGCGGTGGACACGCTCACGCCCGGGATCGTGTCCCAGGTGGTGAAGGTGCGGCCGGTCATGAACTTGCCTTCCTGCTTGAAATTCTTCTTGCAGGCGGGATCCGCAGCCATCGCCGAGCCGGCCAGCGCCAACAGCGCCATCATCGCAAACAACTTCCGCATCGTTTTTTCTCCTTGGGTGGTGCGTGCGCCCGGGGGTAGGCGCCAATATTAGGCGAATCTCGCGGCGATTCTGCCAGCGGGTCGAAGCGCCCACAAGCGAAGGCGCGGCAGGACCGCGACCGCGATCACATCAACCGTCGCAGCGGCCGTCACGCCTCGCGCGGCGGGTCGGACTCGCCGCGCGAGACCATGGCGGCGATGCCGAGGTCGCCGGTGACGTTGACCGTGGTCCGGCACATGTCGAGGAAGTGGTTGACGCCGAGCACCAGGCCGATGCCTTCCGGCGGCACGCCGACCATCGCACAGATCAGCGCGATCACCGGCAGCGAGCCCGACGGCACGCCGGCGGTGCCGATGCCGCCGAGGATGCACACGAACATCACCGTGACCTGCTGCGTCAGCGACAGATCGATGCCGAAGTACTGCGCGAGGAACAGCACCGTCACGCCCTCGAACAATGCAGTGCCGTTCTGGTTGGCGGTGGCGCCGACCGTGAGCACGAAGCGCGACACCCGCTTGGGCAGTTGCAGTTTCTCGTCGGCCACGCGCAGCGCGGTGGGCAGCGTGGCGTTGCTGGACGCGGTGGAGAACGCCATCAGCATCGCTTCCTGCACGTCGCGGAAGAAGCCCAGCGGCGAGCGTTTGGCGATCAGCCAGATCGCCAGCGAATAGACCACGAACTGATGCAGCGCCAGCGCCAGCAGCACCACCAGCACGAACGCGCCGAGCCGCACCAGCAGGTCCCAGCCGAACTGCGACACCAGATTGAACATCAAACAGAACACCGCATACGGCGCCAGCTTGATGACCAGACCGATCAGGGTCATCGAAACGTCGAACAGGCCTTCGATGCCGCGTTTGAGCGTGTTCGCCGCTTCGCTGCGGGTCAGCACCAGGCCGATGCCGAGCATCAGCGCGAAGAACATCACCGCGAGGATGGTGTTCTCCGCGGCCGCCTTGACCACGTTGTCGGGCACGATCGCGATCAGCATGTCCAGGCCCTTGGGCTGGCTGGTGCTGTCGCTGACGATGCTCTGCGCGCGCTCGGCGCCCTCGCTCATCATGTGCAGCGCCTCGGCGCTGTCCACGCCGACGCCCGGCTTGAGCCAGTTCACCAGCAGCAGACCGATCAGCACCGCGATCGCGGACAGCACCGTGGTGTAGGCCAAGGTGCGCCAGCCGATGCGGCCCAGCGCGCGCACGTCGCCCATTTCGCTGATGCCGACCACCAGCGCCGAGAACAGCAGCGGAATGACCAGCATGAAGATCAGGCGCAGGAAAATCTTCGAGAACGGCTCGGTGCCGTATTCGATGAAGCCCTGCACCCACGGCGCGTCGGCGCCGACGAAGCGATAGACGATCAACCCGAGCAGGATGCCCGCGGCGAAACCGATGGCGATTTTCCAGTGCATCGGCAGGCGCGGCGGCGCGGCGGCGGTTTCGGTGCTCATAGCGGTTCCTGCAAAGGTTCGAGGGAGGATATCAGGCGTCGCGGAGCGGACGCCGCGCTGCGGGCTGCGACCGTGACGCAGGGCCGGGTCGAAATCCGCGTCACCCCGAACGCAGGCCAGCTTCGAGAACGGACATGCCCGTGGCCGGCACCGGCAGTCCCGGCAGCAGATACTTCCGCCCACTGCACGGGTGTCGGGGATGACAGCGAACGGAGGCGTTCACGGCCGCAGGAAATGTCATGCAGGCGCCCAGACCCGGGGCTCAGACTGCCAGCCCAGGCTTCTTCTCGCTCATGCGTCCGGATACAACGGCGGCAGCAGCACCGCTACGGTCGGCGCGGCGGTCGTGCGCCAGCGCGGGCCGGCGGCGAAGGCCGCGCGCACCGCGGCGACCGCCGCTGCGGCATCGCCATCGCCCCAGCGCGCATGCTGCAAGGCATCCACCGCCGCCCGCTGCGCCGGGTCGGCCAGACGCGCGCGGACGGCATCGAGATCGGCCACCGCCGGCGACGCCATCGCGCAGAGCAGGCGCGCGATCTCGGCGGCATTGCCGCGCGCCAATGCGTTCGCCCACGCCTTTGCATCCACGGACGGCGATGGCGGCGAAGCGCCGCGGTCGATGACGGCTGGCGGCTTCCCCGAAGACGCCGCCGCAACGGCGGCGCTTGGCGCCTGCCGGCGGCGCGTCGTCCAGAGTTGCCAGCCCACGCCCATGGCGATGATCCAGAACAGCGGCAACACCAGCAACGCCCACGCCCAGCGGTTCTGCGGCCGCCATGCGTGCCACGGCTGCGCCGCGCCCGCGGCGGCGGCATCGGCCGCTGCGATCTCCGCCGTCGTGGCGGCGGCCGCGCCCGGCGACACCTGCAGGGCGATATCCGGCAGCGATGCGCTGCGGGCGACGCCGGCTTCGGTGTCCCACCATTCGATGCGCGGCCCGGCGATGCGCAGTGCGCCCTCGCGCACCGGCAGCACCATCACCCGACGCACGATGGTCGCCTGCGCGCGGTCGTCGACGAAACGATCTTCCTGTTGCGGCGGTTCGGGAAAAAATTGTGCGCCGTCGCCCGCGCGCAGCGTCAACGCCGGCAGTTGGCTGGCGATCGCGCCATCGGCCACCGCCTCGATCGTGACCGCCGCGCTCTCGCCCACCCGCAGCGACTGCGGGGCTTCGAGATAGCGCAGGCGCAGGCCGCGCAGCGGCAGCCACGGCTGCGGCGCGGCGGCGGGAATCGGTTTGACCTGCAGGGTGACCGGGCTGCCGCGGACGCGCAATTCTCTGCGGTCGTTGCCGAACGCGCTGTCGAACATGCCCATCCCGCGTCCGAGGAAGCGCGCGCCCGGCACCGTCACCGCGCCGCTACGCTCGGGAATCAGCAGGAAACGGCGTTCGAGCACGCTGTATTCGGTACCGCCAATCTGTCGCGTCAACTGCACGTCTTCGCCGACCCGCTGCAGCGTCGCGCCTTCGGGCGGGTCGTGGTCGAGACGTCCGTCGATGAGGATCCCGGATTCGTAATGCAGCCGCACCGTGTAGCCCACGGTCTGCTGCACGTACGGCGTCGGGCTGTCGACCCGGGTCTCGATGAAGATCGGCTCCGTGGGTTCGACGGTCGGCGTCGGCGCGGATGTCGTCCGCGGCACGCGCGGGGGCGTCACCCAGATGCGCAGCGGCCGGGTCGCATCGTTGCCGGTACGCAAAGCTGGAATTTCCAGCGCGCCCTCGCGCGTCGGCTGCAGCGTGAGGCGGACCATGATCCGCAACATCATGTTGCCGTTCTGCAACTGCACGTTGTGCTGCACGTTCTGATCGACGATGCGGAAATCGCGGGAGATGCCGCTCAGATCGGGCACGCCTTGCGCGGCGCTGGCGTTGATCGCCAGATTCAGCACCGTGGTTTCGTCGTAGGCGATGCGGTCGCGGTCCACCCAGGCCCGGATCTGCGCCCAGGCCGGCAGCGCGCACAGCCACAGCAGCGCCATGAGCAACACGCTCATCCACGCGCACATCGGGCGCGGGCGCGGCGACAGCGGGCGCAGCGACATCAGCGGTCGCCCTCGCGGCGGCGGCGCTTCTCTTCGAGTTTGAATTTCGCGCGCAGCAGCCCGCCCGGGTCGTCGGGCACGCGCCGCAGCCAGGCTTCGTTGGCGACCCGGCGTTCGCGCGCGGCCGTGGTTTCCTTCGGCTCCGCGTTTTGTCCCGACTGCGTGCCGGGCCCTTTCGATTCCGGCGGCTTCGCCTGCGCGCGGCGCATGCGTTCGCGCTGGGCCGCGTCGGCCTCGCGCTGCGCCTGCAACTGCGCCTTGGCATCGAGCGGCTCGGCCGGCTTGGGCGCAGGCAGTTTGGGCGCGACCGGCTTGCCGGTGATCGGATCCAACTCAGCGGGCTTCGGCGGCGGCGGCTGCGTTGGCGATGCCTGCGGATCGGGCCGCCCGTCTTTCGGTCGATCCCGCATCGGCTCGGCCGGCGTCGGCGGCTTCGACGACGGATCCGACGACGGCTGCGGCGGACCCTTTGGCTTGTTCGGCTGCGCGGCGCCATCCCGCTTGTCGTCGGGCTTCGCATCGGGCTTCGGCGGCTGCTTCGGGCCGTCGCTGGCATCGCGGGGCTGGTCCTGCCCGGACTTCTGCTGGTCGTTCTGCGGCTTGTCGGGCGGTGGCGGCTTGCCGTCGGCCGGTTTGTCCTTCGGCTTCTGCTGCGGTTTGTTCTGGGGCTTGTCCTGCGGCGGCTTGCGCTTGCGCGCCTGATCGACGCGCTGGCGGTTGTCGATCGCATCGGGCATGCCCGGTTGCAGCTGCAGCGCGCGATCGTATTCGGTCATCGCCTCGTCGTAACGGCCCTGTTTCGCCAGCGCGTTGCCGCGGTTGTAGGCGGCCTCCGCGCCGGGCAGGCCGCGCCAGGCCTTCTCGGCGGCGGCGTAATTGCCGCTGCGGTAGGCCTCGACGCCTTCCGCCATTTGCGCATGCCGGCGTTGGTCCTCGCGCTGCCACAGCGCATCGCCGTCGGCGGCCGCGACCGGCTGCCACGGCAGCCACAGCGCCAGCAGCGCGACCGCCAGCACGCCGCGGCGGAACGCGAGCAGCGCCAGCAGCAGCAAGGGCAGCAGCAGCCAGTAGCCTTCGTCCAAGGGCGCCGCACCGCGCTTGCCCTGGGACTCGGCGGCATCGATCCGATCAGCTTCGAGCACGCCCAGCGCCAGCAGATCGCTGTCGTCCGGCGCGAACGCGGCGTAGTCGCCGCCGCCGGATGCGGCGAGCGTGCGCAGAGCGGGGCCATCCAGCCGTGCGGCGAGCACATCGCCGTCGGCATCGCGATACGCGCCGCCGGCCGCGGTGCCCAAGCCCAGTACCGACACCTTGTAACCGGCGCCCCGGGCGTCCACCGCCGCCGAATTCGCGCCGCCGCCGGGATGATCCGTGATCAGCAGGATGTCGCCGCGACCGAAACCCGCGCGCGCGAGCAGCCGCACCGATTCCTCGATGGCGCGATCGGCGCGGCTGCCGTCGCGCGGCATCACATCGGGCGACAGCGCGTCCAGGAACAACGCGATGTTGCCGGCGTCGTCGGTCAGCGGCGACACCGTGTAGGCATCGTCGGCGTAGGCCACCAGCGCGATCTGTCCGCCGCCGCGGGTGCGCAGGATGTGCGCGATCTTGGCGCGCGCCTGCAACAGTCGCGACGGCTGCACATCGGCGGTGCGGCTGGCGGACGACATGTCCACCGCGATCACCAGCGGGTTGCGGTCCTGCCACAGCGGCTGCGGCACGCTGCGCCAGCTCGGGCCCGCCAGCGCCAATACCGACAGCGCGAAGGCCACCGACAACAGCGCCGCCGGCAGTTTCGCCCGCCAACCTTCCGTCTCGACGACGCCGCCCTGCAGCAGATGCGGCAGCAGATGCGCGTCGACCGACTCGCGCCAGACGTTGCGGCGCAGGCGACTGCGCCGCAGCCACCACAGCAGCGGCGGGATCGCGAGCAACCCGAGCAGCCACAGCGGCCGCAGGAAGGCGAAATTCTGCAGATCGCCGATCGTCGGATTCATCGCTTCGCGTCCCGCCGTTGCCACAACACCAGCAGCGCGAACAGCAGCGCCGCCGACAGCGGCCAGACGTAGCGCTCGATCCGCGGCCGCAGCCGTTGTCCCGGCATCTTCACCGGTTCGAGCCGGTCGATCTCCGCGTAGATGCCGGCGAGCTGATCGACATCGCGGGCGACGAACGCGCGGCCGCCGGTGAGTTCGGCGATGCGCTTGAGCCCGGCCTCATCGGTCATGTCGCTGTTGCCGGGCATGCGGATCGGCACGCCGAAGACCGACAGACCGGCGCCATAGCCGCCGAATGCGATGGTGTGGATGCGCACGCCGCTGTCGCGCGCGATCTGCGCGGCCTTGGCCGGATCCAGCGCACCCGCGGTATTCACGCCGTCGGTCAGCAGGATCAGCACCCGCTGTTCGGTCGGCTGTTGCTGCAGGCGTTTGGTGGCGAGGCCGATGGCGTCGCCGATTGCGGTGGCGCGACCGGCCAGCCCGGTGACGGTGCCGTCGAGCTGTTCGCGCACGGTGTCCAGATCGCGGGTCAGCGGCGTCAACGCATAAGCGCGATCGCCGAAGACGACCAGGCCGACGCGATCGCCGCTGCGACGCTCCAGGAAATCGGCGAGGACCGCTTTGGCCGCGGTCAATCGCGTCACGACTCGACCGCCGAGTTCGATGTCGCGCTCGTCCATGCTGCCGGACAGGTCCACCGCCATCATCAGGTCGCGCCCGACCTGCGGCGGCTGCACGATTTCGCCGAGCTGCTGCGGCCGCGCGGCGGCGACGCACAGCAGCGCCCACGCCAGCCACGGCAGCAATCCCAGACTCTGCGGACGCGCACGCACGCTGCGGCCGCCGATGGCATCCAGACGTTCGCCGTACGGCACCCGCAGCGCGGGCGCGGCGCTGGGCGCGGCGGGCAACAAGCGGCGCACCAGCCACGGCAGCGGCAACGCCAACAGCAGCCACGGCCACGCGAACAGCGAACGCAATGCCTCGAGTGCGGCGTCGATCATCGCAGGCCGTCCCCGTGCGAGCCGTGCCAGAGTCGGGACCAGCGCGACCGCCGCCCGCCTTTCCTGCGCATCAGTTCGACGAACCGGGCGCGCACGATGCCACGCAGCGCCGCATATTCCTGTTCGCCCACTTCGCGCCGGAAACCGCCTTCCAGCAGCGTGCGACCGGCGCCGGCGGAAAACACCGGCATCGGCTGGCCGGCATCGAGAAACCGCATCCAGGCATCGCCGGCCAGCCGGTCGGCGTTCGGATCGCGACGGCGCGCGGCGCGGCGCAGCAGTTCCGACATCACCGCGATGCGCGCAGGCAGATCGTCGGCGGCATCGACGGCGGTGTCGAACAAGTGCTCGCTCTGCAGGCGCAGCCGGCGGGCGCGACGACGCCAGAACCACACCACAAGCATCGCCAGCGCGAGCGCCAGCAGCACCAGCCACCAACCCGGCGCGGGCGGCCACCACGACGGCGAAGACGACAGATGCACGTCGTGCAGTTGCAGTGGATCGGGCGTTGCGCCGGGCCCGGGCAATGGACTCTGGGTCGCCGACTGGAGCATGGATCGGAACGCTGACCGGAACATCATGCCGCGCGCGTCCCGGCGAACAGATCGAGCCAGCTTTCGCTGGGCGCGTCGGTGGACAGACCGCGGGCGCGGATGCCGCTGCGCGCGAGGATCGCCATGGCTTCATCCATCGGCGTCGCGAACGCCGCCTGCCAGCGTTCGCGCTGCGCGGCGTTGGCGAGATCCAGTTCGACGCGATGCGCCGACGTGGATCCAGCGGCGACGTTGCCCTGCGCATTGACACTGCGCTCGGCCCAGAACGGCAGCGCCGCGCGCGGCGGCTCGCGTTCCAGCGGATCGCTGAGCAGCAGCACCACCACTTCCCGATGCTGCACCAGGGTCGTCCAGCGCAATTGCGGCAATGCGATCACGCTCATCGGGTCGGCCAACACCACCAGCCGCGAACCGGGACGCATCAAACGGTCGGCGTGGTCCAGCGCGACCGCCAGCCCGGCGTCGTGTTCCGGCGGACGCGCGTACCAGCGCACCATCGCATCCAGCACGCGCAGCGCGCCGCGGCTGCCGGACGCCGGCACCACCGGCGCTTCGCGCGACGTGCCGCGCAGCGCGCCGATGCGGTCGCCGTCGCGCACCGCCGCCCATGCCGCGACCGCGCCCGCGCGCGCCGCCTGCACCGACTTGAAGCGCACGCGGGTGCCGAAATACAGCGACGGCGCGGTGTCGGCCACGATCAGGGTCAGGCGCTCGCGTTCGGCCTGGAAGAGTTTGGTATGCGGGTTTCCGGTGCGCGCGGTCAGCCGCCAGTCGATGTGGCGCGCGTCGTCGCCCTGGGTGTATTCGCGCGATTCGGCATATTCCATGCCGCGGCCGCGCATCGGCGACGGCGCCTGCCCGCTGAGTCCGTGATGCCCGCGCCGCGGCGGACGCCGGCCCATCACCGCGCGACGCAGTGCGACCAGCTCGTCCAGGCTCGGTGTGATCCCTTCGCTCATCGTCCGTCGCTTCCGGTTGCGTGGCGGCTCAGGGCAACGGCACCTTGTCGAGCAGCGCCTGCACCAGCCGCTCGCCGTCCCAGCCTTCGGCCACCGCCTCGTAGCTGGGCAGCACGCGATGACGCAGCACGTCCAGCGCGACCGCGCGCACGTCGTCCGGAGTGACGAAATCGCGGCCGGCCAGCCACGCGCGCGCGCGCGCGCAGCGCTCCAGCGCGATCGAACCGCGCGGGCTCGCGCCCCAGCCGATGCGTCGCGCCAGCGCCGGGTCGTAGCGTTTGGCGTCGCGCGAGGCCAGCACCAGTTCGATCAGATAACGTTCGATCGGCGGCGCGACATGCAAGTCCAGCACCGCCCGGCGCGCAGCGAAGACATCGGCTTGCGACAGCTTCAACAGCGGCGCGGCTGCCGCGCCATCGGCATCGTGCTCGTTGCGCGCGCGGTCGCGGGCCAGACGCAGGATCTCGGCTTCCATCTTCGCTTCGGGGTAACCGATGCGCACATACATCAGGAAGCGGTCGAGCTGCGCTTCGGGCAGCGGGAACGTGCCTTCCTGTTCGATCGGATTCTGGGTCGCCATCACCAGGAACAGCCGCGGCAGCGGATAGGTGCGCCGGCCGACCGTGACCTGGCGTTCGCCCATCGCCTCGAGCAGCGCCGACTGCACTTTCGCCGGCGCGCGGTTGATTTCGTCCGCGAGCAACAGCGAGTGGAAGATCGGTCCGGGCTGGAATTCGAAATGCCCGTCCTGAGGCCGCCACACTTCGGTGCCGGTGAGATCCGCCGGCAGCAGGTCCGGCGTGAACTGGACGCGGGCGAAGTCGGCTTCGAGACGACCGGCCAGCGCGCGGATCGCGGTGGTCTTGGCCAGCCCGGGCGCGCCTTCGACCAGCAGATGGCCGTCGGCGAGCAGGGCGATGAGCAGGCGTTCGATCAGGGCGGACTGGCCGACGATCTCGGCGGACAACTGCTCGCGCAACTGCGCGAAAGCGGCATGCGACCGCGAAGCAGCGGCAGGGGTATCCATGATCTCGGTCATGCGTCCATCGCTCTTGGAAACGACCCGCAGTTTGACCGATGTGCGGGCGAAATGTTCAGTCCCCGCCGCGACCGCGGCACGGCGCGCATCGTCGGAAAAGGAAACGGGGGCCGAAGCCCCCGTTCCGTATCGCGCGATGTGTCCGGACCGATCCGGTCCGGACCCGCCGGCTCAGATCTTCGGCGCGACCACCATGACCTTCGGGGTGACGAAGATCAGCAGTTCGGCCTTGCTCTTGCCGCGACCCTTCTTCTTGAACAGATTGCCGAGGATCGGCAGATCGGCCAGGAACGGCACCTTCGATGCCTGGCTGCGGTCGGAGAACTCGTACACGCCGCCGATCACGACGGTGTGGCCGTCTTCGACCAGCACCGCGGTGTTCACTTCGCGCTTGGCGATGAGCGGCACCGAGCCGTTGACCGTGTTGATGAATTCTTCCAGCTCGTCCTTCTTCACCGACATGTTCAGGAACACGCGGCCGTCGTTGGTGATGGTCGGCGTGACCTTCAGTTCCAACACCACGTCCTTGAAGTTGACCGTCTGGGTGATGACGCCGCCGCTGGAGCTGGTGGTGACGTAGCCGATTTCGCGACCCTGCTTGATCACCGCTTCGCGCTGGTTGCTGGTGACCACGCGCGGGTTGGAGATCACTTCGCCGCGACCTTCTTCCTGCATCGCCGACAGCTCGAGATCGAGGTAGTAACCGGCGTTGAGGATGGTGAAGGCCAGGCTGGCCGGGTTGCTGGTGATCAGCGAACCGACCGCAGCGCCCAGGTCCACGTTCGGACCCTTGTTGATGCTGTAGCTCGGACGCAGCGGCGGCGGCAGCAACGGCTGGCCCTGCGCGGCGCGTTCGGCGTTGTCGATCTGGTTCTGGCGCAAGGATTCGTTGTACTGCGAATCCGCTTCAATGATGGAGTTGCGGGTGCCGGTGGTGTTGCCGATGCTGTTGCCGAAGGTGACATTGTCCTTCACGCCGTTGATGCCGAACTTGGCGCCGAGTTCGCGCGCGAAGTCTTCGGTCGCGATCACGATCTTGGCTTCGATCAGCACCTGGTCGACCGGCTTGTCGAGCTGGGCGACGAGGCGGCGGATCTCGCC
>CBIHKW010000109.1:0-15258 GCA_966203835.1 uncultured Thermomonas sp.
GAGGTGTCGAGGTCGCCGATGAAGTCGTAGCCCGGTACCAGATGACCCGCGAACTCACTGTGCGGGGTGATGCCGGTATCGATCACGCCGACGACCACGCCGGCACCGCGGGTGATGTCCCATGCCGGTTCGAGATTGATGCCGCCGGGGCCATTCTTGTAATGCCACTGCTGGGCATACAGCGGGTCGTTCGGCACGAACTTCGCCTTCAGGCGGATGTCGGGCTCGACCGCGAGCACGTTCGGGTCTTTCATCAACTCGACCATCAGCTGCTTGCTTTCGGCTTTGCCGAGCTTGCGGTCGGTGCGGATCAGGTCGGCGCCGGTCGACAACGTGCGCATGGGGTTGATGCCCATGGTGAGCCGGCTCGAGGCTTCCGGCAGCTTGCCCAGCGTCGCCAACTTGGCGGCGCGGCTGCTGTCGCGATAGGTGACGATGAAACGGTCGTGCTGTTCTTCCTGCGCGGCTGCGCGTGCGCTGGTCTGGCTGCGGTCGATGACCGGGGCGCGGCCTCCCGACCAGGCGGCCGGCGCGACGATGGCGGCGGCGGCGAGCGCGAGGGCACTGAGTTTGAGGACGTTGTGTTTATTCGGTCGAATCATGTTGCATAGCTCCTTCATGCGTGTTGTCTGCGGTCTATGGGCAGACTGATGTTGAAACTGACCTTCTGGATTGCACCGACGGTGTACTGACGGTGGGGGGACGCCGCCCCCCGGCGGGCGCGAACGGCCGACCGTGGGGCAGAGCTGGGCCTCGCCGGCGGGTGCCGACGAAACGTGTCGTTCAAAGCGGGATTGGGTTGCGGAGGGGGGGCGCATCGGCCTTGGAGCGCCGCGATGCCTGCCGCCTGTCTGCTGCCTGCGCTGCGGGTGCCCGGCAGCGGAACCATCGAGTGGGAGCTGCCTGGGTTTCCGGGTGATGCTGATGTATCAACTGCCGCTCCTTGGTGCGAGTGACTGAACAGTCGACCCACCCGCAGGCGCGGGCCGGTGTCGACGGGGCGGCTCCCCTTGTGCCGCCTCGCATTCTTTGAAATCGGTTTCCCCTTTCAAAATCGAGGCTAGCTTCACGATTCGCGCGTGGCAAGTGCCTTCCCGGGTCGCGCTTTCGGGGAGGGATTCCGCCTCGTTGCACGTCTCCTCGGCCCTGTTTTGGCCCGGGGCAGACGGCGGATGGGCGGGCCGCCGCCGCCGCGGCTCTGTCGCTGGGAGGGTCATACTTGCGATGGGCGCCGTAAGTCATTAAAATCCCGCCTCTTTCCGTCCGCTTGGACGGGGTGCAAGCGCAACAAGCTCCATCAAATAACTACAGAGGAATCCCATTCATGTACGCAGTTCTGGTCACTGGCGGTAAGCAATACCGCGTGATGCAAGGCGAGACGCTCCGCGTCGAGCTGCTCGAAGCCGAAGCCGGCAGCGAGATCAAATTCGACAATGTCCTGATGCTGGGCGACGGCGAGGGCGTGACCCTTGGCGACGCGCTCAAAGGCGCCAGCGTGACCGCGACGGTGATCGGCCACGGCCGCGCCGACAAGATCCGCATCGTCAAATTCCGTCGTCGTAAGCACCATCGCAAGCAGATGGGCCATCGTCAGCACTACACCGAAATCCAGATCACCGGCATCGCCGGTGGCAACAAGTAAGGAGAAGCCGCCATGGCACATAAAAAGGGCGTAGGTTCCTCGCGCAACGGCCGCGACTCCAACCCGAAATACCTGGGCGTGAAGCTGTTCGGCGGTCAAGCCGTCGACGCCGGCAACATCATCGTCCGTCAGCGCGGCACCCAGTTCCATCCGGGTCCGGGCGTCGGCCTCGGTCGCGATCACACCCTGTTCGCGCTGGTCGACGGCAAGGTCGAGTTCTCGGTCAAAGGCCTGAAGAAGCGTCGTACGGTCAGCGTCGTCTGATTCGTTTAGCGCATCCGCGAGAGGCCCCGCTTCGGCGGGGCTTTTCGTTTATGGCGTAAGCGGTCGCGACCTCATCGGTCGGCGACAACGGTCCCGCTGGTTTATTCTCCATCCGCTCACCCGGTTCGCGGTTCGAACCGCTCCTACGAAAAAGCTGCTCATCCCATGAAACTCGTCGACGAAGCCGAAATCAACGTCACTGCCGGCAACGGCGGCAACGGCTGCGTCGGTTTCCGACGTGAGAAATTCATCCCGCTGGGCGGCCCGGACGGCGGCGACGGCGGCGATGGCGGCAGCGTCTGGGTCGAAGCCGACGAAAACCTCAATACCCTGGTCGATTTCCGCCACCAGCGTTCGTTCCGCGCCCAGCGCGGCGAGAACGGCATGGGCGCCCAGCGCTACGGCAAGGGCGGCGAAGATCTGACCATCACGGTGCCGATCGGTACCGTCATCATCAACGTCCAGACCGACGAGACCATCGGCGACCTCACTCGTCACGGCGAGCGCCTGCTGGTGGCGCAGGGCGGCAAGGGCGGTCTGGGCAACATGCACTTCAAGAGTTCGGTGAACCGCTCGCCGCGCAAGGCGCTGCCGGGCCTGCCGGGCGAAGAGCGCACGCTGAAGTTCGAGCTGAAGCTGCTCGCCGATGTCGGCCTGCTGGGTTTTCCGAACGCCGGCAAGAGCACCTTCATCCGCGCGGTGTCGGCGGCGACGCCGAAGGTCGCGGATTACCCGTTCACCACGCTGTATCCGAATCTGGGCGTGGTCAGCGTCGAAGTCCACCGCAGTTTCGTCATCGCCGATATTCCGGGCCTGATCGAAGGCGCCGCCGATGGCGCCGGGCTTGGGAGTCTGTTCCTGCGCCACGTGCAGCGCACCCGTTTGCTGCTGCATCTGGTCGACATGGTGCCGATGGAGGGCGGGGTGGAAGCGACGCCTGCTGAACAGGTGCGCGCGATCGAGCATGAGCTGCGGAAGTACGATCCGGCGATGCTGGAAAAGCCGCGCTGGCTGGTCTTGAACAAGGCCGATCTGATGTTCGAGGACGAGGCGCGCGCGCTGGCCGAAGAGATCGTGGCCGAACTCGGCTGGACCCAGCCGTGGTTCCTGGTGTCGGCGCTGTCGCGCGAGGGCACCTGGCCGATCATGCTGGAAATCCAGAGCTTCTTCGATCGCCTGCGCGAGGACCAGCTGGAAGTCGATGCCGAAGCCGCTGCGGCGGGCAAGGTCGATGAAGGCTGAGGCTTTGGTCTGCGTACCGCATGCGCCGGTTCGCGCCGGACAGAAAACGAAGAGCCCGGCTGAAACCGGGTTTCGCGACACAACAAAAAACCCGGCCAAGGCCGGGTTTTTGGCTGTCACTTCACCAACGCGATCAAGCGGCGGCTTTGATGGCCTTGATGCGAGCGGTGAGGCGGCTCTTGTGACGGGCAGCCTTGTTCTTGTGGATCAGGCCGCGCGCGCTGAAACGGTCGAGGATCGGCTGAGCGACGGCGAAAGCGGCTTCGGCGCCGGCGGCGTCGTTGGCGTCGAGCGCCTTCAACACTTTCTTGACGGCGGTGCGGAGCATGGAGCGCTGAGCGGTGTTGCGCGCATTGCGCACGACGGTCTGCTTGGCGCGCTTCTTGGCGGACTTGATGTTGGCCACGGTGGAATCCTGGGGTTATCGGTTGGGTCGGGAGGTGTGGAACCGAGCGGTTCTTTCACTGCCCGATCGCATACATTGAGAGGGCAGGCCGCCGCTATGCGGACAGCTAGACAGAAAATTATGGGGGATTCAGTGGGTTGGGTCAACTGGGAAGTACAAAGGACGGCACCGTGAGCGGTTCCGACCCCAAACCGGCGCCCCGCGGCGGGCTGCTGCGCTCCACCTCCATCTTCAGCGCCATGACCCTGCTGTCGCGGATCGCCGGCTTCGCCCGCGATGCCCTGCAGGCGAGGTTTTTCGGCAGCTCGGCGGCGATGGACGCCTTTGTCATCGCCTACCGCATTCCGAACTACCTGCGGCGGATCTTCGCCGAGGGCTCGATGCAGATGGCCTTCGTGCCGGTGCTGAACGAGATCCGCGAGCGCGGCGACGACGCTGCGCTCAAGGAATTCGTCGACCGCATGGCCGGGGCGCTGTTCTCGGTGGTATTCGTGGTCTCGGGCATCGGCATGCTGGCCGCGCCGGTCATCGCCGGGCTGTTCGCCCCCGGATCGGTCGCCGAACCCGAGAAATTCGACCTGATCGTGCAGATGCTGCGGATCACCTTCCCGTATCTGCTGTTCATTTCGATGATGGCGCTGGTCGCCTCGGTGCTGAACAGTTTCGGCAAGTTCGCGCTGCCGGCGGTCACGCCGGTGCTGCACAACCTGGTGATGATCGCGGCGATGGTGTGGCTGGCGCCGCGCTTCGACGAGCCGGTCGTGGCGCTGGCCTGGGGCGTGCTGGCCGCCGGCATCCTGCAGTTGTTGGTGCTGTGGCCGGCGCTCGGGCGGCTGGGCATCCGGCCGACCTTCAAGCCCGGTTTTGGCCATCCGGACGTGCGCCGGGTCGCCAAATTGATGGTGCCGACCCTGTTTTCGTCCTCAGTGGCGCAGCTGAATCTGTTGGTGGGCACGATCTTCGCCTCGCTGCTGGTCACCGGTAGCCAGACCTGGCTGTATCTGTCCGACCGGCTGGTCGAATTCCCGCTGGGCCTGTTCGGGGTGGCGATTGGTACGGTAATCCTGCCGCATCTGTCGCGTCGCCACGCCGCAGCCGATGCCGACGGCTACTCGGCGGCGCTGGACTGGGGCCTGCGGCTGGCGCTGCTGGCGGGCGTGCCGGCGGCGCTGGGGCTGTTGTTGCTGGCCGAACCGCTGACCTCGGTCGTCTACCAGGGCGGCAAATTCACCCCGCACGACACCCGCATGGCCGCCATCAGCCTGAGCGCGATGAGCATCGGCATTCCCGCGTTCATGCTCAGCAAGGTGCTGTCGCCGGCGTTCTACGCCCGTCAGGACACCAAGACTCCGATGCGCGCGGCGATCTACACGGTCATCGCCAACGTGCTGATGACCATCGCCTTCACCCTGCCGCTGTGGCTGAACGATATCGACGGCGCGCACGGCGGCATCGCGCTGGCGACGGGGCTGGCCGGGATCTTCAATGCCTGGCTGCTGTGGCGCTACCTGCGTCGCGACGGCCTGCTGCGTCCGCAGCCGGGCTGGGGCAAACATCTGCTGCGGATCGCGCTGAGCTGCGCGGCAATGACCGCCGTGGTGCTGGCGATTTCGCAGTGGGTGGGCGACTGGACCGCGATCGCCAACCCGTGGCATCGCGTTGGTTGGCTGCTGGCGACGGTAGCAGCCGGGGCGGGCGCGTACGGTGTGGCCTTGATCGTGCTGGGATTGCGGCCGCGCGACCTGCGTCACTGATGCGGTCCCGATCGCGGCCTCAATCGAAGCTCGCGCCATCGGCCCAGAATCGGCCGCGCTCGCTATACTTCGGAATTGATTGAACTTTAGCTTGTCCGGGCGTCACGGCCGGACAGCCCGGACCCGAATGACTGAATTGTTCCGCGACCTCGACGGCGGGCCGCTGTGCCCGGACGGCAGCGTGGTTTGCATCGGCGCCTTTGACGGCCTGCACATCGGCCATCGGGCGCTGGTGGGCCGCGCGGTGGCGCGCGCGCGCGAACTCGGCGTGCCTGCGGTCGCGCTGAGTTTCGAGCCGCTACCGCGCGAGTTCTTCGCCGGCGGTTCGCCGCCGCCGCGTCTGCAATTGCCGCGGATGAAACTCCGCGGCTTCGCGTCGCTGGGCGTTGATCGCGTCGGCCTGCTGCGCTTCAACGCCGCGCTCGCCAGCCTGTCGCCGGAGGATTTCGTCCAACGCCTGCTGGTCGCACGGCTGCAGGCGCGCGAAGTCTGGGTCGGCCCGGACTTCCGCTTCGGCCGCGCTCGTGCCGGCAATCTCGCGCTGCTGCAAGAGATGGGCGCCGAACTCGGTTTCGCGGCGGAAACCATCGCGCCGGTCGAACTGGGCGGCTTGCCGGTCTCCAGCACCCGCATCCGCGCCGCGCTGCAGAGCGGCGATTTCGCCAGCGCCACGCGCCTGCTCGGTCAGCCGTATTCCATTGCCGGGCGAGTGGTGCGCGGCAAGCAGCTGGGCCGCACCCTCGGCTATCCCACCGCCAATCTGCGCTTCGGCGGCAAGACACCGGCGCTGCGTGGCATCTACGCCACCCGCGTGCATGGCGTCGCCGATACGCCGTGGCCGTCGGTGTCCAGCTTCGGCACCCGTCCCACCGTGGACGGCAAGGAGCCGCTGCTGGAAGCGCATCTGTTCGACTTCGACGGCGATCTCTACGGCCGCCATATCGAAGTCGAATTCGTCGCCCGCCTGCGCGACGAGGAAAAATTCCCCGACCTGCCGACCCTGGTCGTGCAGATGGACCGCGATGCCGAACAGGCGCGACGCCTGTTGGGGTCGCCGCAATCGATACAGACGACAGAACGAGCCCGCGCGTGAGCGAACAAGACAGCCAGCGATACAAGTCCACCATCCATCTGCCCGCAACGGAGTTCCCGATGCGCGGCGACCTGCCCAAGCGCGAGCCGGACACCCTGGCGCGCTGGGAAGCCGATGGCCTGTACGCGCGCATCCGCGCGAAGGCCAAGGGCCGGCCGACGTTCGTGCTGCACGACGGCCCGCCGTATGCCAACGGTTCGATCCACCTCGGCCACGCGGTCAACAAGATCCTCAAGGACATCATCGTCAAGTCGAAGACGATGGCCGGCTTCGACGCGCCGTACGTGCCGGGCTGGGATTGCCACGGCCTGCCGATCGAACTGGCGGTCGAGAAGAAACACGGCAAGGTCGGCGTGAAGCTCGACGCCGCGCAGTTCCGCGCCAAGTGTCGCGAATTCGCCAACGAACAGATCGACATCCAGCGCCGCGACTTCAAGCGCCTGGGCGTGCTCGGCGACTGGGAAAATCCCTACCGCACGCTCGATTTCAGTTTCGAAGCCAACGAAATGCGCGCGCTGGCGAAAGTGATCGAGAACGGTCACCTGCTGCGCGGCGTGAAGCCGGTGTACTGGTGCTTCGACTGCGGCTCGGCGCTGGCCGAGGCCGAGATCGAATACGAGAACAAACAGTCGCCGGCGGTGGACGTGGCCTACGCCGCGCGCGACCCGCATGCGCTGGCGGCGAAGTTCGGCGTCGACATCGATGGCGACACCTCGGTCGCGGTGCCGATCTGGACCACCACGCCGTGGACGCTGCCGGCCTCGCTGGCGGTGTCGCTCGGCCCGGATCTCGAATACGCGCTGGTCGAAGGCCCGGCGCGCGACGGCAAGCGCCAGCTGCTTGTGCTGGCCGAAGCATTGGTCGCGAAGGCGACGAAGCGTTACGGCATCGAAGAAGCGACGTTGCTTGGCCGCGCGCAGGGCGCCGCGCTCGAAGGTGTTGTGCTCGCGCATCCTTTTTACGCCGAACGCGATATCCCGCTGATCCTCGGCGATCACGTGTCCGCCGAAGACGGTACCGGCGCGGTCCACACTGCGCCGGGTCACGGCCAGGAAGACTTCGCGGTCGGCCTGAAATACGGGCTGATCGAGCGGTACACCGCGGCGCAGTTGAATCCGGTGGACGGTCGCGGCGTGTATCTGCCGTCGACGCCGCCGCTGGGCGACATCGTGCTGGCCGGGCTGCACATCTGGAAGGCCAACGAGGTCATCGTCGAGGCGCTACGCGGCATCGGTGCGCTGCTCGCGCATCACGACATCAACCACAGCTACCCGCACTGCTGGCGCCACCACAAACCGGTGGCGTTCCGCGCCACGCCGCAGTGGTTCATCTCGATGACCCAGGCGAATCTGTGCGCCGACGCGCTGGACGCGATCAAACAGGTCGAATGGTTCCCCGGCTGGGGCGAAGCGCGCATCGCCGGCATGATCGAAGGCCGCCCGGACTGGACGATCTCGCGCCAGCGCACCTGGGGCGTGCCGATCGCGCTGTTCGTGCATCGCGAAACCGGCGAACCGCATCCCAATTCGCCGTCGCTGATGCGTCAGGTCGCAGAGCGCGTCGAACGCGAAGGCGTCGATGCGTGGTACGCGCTGGACGCCGCCGATCTGCTCGGCGAACTCGCCGCGGATTACGACAAGGTCACCGACATCCTCGACGTGTGGTTCGACTCCGGCGTCACCCACGACTGCGTGCTCGCGCAGCGGCCGGAGGACGGTCTGCGCAAGCCGGCCGACCTGTATCTGGAGGGTTCCGACCAGCACCGCGGCTGGTTCCAGAGCGCGCTGCTGACCGGTGTTGCCATCGACAAGGCCGCGCCGTACCGGCAGTGCCTCACCCACGGGTTCACGGTCGACGAACACGGCCGCAAGATGTCGAAGTCGCTCGGCAACGGCATCGAACCGCAGGACATCATGAAGACCCTCGGCGCCGACATCCTGCGCCTGTGGATCGCGTCCGCCGACTACACCAACGAGATGTCGCTGTCGCAGGAAATCCTCAAGCGCAACGCCGATGCCTACCGTCGCCTGCGCAACACTGCGCGCTTCCTGCTCGGCAATCTGCACGGCTTCGACCCGGCCGTGCATCTGCTCGCGCACGAGGACATGCTGGCGCTAGACCGCTGGATCGTGCATCGCGCCGATGCGCTGCAGCACCAGATCGCCAACGCCTACACCCGCTACAACTTCGCCGAAATCGTGCAGGCGCTGATCAACTTCTGCAGCGTCGATCTGGGCTCGCTGTATCTCGACGTGACCAAGGACCGCCTGTACACGATGCGCGAGGACTCGCGCGGCCGGCGCAGCGCGCAGAGCGCGATGTACCGCATCAGCGAAGCCTTCGTGCGCTGGATCGCACCGATCCTCAGCTTCACCGCCGACGAAATGTGGCAGCACCTGCCGGGCGAGCACGAGGAGAATGTGCTGTTTGCGACGTGGTACGACGGGTTGGCACCGTTGCCGGCGGATGTTGCTCTGAACGCTGATGACTTTGATTTTCTGATCTACCACGTGAGAACCGCTGTCAGTAAAACGCTAGAAGGCATGCGAGCCGATGGTCGGATTGGGTCAGCCTTGGACGCTGAAGTTGTAATTGCGACGAGCCCTGCTTGGGCCGCAAAGTTGGCTGCATATGCAGATGAACTTCGCTTTCTGTTTATCACCGGCGATGTAACTGTGAGGGAAGATGCTGAGTTGACTGGCACTAACATCGTTATTGGCGCTACCGTCAGCGCCAAGCCCAAATGCATCCGCTGCTGGCACCACCGCGCTGATGTCGGCGCGCATGCCGATCATCCCGAGATCTGCGGACGCTGCGTGAGCAACGTCGACGGCCCGGGCGAAGAGCGGCGTTGGTTTTGATTCCGTAGAGCGGCCTTCAGGCCGCTGATCCGCGCCGCGCAACATCCAGCGGGCTGAAGCCCGCTCTACAAGAGCAGAATGTCGGAATGACCCAAGCCCCCAAACCCAACGCCCTCATCTGGCTGCTGCTCTCGGCTGTCGTGATCGGCCTCGACCAGTGGTCCAAGCAGTGGGTGCTGACCAGCCTGCCCGAGTTCCAGCCGGTGACGGTGATCGAGGGCTACTGGAACTGGTATCGCACCTACAACCGCGGCGCCGCGTTCAGCTTCCTCGCCGACGCCGGCGGCTGGCAGAAATACCTCTTCGCCGTGCTCGCGCTGGGCATCAGCGGCGTGCTGGCCTACTGGCTGTCGCGCACCGCGCGTGGACACTGGCGCGAGGCGCTGCCGTTCTCGCTGGTCATCGGCGGTGCGCTGGGCAATCTGATCGACCGCCTGCTGCACGGCCACGTCGTCGATTTCATCCAGTGGCACTGGAAAGAGGTCTACTACTACCCGTCGTTCAACATCGCCGATTCGGCCATCGTCGGCGGCGCCATCGCCCTGGTGGTGTTCGGGGTATTCAGCGCACGCGGCAAGACGCCGGCGGAAGGGGGATAATCCCCGCATGGAAATCATCCTCGCCAACCCCCGCGGTTTCTGCGCCGGCGTCGACCGCGCCATCGAGATCGTCAAGCGCGCCATCGAGACCCTCGGCGCCCCGATCTACGTCCGTCACGAGGTGGTCCACAACCGCTTCGTGGTCGAAGACCTGCGCCAGCGCGGCGCGGTGTTCGTGGAGGAACTGGACGAGGTGCCGGACAACGCCACCGTCATTTTCAGCGCCCACGGCGTCTCGCAGGCGGTGCGCGCCGAGGCCGCTCGCCGCGGCCTGAAGGTGTTCGACGCCACCTGTCCGCTGGTGACCAAGGTGCATCTGGAAGTGGCCCGCCACTGCCGCGCCGGCCGCGACGTGGTGCTGATCGGCCACGCCGGGCATCCCGAGGTCGAAGGCACCATGGGCCAATGGCTGGCCGAAGCCGGGGCCGGGCGCATCTATCTGGTCGAGGACATCGACGACGTGTCGCAGCTGGAAGTCGCCCAGCCCGCCAACTTGGCCTACACCACCCAGACCACGCTGTCGGTGGACGACACCCGCGGCATCATCCAGGCGCTGCGCGAGCGTTACCCGGAGATGCTGGGGCCGCGTAACGACGACATCTGCTACGCCACCCAGAACCGTCAGGACGCCGTGCGCGAGCTGTCCGAGCAATGCGACCTGCTGCTTGTGGTGGGTTCGCCGAACAGCTCCAACTCCAACCGCCTGCGCGAACTGGCCGAGCGCGAAGGAGTGGAGGCTTACCTGATCGACGGCGCCGACGAGATCGACCCGCGCTGGGTCGAAGGCCGCCGCCACATCGGCGTCACTGCCGGCGCATCGGCCCCGGACGTGCTGGTGCAGGGCGTGATCGCCCGCCTGCGCGAACTGGGCGCCGGCGACCTGCGCGAACTGGACGGCAAGCCCGAAGACATGATCTTCGCGCTGCCCAAGGAACTGCGCCTGCAACTGGTCGATTGACGGATCGATTGACCGCCACCCTCGCGAAACCTAGAATTCACCTTCCGCCCCGGACCAATGGCCCGGGACGCGAGTTCCAAACGCCGGAATAGCTCAGTTGGTAGAGCGCGTCATTCGTAATGATGAGGTCGTAGGTTCGATTCCTATTTCCGGCACCACGCTATATAGCACTGCGGTAACGACCAAAAGCCCCGAAGTTCGGGGCTTTTGTTTTTCCGGCGCGGAAATCTCCGCGCTTCGACCCAGGGAAGGATGTCGATGCGCATCATCAACATGCTTGCAGTTCTCACTGCCATCGCCGCCATCGCAGGCGCATCACTCGACGGTCCATGGCTGTGGCTGCACTACATCGGCAAGCCGCTGACCAAGCTGTTGATCCTCTGGATGGCGCTTTCGACGCAGTCGGCGGTGGATGTGCGGTATCGGCGGGCGGTGCTGGCGGGGTTGGCGTTTTCGCTGGTCGGGGACGTCTGTCTGATGTTGCCGGGGGATCGCTTCGTGCCGGGGTTGGTCGCGTTCCTGTTGGCCCATGTCTGCTACATCGTCGCGTTCGCACCCGGATCCAACGGGAAGGCGAGGGCGATGGCGTTTGTGGCGGTTGCGGTGATTGCGGCATGCAATCTCACCGGGCTGCTGCCGCGGGTGGACGCGGCGCTGAAGATGCCGGTGCTGGCCTATGTCGCGGTGCTGGCGTCGATGGCGGCGTTCGCGCTGGCGCGGGCGTGGACGCCTGCGGTCGCAGGGGCGCTGCCGCGCAGTACGCGCATGGCGGCGATCGGCGCGGTCTTGTTCATGATCAGCGACAGCCTGCTGGCCTGGGATCGTTTCGCCGGCGGTGTGCCGATGCCGGCCTTGCTGGTGCTGTCCAGTTATTGGCTGGCGCAGTGGTGCATCGCGCGATCCGTGCAGCGGGGCTGATCTCCAGAACCTTTCCTGCGGTCTGCCCGGTTGTGCGCCGTTTCGGCGTTCATTGAGGCCATGGGCGCTTTCCAGGCCGCTCCCGGGCTGCCTTGCCGGGCCGTTTGCCGGGTCGCCAGACTCGGCAAAGCCCGCCCCGAGCGGTGGTCTGGACAAGCTCCATTCGGATCGGTATGGTAAAAAAGCAGCGCCCAACCCCTACCGGGGCGGGGCGCAAGACCGGAAAGCGCGTCCGCTGTCATGCGGCGGTCGCTTTCGACAGATGCAATGCACTCAATGCCAAGGAATGTCGTCGATGCAACAAGGATTGCTCTTTTTCCCCTGTCTGGCCCTGCTGCTGCTCACGGTGACAGTGATGGTCGCGATGCTTCGCGGCCGCCGCGCCGCGGTGCAGCGCGGCGAGATCAGCGCCGCCTATTTCAAGACCTACGACACCGGTGAAACGCTGCCGCGCAAGGCGCGTCAGGCCGATCGCTGCTATCACAACCTCATCGAATCCACGCCGCCGTTCTATTTCGTGTGCGCGGCGGCGATGGCGCTGGGCAAGGTCGATATGGTCGTGCTTGCACTTGCATGGGCGTACGTCGCGATGCGCGTGCTGCACAGTTTCGTGCATGTGACTTCGAACAAGATCGGGCCGCGCTCCATGTCGTTCGCGGTCGGTTGGGTTCTGCTGTTGGCCATCGCGATCAAGCTCGCGCTCGCCATCGTCTGACGGCGCATCGCGTCCGCGCAGGGCGAAGCAAAAAGATTCACAGGGGAGTGCAAGCGGGTCGGAACGACCTGCGGTGGTCGTGCGCGCATCGCGCGACGGAGCGGTGCGATCGACATGCATCGCTGCGAACGCGCGTTCTCAATGCGTGCGACCGCCGATGGATACGATGAGGCTTCGAAGCGTTGCGCGAGTCCGGTTTTCGACATGCGTCGCGTTGACTACGGAACCGGAGTCGCATGTGCGTGTCGGAGGGTATCCGGGCCGCACGTGTCGGTCTCGGCGACTGAACGAAGCCGAACCGACAGTGGCAAGACGCGATGCCGGCAAGCGAACCATCGCGGCCCGCGTGAGTCGCATGGACAAAGCCCGGAGCCTCAGGACATCGGGCAGGATCAAGGACAAGGAATACAGAGATGAGCCAGGATGCAATCAGCAGATATTGCCCGGAAGGGCGCACAGAAAATCCGGATGCCGGCGTCGACGGCTATCGCACGTTCGTGGAAGTCGCGCGCAGACATGCGCTCGAGCGCGGCGATGCCTCGTTTCTGACCTGGCTGGAAAACGGCCGCGACGAATCGGTCACGTACACCTTCGGCGAACTCGACCGTCTTGCGCGCGCGTTCGCAGCGCGTCTGCAGTCGTTGCTGGCTGAGGTTGGTCAATCCGCCGACGGCGATGCGTCGGCGCTTATCGTCACCCAGCCCGGCCCGGGATTCGTGCTCGGTTTCTTCGGGTGCCTGTATGCCGGCATTCCCGCGGTACCGGCGTACACGCCGCGCAAGAACGAAACCGGCGCACGCTTGTCGATGCTGATCCGCGACGCCGGCGCGCGCATCGTCATCACCGATCGTGTGTCCGGCGCGGCGCTCGCCCGGCTCGCGGACGAACTGCCGCAGGATCTGCGCATCGTCACCGTTGAGGAAGTGACCGTCGAGAATATGGATCCCGCGCTCGCCGACGATTGGCGCATGCCCGCGATCGACAGCAACAGTGTCGCATTCATCCAATACACCTCCGGCTCCACCGGGCTGCCGAAAGGCGTCGAAGTCAGCCACGGCAACCTCATCCGCAACGAACGGATGGTGTTGGAATCGATGGGGCACGACGAAAACACCGTATTCGTCGGTTGGTTGCCGCTGTTCCACGACATGGGCCTGATCGGCAATCTGCTGCATCCGTTCTTCCTCGGCGTGCGCTGCGTGCTGATGCCGCCGATCGCTTTCGTGTCGAATCCGCTGCGCTGGCTGCAGGCGATCTCGCGCTATCGCGCGACCACCAGCGGCGGTCCCAACTTCGGTTACGACATGTGCGCGAACCGGATCACGCCGGAACAGCGCAGCGAACTGGATCTGAGCAGTTGGAAGGTCGCTTTCAACGGCGCCGAGCCGATCCGTGCGGATACGCTCGACCGTTTCGTCGCGACATTCTCCGAATGCGGTTTCCGCCGCGAAACCTTCTACCCGTGCTACGGCATGGCCGAAGCCACGCTGTTCGTCACCGGGTGTCGCCAGGCGCACGCGCCCAGCATCGTCAGCGTCGATAAACGTGCGCTGGAACACGACCGCGCTGAAGTAAAAGACGAGGCGAATGACGACACGTCTGCGGGTGGAACCGTGCGACTGGTCGGTTCCGGCATCCGCTATCAGGACTGCGGCGTGCGCATCGTCCATCCGGATACCCGCATCGAACGCGCGGACGGCGAAGTCGGCGAGATCTGGGTCTCCGGCGAAAGCGTCGCGAGGGGATATCGCAACAAGCCCGAACTGACCGAACAGATGTTCCGCGCGACCATTGCGGGCGATGCGTCCGGCACGCACTACCTGCGCACCGGCGACCTCGGCGTACTGATAGACGGCGAACTTTATGTCACCGGTCGCTGCAAGGATCTGATCATCATCAGCGGCCGCAACCATTATCCGCAGGACATCGAATTCACCGCCATTTCGGCGCATCCGGCGCTGGCCGAATGCAAGGCGGCGGCGTTCTCGGTCGATGGCGACGACGGCGAAGCGCTGGTGGTGGTGATCGGTCTGGGCGGCAACCCGCCGGACACCGGTATCCCGGATGCACTGCTGCAGGCGATCCGTTCGGCGATCACCCGTCAGCACGGAGTCGGTACCCGCGACATCGCCGTCTGCCGCGACCGCTTGCCGGTGACATCCAGCGGCAAGATCCAGCGCGGCAAATGCCGGCAGCTGTATCAGGCCGACAGCTTCGATATCGTCGCCGCGCTGGCGCCGAAGCGCGAGCTGGCGGAATCCTGAGCATCCCGATCCAGAGACATCCAGATCCAGAGAAATTTTGATCCAGAAAGCACGCTGATTCGAATCGACTAGGGAAGGCAGACGTACGCATATGAACCAGAACGACATCATGGAATGGATGTGTGACTATCTCGCCGCGCATCTCAAGGTCGATCGCGAGCGCATCGAAGTCGACATGCAGTTCGAGGACTACGGCCTCGACTCACGCACATCGATGGAAATGATCGGCGAGCTCGCGGAGCGCATCGGCGCGGAGATCGATCCGGGCGTGGTCTACGACTATTCGACCATCGAAACGCTGGCGGCGCGCGTCGCCGAACTGGCGCAGGAGTCCGCGACATGTTGAAGACCAGACAGGGCGGACTGATCGTCGATTCCGAGGAAGAATTCCGCAGATTGATGGTGCGGCCGGTCTATGCCTGGCCGACGATCTTTCTGACCATCGGCATCGTCGTGGTATCCGTTGCCGCCACGATCCTGGCGCTGCGCGATGCGATTCCGATGTGGCTGGCGGTGGTGCTGAATACCGCCTGCTCCTATGC
>CBIHKW010000110.1:0-15002 GCA_966203835.1 uncultured Thermomonas sp.
GAACCAACAAAACACCCAACTTAAATACGGCAACCCATCACCATATTTCCCACGCTCCCACAGGATCAGAAACAAAACATCGGGGCTGAAGCCCCTCCTACAAAAAACAACACTTCCCCACAGGAACACCGCCATGAAGACCACGCTCCCCACCGCCGAACAACTGAAGCTGGACTGGAACAACAACCCGCGCTGGGCCGGCATCACCCGTCCGTACAGCGCCGAGGAAGTCGTGCGCCTGCGCGGCACGGTGCCGGTGGAACATTCGATCGCGAAGATCGGTTCGGAAAAACTGTGGAAGTCGCTGCAGACCGAAGATTTCGTCAACGCGCTCGGCGCGATGACCGGCAACCAGGCGATGCAGCAGGTCAAGGCCGGGTTGAAAGCGATCTACCTCAGCGGTTGGCAGGTTGCGGCCGACGCCAACATCGCCGGTGAGATGTATCCCGACCAGTCGCTGTATCCCGCGAACTCGGTGCCGCAGGTGGTGAAGCGCATCAACAATACTTTGCTGCGCGCCGATCAGATCCAGTGCGCGGAGGGCGTGGGCGATATCGATTTCCTGCAGCCGATCGTGGCCGATGCCGAAGCCGGCTTCGGCGGCGTGCTCAATGCCTTTGAACTGATGAAGGCGATGATCGAGGCCGGCGCGTCCGGCGTGCATTTCGAGGACCAGCTGGCCAGCGTCAAGAAGTGCGGACACATGGGCGGCAAGGTGCTGGTGCCGACCCGCGAAGCCGTCGAGAAGCTGGTCGCCGCGCGCCTCGCCGCCGACGTGATGGGCGTGCCGACGCTGATCGTCGCGCGGACCGACGCCGAAGCCGCCGATCTGCTGACCAGCGATGTCGACGACAACGACCGTCCGTTCTGCACCGGCGAGCGCACCATCGAAGGCTTCTACAAGACCAACAACGGTCTGGACCAGGCGATCAGCCGCGGTCTCGCCTACGCGCCGTACGCCGATCTGGTGTGGTGCGAAACCGGCAAGCCGGATCTGGAATTCGCGCGCAAGTTCGCCGAAGCCATCCACGCGAAGTTCCCGGGCAAGCTGCTGGCCTACAACTGCTCGCCGAGCTTCAACTGGAAGAAGAATCTCGACGACGCCACCATCGCCAAGTTCCAGAAGGAAATCGCGGGCTACGGCTACAAGTTCCAGTTCATCACCTTGGCCGGCTTCCACGCGCTGAATTATTCGATGTTCAACCTCGCCTACGGCTATGCGCGCCGGCAGATGAGCGCTTTCGTCGAGCTGCAGGAAGCCGAATTCGCCGCCGCCGACCGCGGCTTCACCGCGGTGAAGCATCAGCGCGAAGTGGGCACCGGCTATTTCGATTCGGTGACGCAGACGATCCAGGGCGGCAAATCCTCCACTGTCGCGCTGAAAGGATCGACCGAGGAAGAGCAGTTCCACGAACAGCCCGCCGCCGCGGCCTGAACGGGCGCAATGCACGGTGGATTTGCCTGAATCCGGCTTCCTGCCATGACGAAAGTCATGGCAGGAAGTGCCGCTTCGGCATGTTTCAATAGGGGTTCTACCCTCCGTGAAGAAAACCCCACATGCGAAATATGTTTGCGATGGCGCTGGTCGCCGTCACGCTGTTCTCTTCTCCCGCGTTCGCTGAAGACAAGATCGCCATCGATTCGACGCCGGCCCAGATCCGTACCGCACAGGGCGACCTGCGCCTGGCGATCGAACGCAAATCCGGAAACTATTCCCACTTCAACGACGACGAGCGCAAAGCGATCTTCGCCAGGCAGGACGAAGTGCTGGCCCTGATCGAGGGCAAGCAGGACATCGCCGATCTCGGCCCGGACGGCAAGATCGCGCTGGCCAATGCGCTGGCAGCCGTCGATGCATCGGTCTCGCGCGCCGAAGACAGCCGCATGATCTGCGAACGCATCAAGCCGGTCGGCTCCAACCGCCCTCAGAACAAGTGCATGAGCGTCGGCCAGCGCCGGCAGATGCGCGACGACGTGCAGCGCAAAGGGATCAGCCCGGCGAAATGAGTCGCCGATAGATCTCCGGTCGGCATGACGGCCCATGCCCGTCCCCTTGCCAGGGGCGGGCGCGGCCTTGCCGGCCCTGCAACTTGCTCCGGATCGGTGTATGCGGATGCCTCGCGACGACGCGGGCGGCCGCGGGCTTGCGGGAGTGCGGAAATTAGGATAAGCATGGGCGCTCAACCCCGGTCCGAAGGAGTGCGCTCATGAAATTGGCTTCATCGCTCAAGTTCATCGCTCTGTCCGCTGCCTTGGTGATGACCAGCATGGTCGTCATGGCAAGTGCCGATCCCCAGCAGCTCACCATCCGCGACATCGTGACCCAGCAGACGCAACTGCGGGCACAGGTCTCCGCAGGCAAGGGCGCGTTCAAGGACTTGAACAAATCCGAACGTCAGGCGCTGGTCGAACGGCAGGACCGCGTGCTGCAGATGCTTGGCGGCGCACAGACCCTCGACGACATGCCGCCGGACCAGCGCACCGTCGTGTTCAACGATCTGGAATGGATCAAGGCCGCGGTGACCAAGGCCGAGGACGAGCGCATGGTCTGCGAATACACCCGCTCCGTGGGTTCCAATCGATTGACCTCGGTGTGCATGACCGCCAAGGCGCAGCGCGAGTATCGCGAAAACACCCAGAACCAACTGCGTCGCGGCGGCAAGTGCGACGTCTGCAACGGCAATTGATGCCGTAACCGATCCGGCACCTGCCGCAGGGCGATGCCGGACATGTCACCCATGAAAACGACCGGCCCTGCGCCGGTCGTTTTTCGTTCGGGTCCGTTGATGCACGCGCGGCCCGATGTCCCGTTTCGCTCGTTCATGTTCCGAGTGGCATGCTTTTGAAGTCCATGCGCCAGAAGCGCGGTCGCCCGTATGCGGGCCGTACCGGCTCCAGCCCGATTCATGCACCGACAGGAAGCGATCCACCATGACCGAGACCATCTACGACGCACTGCGCGAAAGCCATGAGACCCAGCGGTCTTTGTGCCGGAAACTGTTGCGTTCAAAACCGGGAACCCAGTCGCGGCAGGAGATCTTCACCGCGCTGCGGATCGAACTCGCCGCACATGCCGCTGCCGAAGAACGCTATCTGTATGCGCCGATCCTGATGTACGACATGGGCTTGATGTCGTCGCGTCATGCGCTGGCCGAACACCACGACATCGATGAAATCATCGAGGACATGCAGTCGCTGGGCGTCTCCCATCGCGGCTGGATGGCGAAAGCGCGCAAGCTGTCCGAGAAAGTGCATCACCACTTGCGCGAGGAAGAAAAGAAGTTCTTCCAGGTTTCCGGAAAAATCCTGAGCGCCACGCAGAAAACGAGGCTCGCCAGGCAGTATCGCAAGGACTATCTGCGGATGCACAAGACGCTCTCCGAACGCTGAGCGGCGCTCTTTACCGATTCGCGCGGTCGGCATTCATCCCGACTGCGCGGATGGTTTGCGCGGCAGACCGTCGCCCGGGTCGGGCATCGCCCAGTCCACGTGGGTCTCCCAGAACACATGCGCCATCGGTGCGCGGTCGGCCTCGCCTTCCAGGTTCGCCAGCACGATGTGAAGCTCGCCCGGCCAGCGTTCCGAGCGGAAAAACAGCGAGCTGCCGCAGTGCGCGCAGAAACCGCGCTCGGCGCCGGGCGATGAGGCATACCAGCGCAACGCGCCCGCGGAGTCGTCGATCCGGGCGCGGTCGTTTTCCACGCCGAGCCAGGTCACGAACGCCGCTCCGTGCGCGCGTCGGCACAGCGTGCAATGACAGTGCGCCACCCACTTGCTGGGCCATTCCACCGTGAAACGGACATCGCCGCAGAGGCAACTGCCATGCGCTGGGATCGAGGCCATCGGAACGCTCCTTGTGGTCTCGACAGACGATGGCACGATGCGCGAGCGGGTGCCAGTCCGCGCTCGCGCCGCCCGCGACGGCATTGGGTGTCGTTGGTCTTCGCCGCCGCATCGGCGAAATCCAGTCCGGCGTCCATACGTGAATTACCAGCTGGGTTCGATGATCGGGCCAGTGGCATGCCAGTGCGGATTGTTCTCGTCCGATTGTGTCCATGGATGATAGAGATGGCCGACCGACCAGAACACGATGTCGCTGCCGCTGGTCGAGAATGGTTCTTCAATCGGCGAGCGATAACCCAGGTGCTCATCCCAATCGAAGTTCCAGCCATCGTCTTCCCAGTCGTGATACAGGCGCACGCCCATATCCTTGTAACTGAAGTTGTACCAGGGTCCTCCGCTGCTGGCATCGCGAGCACCGTTGCCTGGATAACGGATACGCACATGCTTGTTGGAGCCGGGCTTGCCGATGGTCCATTCTATTTTCTGATCGTCCGATTCCTTCCAGGAATTCCACTCCCTCGGATATTTGAAAAACTGTACGGCGCCGCTGTTCTTGGTCTTGATGCGCCAGACTTCGTTATTGGCGCCTTCGACATCGAAATCCAGGCGCCAGTACGGATGGTGTTTGTGATCGAGTTCGTTGCCGTCCTCGCCGCAAGACCATCCGCTGCTGTACAAGCGAGGTTCGAGTCTGCCGGTATTCTTGAAATAGTAGGCCTGGTAGAGATCGTACCCGCCGATTTCGGCGAACACTGCGATCTCGAAGGTATTCGAGCTGAACTGGCGGCCAGTCACGACCGTCTGCTGTCCCTGGACCACGGACAGCGAGTCCCAATCGATCTGGTCCATCCACGGACCACAACCGTCGCCCAGGCTGTCGCCATCGCCGCGATACTTGACACGAATAACCGGCAAACTGGCGCGATACAGCACCAGAGTGCCCTTCCAGCGGACGTTCTTGATGACCAGACCTTCCTTGTTGGCGTCGCCCACGCCGTAGTCGAAGGTCCAGTTGCCCCAGGTGATCGAGCCAGTCTTGGGCAGGGCGATGTGCGGCGGGTCATCCGCGAGCGCCGTGATCGGCGAAAGCATCAATGCGAGCGTCACTGCATGCATGAATTTCATTGTGGTCTCCTGACAGATCAACGACGGAGAGGCTTGGCCGAAACGACCCGGCCCTTGCTCATGTTGACGGTCGCTTCGTAGAGCGCGGGGCGCTCCTTGCCCTTGTAGAACAAGAGGTAGAGCAGGCGATCGCCGCGCTCGCTGGGCGCCCGCAGACCGCGAGCGGTGAGGCCGGCGACTCTGCGCGCATGCGCTGGATCCTTGGCGACGATGCCCGCTGCCGCCTGCACTTCCGCGCGCGTTTCCTTCGGCTGATAACCCTTGGGCCACGGCCGTACGGAGACGACCCGGTCGCCGAGCAAAATGGCGCGATAGGAACGGTTGGTATCGTAGTTGTAGATGTCCACGGCGATGTCGCCATCCTCCGCGCGACGCGCGCCTTTTTCCGCATCGATGGTTCCGCCGCCAAGCGCCGCGTAGCGCTGGCCGGCGACCGCCTTCACCCGCTCATCGCGGAATGCGAGCGATGTCGTGGACACCATGCGCTGTTCGATGTCGGCACCTTCTGCCCGGAATTCGACCTTGGCGTCCTTGTCCACGGCCAAACCCTTGAGCCGCGGCGGGAACGCATGCGCGTCGCTGAATTCCACCGGGTCGTCGATGATGGGAAAACCACTGCGCTCGTATGCCTTGAGATCGTCGGGCCTGCTGTCCTGGGCGCAAGCGAATGACGCCGGAAACAATAACGACAGCAGGGAACTGACGAGAAGATGCTTCATTGCAGTCTCCTGGTGGCTGTGTGATGTCACAGGCTTTTCCTGTGGCATGTCATACAACGAGGTGTCCCTGCAGTTTCGGCCAAACGTCCGGCCAGAAAGGCGCAATTCCCGGGCACTTACCCGCAGCTTCAGGAAAAATAGGCCCAATACCTCCGGCTTTGCCGAGGGATATTCATGCAGTTCCGAGGAGGTCGCCGGATTCTCTTATTTACTGTCGAAACCGAAGAGCGCGCATTCAGCAGATCAAAGTCGATCATGCTTGCCCGCACGTCCACCGCCATTGAGAAAATCCTGTAAGCGATAGCTGCGGCAAACCTTGCAGAATATGGGTATCAGGAGGCTTGACCCGACGATCAAATGAAACAGCGTTTGATGCCATTCGAAAGGGAAGGTCGCACGAGGGAGCGCCAGGGTGCGTTCATGCCGCCCGCGAAGGCACCGCTCGCTCACCGCGCCGATAACCGATGGCTTCAGCCACATGCGGACCGAGGATGCCGGCACTGCCAGCAGGATCGGCGATGGTGCGCGCCACGCGCAGAATGCGGTGCATCGAACGCGCAGAGAGTTGCAGAAGGTCGATCGCATTTTCCAGCATTGCCTGATCTTCGCTGGCGAGCCGACACACGGCGTTTGTGTCCGATTGATCGAGGTGCGCGTTGCAGCGACCGGCGCGTTGCTTTTGAACTTCACGCGCACGGATGATGCGTGCGCGAACGACATCGCTGCATTCGCCGGGCGGCGCGTCGGGACGCAATTCCGCCGGCGGTAATCGCGGCACTTCGACGTGCAGATCGATGCGTTCGAGCAGCGGGCCCGAGATTTTGCCGCGATAGCGCTGGATCGCTTCGGGATGACAGCGGCATCGCCCCGACGGATCGCCTGCCCAGCCGCAGGGGCAAAGAGGCGTTGCCTTTTTGCCATACGTGCGTGTGCGGCTTAAATCATTGATCCGGAAACCTTGTGACTTCGAGCCTCGGACCTTGGGCGAGCACATACGTTGCCGCCGGCTCGTCCTCTCGACCACCCAGGAAAATGAACGACAGGCTGAATCCGATCCGCCCCTGACCTGCATCTAAGCCTTCGAAACCGGCAAGAACGCCGGATGGAGACGAAGCATGCGCATGTTGAAATACGGGTGTTCGGCCCTGCTGGTGGCCTGCTGCCTGGGGAACACACCGGCCTGGTCGGCCGAGATCGCGTTTCCGAATACGCCGGCCGGACGATTGGCCAAGGAACGTCTGGAAGCATTCAATGCCGGCGACGCTGCCGCCCTTCAGGCTTACAAGGTCAGCCATGAGCCTGAGATGTCGGTCGAGCGCGAGCTTGCCTTTCGAGAGATGACAGGCGGCTTCGAACCCCTGCGGATCAGCCGCAACGAGCCGAACCGCACCGAAGTGATCTTGCGCGAGCAGGATGGCGACCGGGTTGGGACTCTCGAATTGCAAGTCGACGCCATGCATCCGCAGCAGGTCAAGCGATTCAGTCTGACGCCGATGGCGGTAGTGCCCGCGGACCTGATGCCGGAACGCCTCTCCCAGGCCGAAGTATGGCGACGCGCGACAAACAAGGCGTCTCGCCTGGCTGCCGACGATCAGTTCGCGGGTGTTCTCGCGGTGGGTCATGGCGGGCGGGCCCGGATGTCCGCCATGTGGGGCGATGCCGATCGGACGCAAAGCATGAAGCACACGCCCGAAACCCATTTTCGCATCGGCTCCATGTACAAGATGTTCACCGCGGTCGCGATTCTGCAATTGGTGGAGCAGGGGAGCGTGGACCTGGATGCCCCGCTTGCCCGCTATTTGCCGGACTATCCAGACACCCCGTTGGCCGAGCAGGTGAAGATCCGACATCTGTTGACCCACACCGGCGGGACGGGCGATATCTTCACCGACGCCTATCAGGCACAACGCAGCGCGGTTCGCGAACACGGCGATTACATCCGCCTGTTCGGCGATCGTGATGCCGAGTTCACGCCCGGCAGCAAGGAGGCGTATTCCAACTATGGTTTCGTGTTGCTCGGCGCGGTGATCGAGCGGGTCACCGGGATGTCGTATCACGATGTCATCCACAAGCAGATCTTCCTGCCCACAGGGATGGCCCATTCAGGCACGGAGCCCGAGGAGCAAGTGCGCGGTCTGATTTCCGTCGGCTACACTCAGACTGAAAACGGGCTGACGGACAACCGAAACCTGTTGCCATGGCGCGGCACGGCGGCAGGTGGCGGATACTCCACCGTAGGCGACCTTCTGCGATTCGGCGACGCGTTGTTGAAGGGGCGTCTGTTGTCAACCAAATGGTTGTCCGAAGCGACCCGGGAGCAGACACCAAGCGGCCTCTACGGATTCGGCTTCCAACTCGGTGGTTCCGGCGAAACACGCTACTTTGGTCATGCCGGTGGCGCAGAGGGTATGAATGGCGCGTTGCGCATCTATCCCGCAAGCGGAGAGACCGTCGTGGCATTGTCCAATCTGGACCCATCGGCGGCGGAAATGCTGGTCGAATACTATGGCAACCGAATGCCGATTCAAGTTGCGGGCATGCAAGTTGAGAGCACGAACTCGGAGAGAGCGACACCATGAGCATTGAGCAAGTCATGCCGCTATTCATTCTGGCCTTACCCTTGGCCATCATCGTCCTCACCCTGCGCTTCTTGCGCCAGCAAACCGATGCACGTTATCGCACGCTCCTGCAACTGGCGGAGAAAGGTGTGGATCTGCCGCTCGATGTGCTGGCCGAGCGCAGGCGTCCGCAGGACGACCGGCGCCGCGGCATTGTTCTGCTGAGTAGCGGCCTGGGGCTGATACTTTGCCTGCTGGCATTGCCGGTTCAGACCGAACACGGCCAGAGCATCGGTGAGATCTGGGGGGTCGGGTTACTGCCAGTGATGATGGGCCTGGGCTACCTTCTCAACTGGTGGCTGGAAACGCGCGCAGACGCAAGCGATGGATCGTGACGCGGAAGCGCGCATCGATCTAGCGCTGGTGAAGCGCGTCCTGCTGCAAGACGACCGTCAGGCGTTCGAGCAGTTGTTGCGGCGTCACCAGGGTCTTGTGCGGGCGCAGTTGCGACGACTGTGCGATGGCGATGCAGCATTGGCGGATGATCTGGCGCAGGAAGCCTTTCTGCTTGCGTGGCGAAAACTGTCGTCTTTTCGTGGGGATGCGCGGTTTTCCACCTGGTTGTTCCGGGTTGCGCACAACTGCTTTCTGCAAGCTCGCCGACGCAACACGACCGTTCCTGCACAGGCATCGCCAGCGGACGAAGCATCGGAGATCCTGCAGGTCGACAGTGACAATTCCCCGGACCTGCAGCTGGATCTGCAACGCGCGCTGCAATGCCTGCCTGAAGGGGAACGGGTGGTGATGCTGTATCACGCACAGATGGGCATGAGCCACGAAGAAACAGCGCAGATCACCGGGTTCCCACTGGGAACAGTCAAGACACATGCGCTGCGCGGCAAGGCGCGCATGAGAGCCTGGCTGGATGCTTATCAATCAGTACACACGACGGGAGCAGATCCATGAGCAACACCCCGGAACGCGATGAATCCCTGGAGCGGCTGCTGCTTGGTCTTGGCGTGGAGCCGATAGCCAACGAGGCCTTTTCCGAGCGCATCATGTCCAAACTGCCGGCGCGGCGGCAACCAACACGTGTCGTGACAGGCGCCGCCGTTGGCGGCGGCGTCTTGTTGGCCGCGTGGCAGCTGTCGGGAGCCGAGCTATTGCATACGGTGGCGCAAGAACTTCAGAAAGGCGATATCGGCATCGCTGGTATTGCGGTAGTGGCAACCATATTGACACTTGGCGTAGTCCTGACCGATTGGGCTTTGGCGGATAGGTGAGCCGCGAAAGCGAACCTGCTTTCGTAAAAAGCATGAACCTCAGCACCGCCAATCATGAGTCGGCGTATGACAGCTTCGGCTTGTTCGCCCTAAGAAGCTGATGCTGTCTTAGTGATTTGATGCTTTCTGGACGCCAGTAGAACGTGGCACGTTGAAATACCAGGCGTCGCTCACGCCGCCCGCGAAGGCGCCACCCGCTCGCCGCGCCGATAACCAATGGCTTCAGCTACATGTGGACCGAGGATGTCTGTGCTGCCAGCAAGATCAGCAATCGTCCGCGCCACACGCAGGATGCGGTGCATCGAACGCGCCGAGAGCTGCAATAGATCGATCGCGTTCTCCAGCATCGCCTGGTCCTCGGTGGCGAGCCGGCAGACCGCATTGGTGCCTGATTGATCGAGATGCGCGTTGCAGCGCCCGGCGCGTTGTAGTTGAACTTCGCGGGCACGGATGACGCGGGCGCGGACTTCGGCGCTGGACTGTCCGGGAGGCGCGTCCGGCCGCAGTTCAGCTGGCGGCAGTCGCGGCACTTCGACGTGCAGATCGATGCGTTCGAGCAACGGGCCTGAAATCTTGCCGCGATAACGCTGGATCGCTTCGGGATGACAGCGGCAGCGGCCCGAGGGATCACCCGCCCAGCCGCAGGGGCAGAGAGGCGTTGCCTTTTTGCCATTCGTGCAGGTCAGACGTAAATCATTGATTCGACGTGCTTACGACTTCGAGCCGCAGAGCTTGGGCGACCATATCCGCCGCCGACGGCTCATTCTCTCCATCACCCAAGAAGAGGCAGCGGCGCGGCTCGGAGTGAACGCTTGGACGGTTCACAACTGGGAGGCGGGACATACGAAGCCGGCAATTCAGTTCATTCCGGCCCTTGTCGGATTCCTCGGCTACGACCCGGAACCTGCCGACACCGGGACGCTCGCCGGCCGGCTGGTTGGGAAGCGTCGCGAGCTCGGCTGGTCGCAGCGGGTGACTGCCAGCTCCCTTGGCATCGATCCCGGCACTTGGGCCGGCTGGGAGCTGGGGGCGAGGATTGCGCGGGAAGCGCATAGGAGGGCGGTGGAGGGGTTCTTAGATGCCCCCGCACACTTGCTCAAGGTCGCGACTGATGATTGAAGCGGAGTGGCTCTGGCCACAGTCGCGGTTTGCTAGAGGTCATTCGGACAGACAACGGCAAGGAGTTCTGTGGCAAAGCGGCGCCGTCGATACTCAGGCCGTCAATCTTGAGTTCTCACGTTGGATTAGAGGTGTTGTGGAAGTAGGTGCCCTGCCGATGCTCTATCCCCATGTGCTAGGGCGGAAAGTCTCCCAATTTCATGGCTATCAAAGCCGAAAGGAGACAAATATGCATCAGCCTAAATTAAGGAGAACGACAATGCGATCTTTATTAATGTTCTTGTGCATTTGTTTCATATTGACCGGCTGCGGATTGCATAACGTAAGAATGGCAACGTTCTCTTGGTCCGAGAGTGTTTCGAATCAAAGTCAAGACGAATGGGAGCGAATATATCCAGTGATCCCCATCAATATCACTGAGCTATCCGATATTACCGTGCTAGTGATAGGAAGCTGTTTTGTGACACCAAAAACGGTGATCAGTAGCGCTATTGTCTCGACACCAGATGGCCCTCAGTCAGTAAGTTTTCCAACCAACGTACTTCGACCATCTGCAGTTCGACTATTGATCGACGGTCAAGAAATAAGTCAGTCTGGAAACGCATGGACAGGTTCTTTATTAGGGTATGCCCAGCATGTGGCGGCTGGTACCCATGAGGTTGCGGTAGAGTGGAAATCAGATGAGGCAAGGAGCATGTTCTGCGCAAATGGAACGGCTACAGTCTGGCAAACGACAAGGAATTAGGATTATGAGCATATCCACTAAGAGCTTCCAAACTGCTCAAGCCTTAGCGATCTTACTAGCAGGCCTTGGGGTATTTAAGACGGCACACGCTGGCGAACCTCCGATCAATTCGATTAGTGCAGCGGTGGAGTCAGCCTCTCCTTCCCGGGCCACGCTAATAGTCAGCGTGACTGATGCGGACGGCAAACCTGTCGAAGCTTTCGTGCGTGCCTTCGATCATATTGTCCCAACACCGGAGCAGCCGCTAGGATCGCCAGGAGCAACCTTTCAGGTTTACGCATGGCTATGCGATGGCTTCGATTTCGATGGAGCGCCTGACAAAGGGGCGTGTGGCTGGATTGAGTTCAAAGTGGATGGTGAGGTAAAGGTGCTAAAAGGTTCTGACCAATTGAAGCCGTTACAACAGCCCAGCATCTATCGGTTTGATGTGACACCAGTGGATGGCACCATCAGCACTCAGGACTTAAATAAACCTGATTTCCGCGTTCCGTTCCTTGTCCGAGCGCGTGTCTCACGTGTGACTCGAAGTGGTGTGAAGGGGAAGCCGTTTCAAGTAATGATGCTATCTCAGGGCGAGGCTGTAACGGTTTGGCACACGCCTCCTAAGAAGCCAGCGCCATGTTGCACCATCCCGGGCACGCAGGATCAATGATGAGCGGTAGGTCTGAATTTGATGCTTCTAGACTTTGTTGAGAATGCTTGGTGCCATCCACAATTCCGTACCGCTAGTCTTCTTGTTAGGCCAGATTCCCTGCGAGGAACAGCTTTGCTAGCGCTCGTTCTTGGCCGCAAGTTGCCGAATAAGAAACGCCGCTGCGATTCATCGCGGCGGCGTTCGAAATGACCCCTATCCTGTGATGGCGTCCATATCAGAACGTCAGGCTCCAACTGTCGATATAACCCACGTCGGCGCTGGCGTTGTCGTTCACGCGCAACTTCCAAGTGCCATTGAGGGTTTCGGTCGACAGATTGACTGAGTAGGTCCTGAGGATGTTGTCGACGCCACCGCCGCTGCGGTTGTGCAGGACATAGACGCTGCCGTCCGGAGCGATCAGATCGACCTTCAGATCGCCGGTAAACGTATGGACGATGTTCACTTCGACAGGTGTGGCGCTTGGGGCTTTGCCGGCGCGGCCCGACACCATGATCGAGCTGGTGACAGTGGCGTTATCGACAATGGCGACATCGGTGGCGTTGCTGTAAGTCTGCACCGTGCTGCTGCCCACGTTGACTGTCTGGGTCTTGGTGTTGGTCAGCCCGGTATCGTCGGTGACGGTCAAGATGACGGTATTGGGACCGGCGGCCGCGTAGGTATGGCTTGGGTTGGTGGCTGTGGAGCTGGTGCCATCGCCGAAGTTCCAGCTGCGCGATGCGATGGTGCCGTCCCCGTCGAACGATGCATCGGTGAAGCTGGCGGTGAGGCCTGAGACGCTTGCGCTGAAATTAGCGACGGGCGCGACGTTGTTGATGCTGAAATCGACTTCGGCTGAGGTGGTGTTGTTGCCCGCGGCGTCGAAGGCTCGGGCGGACAGCGTGTGTGGGCCGTTGCCCAGCGTTATCGAGTTGTAAGTGATTGAATGCGGTGCCGTGGTGTCGCTACCGCGCAACACGTCGTCGACGTAGAACTCGACGTTGGTCACGCCGACATCGTCGGTCGCACTGGCCGAGAGCGTAATCGTGCCGCTGGTGCCGGACACGCTGGCGGTCACGGCCGGCGGGGTGGTGTCCACTCCCCCTGCGGTTTGATCCACCCAGATCGGCGCCGACCACAGGCGCAGTCCGTTGGCCTGGGTGATTAGTGCGTAGTAGAAATGCGACCCCGCGGTGGGGGTGAAGGCATAGGTGCCATTGCCCTCCGAGAGCTGTGTCACGGTGCCATTGCGCCCGGGCACGCCCTCGTAGAACTGCACGCGCTGCACTGTCTGGCCGCTGGTGCTGGCGTAGTTGGCCGACAACGTGAGCACGCCGCTGTTGCTGAAGGTTTCGCCCATCACCCGGCTGTTGGCGGTGAGGATGAGCTGGCCGGTCTTGTCTTCGGTGGCGAAGGTGCGGCGCGCGCGCAGCGCGGACACGAAGTTCGCCTGGTTCAGCGTGGTGCCGGTCGGCAGCAGCACGCCGGTGCGGTTGGTGAAACTCAGGCCCCAGTTCGCGCAGTGGTTGTCCTGGTTGCTGGCCGGCGCGACCTTGTAACCGCGCTCCAGCAGTCGGTTCCAGGCGCCGGGATAGCTGCTGCGGCTGGTTTCGGTCTGGGTGGTGTTCACCGAGAACGCGGAGCTGTTGAGGATCTCGGTCAGCACCATGACTTCGATGCCGTCGGCGTTGTAGGCCATGCCGGTGCCGGCGATCGCGAACTGCGACGTGGACGGATGGTTGAACTGGCCGATCCAGCCGCGCTGGCGCATTGCCGCATACAGCGTCGCGTAGTCGCTCTTCGGAGTAGAGACGGTGCCGAGGAGCTGGCCGCTGCTGTTGCTTTCCCAACTAGCCAGCGCATCGGGATTGACGATGTTGAGATGGCCGCCGTTGCTGATGACGCCCCACTCCATGCCGTACAGCGCGAGGAAGGTGGGGTTGGCGGTGTTGTAATTGCTGGCCGCGGCGATGCCGCTGTTGAACAGACCGTTGGCGGCTGCAGGGGTGGCGGAAGCGTTCGTTCCCGTCGATCCGTCGTACATATGGTTGTGCTCGGATGCGAGCAGGAAATCGCCGCCGGCCTGCGTCCGCATCATGGCGTAGGCCTCGGCGGGGCCGAATTCGCCCGCCTGCGGCGATTCGGAGCCGTTGCAGCTGGCGAGGGCCGTACCGCCGTCGCTGTGGTTGGTCTGGCTGTGCATGTTGCCGTAGTAGATCGTGTAGGGCAGGCTGCCGGTGGCCGGTGCCGACTTCACGCCGCCGGAGACACCGGCGCGCCGCCGGGCGGCGATATCCTGCTGGACGCCGACCGCCAACGGTTCGATCTTCGACACGCGCGCCGGGGCCACGCGGCCGATCATCACGTCGACGCTCTGTTCGTGGACTTCATCGGTGAAGGCGGCGAAGGCGGCGGACATGCGCCGGGCCATTGGCGTGCGCACATCGGCGCCAAGCTGCACCGTCGGCGCCGCGCGCAGGCGCAGCGTGTAATAACCCGTCGACAGCGGGCGCCCCTGCTGGTCGCGTCCGTCCCAGGCCATGCGCAGGGACGCGCGATGGTCGGGCAACGTCTTGATGCCCTGCCAGCGCCTCACTACACGGCCATCCGGCGCGACCGCTTCCAATGTCCAGGCGGCTGCGGTCATTTCGCCCGCGGCCGGATAATCGAAAAAAAGCGTGATCGGATAACGCCCCGCGACCGGAACCAGCGGCGCATTCAGCGTGGCATCGAATTCGTAGTGGTCCGGATGAACTATATCGGATGCCTGTGCCGTGCTGGAAAGCACCAGCGTCAATGAAAAGGCCAGTGTGGAAAGGCGCCAGTGGTGCATGGTCATCGCGAGGTTCCAAAGAGAAATAAGACGTTACTAAGGTTGCCGCTAGGGCGGCTTTCGGCTAGGAGCAGACAATCACTAACTACGCAGGACGGGCATGGCCTTTCCAAGAAATCTACACAAGCCCTTGTGCATTCTCGATC
>CBIHKW010000111.1:0-14629 GCA_966203835.1 uncultured Thermomonas sp.
GCCTGGCGGTCCGGACTTCGCCGAGTTGCAGCAGGAGCCCCAGCCCGTCCCGGTGCAGGAACTGCCGCCGTTGCCGCCCGAAGAGCCTTCGCGCGGTGGAGACAACAACCGTCAGGCGCAGCGCGACGATTATCGCGACAGCGGCCCGCCCGAACCGCAGGGTCCGACCCTGGCCCAACGTCGTATGGGCATGGTCGATGGCATGCAGGGCGGCGGCACCGGCGCTGGCGGCGGCGGGCAGAACGATCCCGTGCTCAATGCCATGCTCGGCAACCTGCAGAGCGCCCAGCAGCAGGCTGCAGGTGGTCCTCCGGCCGCCGCGGCGGCACGCGAAGGCGGCAGCAAGGTCAGCATCGCGCAGTACCTCCGCAATCCGGAAACGCTGATGGTGCGCGGCACCTACATCCGTTGCGTGCTGGAAACCCGGATCGTCACCGATGTGGACGGGTTCACCTCCTGCATCGTCACTGAGCCGGTGTACTCGGTCAACGGCCGCAAACTGTTGCTGCCCAAGGGCTCGAAAGCCCTCGGCAAGTACCAGGGCGAGCCGAAGAGCCCGCGCGTCGAAGTCATCTGGGACCGCATCACCACGCCGACCGGTCTTGACGTCATCCTCGAAGGTCCGGGTATCGACAACCTGGGCGGCGCTGGCCATCCGGGCGATTACGATGGCCACTGGGCCAGCAAGATGAGCGCGGCGCTGATGATCAGTCTGGTCAGCGATGCGTTCAAATACGCGGCCGCCAAGAACGGCCCGGAGACCGCTTCGGTCACCACCGGTGGTTTGATCACGGCCCAGCCCTTCGAGAGCAATACCGCGAAGACGATGGAGCGCGTTGCGAACCAGGCGCTGAGCAAGTCGTTGGGACGGCCGGCGACGGTCACGATCAACCAGGGCACGATCCTGTACATCTACGTGGCACAGGACGTCGATTTCTCCGGCGTCATCGCGCGTCGTTGATCCTATAGACCACCAGCAGGCCTTCGACTCGTTTCCATGGATATCGACAACTCACCGGTCGCCAACGTTTCCAACGATTTTCTTGAGTATCAGTACAGTGTGCTCGGCATTCTCGAGTACATGAACTCTCCTGAAGTCACGGAAATCTGCATCAACCGGCCCGGTGAGCTGTACCTGGAAACCAGCAAAGGTTGGCAGCACATCGAAGTGCCGTCGCTCACTTTCGAGCGGGCGCGGCAGTTCTGCACTGCGGTGGTCAACGAAAGCAATACCGGCCAGCGCATCACCGACGTCGATCCGGTGGTGTCGCTGACCTTTCCGACCGGGCAGCGCGCCCAGTTCGTGATTCCTCCGGCCTGCGATGCCGGCAAGACTTCGATCACCATCCGTCTGCCGGCGAAGCGCAATTTCACCCTCCAGAGTTACGAGGAAAGCGGCTTCTTCAAGCAGATCCTCGAGGGCGATCCGGAAGTCAGCGATCACGACAAAGAGCTGCTCGAATTGCGCGCCGAGCGCAATTACGCCGAGTTCTTCAAGAAATCGGTCATGTACAAGAAGAACGTGGTGGTTGCCGGCGCGACCGGCAGCGGCAAGACCACCTTCATGAAATCGCTGGTCGGCCATATTCCGCACGAAGAGCGGCTGGTCACCATCGAAGACGCCCGCGAGCTGTTCATCGAACAGCCGAACATCGTGCATCTGCTGTACTCGAAAGGCGGCCAGAGCGCGAGCAACGTCACCGCCAAGACCTGCATGGAAGCCTGTCTGCGCATGAAGCCGGACCGGATCATCCTTGCCGAGCTTCGCGGCGACGAGGCGTTCTACTTCATCCGCAACTGCGCGTCCGGCCATCCGGGCTCGATCACCAGTTGCCACGCGGGCAGCACTTCGCAGACCTGGGATCAGCTCGCGCTGATGGTCAAGGCGTCGAACGAAGGCTCCGGTCTGGAATTCGCAGTGATCAAACGGTTGCTGATGCTGACCATCGACATTGTGGTGCATATCAAGGCACATGCCGGCCGTCGTTACATCACTGGTATCGACTACGACCCGAAACGCATGCTGGGTCTTTGATGTGCGCGCATTGGATGCCGCGTACTTTTTGAAGCCTGGTCAGTAACGCGTTTCTTCGAACTTCGCTGCGCCGTTCTGGTCGATCCGTATCTCGATCCAACGATCGTATTCGTCTTCGCGCACCGGCTTAACCGCGCATCCGCACAGGGCGCCGGCGATATCGGCGACGGTATTGCTGTGGCCCACGACCAGCACTACACCGGTGGTATGCGTGCGACGCAGCTGTGCAGCGAAATCGGCAGCGGGCTGTGCGGCGTCGTAGGTCGTGACTTCGAGTCCATGCGTCTGCGCGGTCTTCGCCGCGGTCATCTGTGTGCGCCGATAGCGCGTGGCATAAATTGCAGTCACGCGCTCGTCGGCGAGACGTTCGCTCGCGCGTTGCGCACGTGCCTGACCAACCTCGCTCAGCGAGGGATCTTTCGGATCGTCCAGGCCTTTTTCGGCGTGACGGACAATTATGAATGTCGTCGTCGTGGCAGCCATTTGCGGAGGTTTCGCGATGCCTGCATCGCGCGTCGCACAGCCGCTGATTGTTGCGGATGTTGCGGAAAGCGCGGCGACGATCAGCAGGCTGCGCAGCGTATTCATCGTCATGTCGTTGGCCTCAGGGTTGTAAGCAGGCCGCGCGCTGCTTGCAGCCGCGCGGTGGCGTCGGGCAGATCGAGTTTGATCCGGAGCTTGTCCGGCCCCTCCATCTGATAGTGCTTGGGTTGCCCCTGGATCAGGCGGATCACCGACATCGGATCGACATCGGGCTTCGCCGTGAACTGGATGCGCCCGCCGCCTGCGCCGAGATCGAGTTTGTGGATGCCGAGTGCGGTGGCGTCCAACTTGAGTTCGGCGGTGGCGAACAGATGCTTTGCCGGCTCCGGCAGCAGGCCGAAGCGGTCGATCATTTCCACCTGCAGTTCGCGCAGATCGTCGACGTTGCGCGCACTGCTCACGCGCTTGTACAGCGTCAGACGCGTATGCACGTCGGGCAGATAATCCTCAGGAATCAACACCGGGATGTGCAGATCGACCTCAGCGCCGCGATGATCGTGCAGGTCGAGACCGAGCGCATCGACTCCGGGGAGTTTGCCCTGCTTGATGCTGCGCACCGCACGCTCCAGCAGTTCGGTGTACAGCGAGAATCCGACCTCGGCCATCTGCCCGCTCTGATCTTCGCCGAGCAATTCGCCGGCGCCGCGGATTTCCAGATCGTGCGTCGACAGGGTGAAGCCGGCGCCGAGCTCGTCCATCGATGCGATCGCTTCCAACCGCTTGCGCGCGTCGGCGGTGATGCTGCGATTGTCCGGAGTCACCAGATAGGCGTAGGCGCGATGGTGCGAGCGGCCGACGCGACCGCGCAGCTGGTGCAACTGCGCGAGGCCGAATTTGTCGGCGCGGTTGATGACGATAGTGTTCGCGTTCGGAATATCGATGCCCGACTCGATGATGGTCGAGCACAGCAGCACGTTGAAGCGCTGTTTGTGGAAATCGAGCATCACCCGTTCGAGTTCGCGCTCCGGCATCTGGCCGTGGGCGATGCCGATGCGCGCCTCCGGCACCAGCGCTTCGAGTTCGCGCTGCATCCGGCCGATGCTTTCGACATCGTTGTGCAGGAAATACACCTGACCGCCGCGCGACAGTTCGCGCTGGAAGGCTTCGCGCAGCTGCGCGTCGTCCCATGGCACCACGAAGGTCTGCACTGCGAGGCGATGCGCGGGCGGCGTGGCGATGATCGACAGATCGCGCAGTCCGGTCATCGCCATATTCAGCGTGCGGGGGATGGGTGTGGCGGTGAGCGTCAGCAGATGCACGTCGGCGCGCAGCGCCTTCAGCGCTTCCTTCTGACGTACGCCGAAGCGTTGTTCTTCGTCGACGATCACCAGGCCCAGATCCTTGAACTTCACGTCGCCCTGCAGCAAACGATGGGTGCCGACGATCACATCGATCTTGCCTTCGGTGAGTTTCTCCAACTCGGCCTTGATTTCCTTCGTCGATTTGAAGCGCGACAGCACTTCGACCTTGAGCGGCCAATCGGCGAAACGGTCGCGAAAATTGCGGTAATG
Organism: uncultured Thermomonas sp.; assembly: GCA_966203835.1. Taxonomy (GTDB): domain Bacteria; phylum Pseudomonadota; class Gammaproteobacteria; order Xanthomonadales; family Xanthomonadaceae; genus Lysobacter_I. Next base: position 4,090 of record CBIHKW010000111.1, read on the forward strand.
CTGTTCTGCGAGCAGGGTGGTGGGCACCAGCACAGCGACCTGTTTGCCGGCGATGGCGGCGCCGAACGCCGCGCGCACCGCGACTTCGGTCTTGCCGAAACCCACGTCGCCGCAGACCACGCGATCCATCGGTCGCGACGACGCCAGATCGCGCAGCACCGCTTCGATCGACGCCAGCTGATCCGGCGTTTCCTCGAACGGAAATGTCGCGGCGAAGGGTTCGTACAGCGCGCGGTCGATATCCAGCGCCAAGCCGGCGCGGGCATGACGCTTGGCCTGGATTTCCAGCAGCTCGGCCGCCACGTCGCGGACTTTCTCGGCGGCTTTGCGTTTGGCCTTGCCCCAGGCTTCGCCGCCCAGCGAATGCAGCGGCGCGGTGTCCGGCGATGCGCCGGAATAGCGGCTGACCAGATGCAGTTGGGTGACCGGCACGTACAGCCGGTCGCCCTTGGCGTATTCGATGTCGAGATATTCGCCGGCCTGGCCGCCGGCTTCCAGCGTCACCAGCCCGCGGTAGCGGCCGACGCCGTGGTCTTCATGCACGACCGGTGCGCCTTCGCTGAGTTCGCCGAGGTCGCGGATGATCGCTTCGGGTTCGCGGCCGGCGCGTTTGCGTCGACGCGGCTGCGCGGCGCGCTCGGGGAACAGTTGGCGCTCGGTGACGACGACCCACGGCGTCGGGCCGTCGATGCCGAAACCGTTGTCCAACGGCGCGACGGCGATGAACACGCGCTCATGCGCGTCGTCGTTGGCGGCATCGAGGAATTCGGGGAACGCGGCGACCACGCGCGGGCGGATGTCGGCGGTGTGCAGTACTTCCAGCAACGCTTCGCGACGTCCAGCGGAATCGGCGGCGATCAGCAGCCGGCCCGGATACGACGCCAGGAACGATTTCACTGCGGCTGCGGGCTCGGCGTCTTTCGCCATCAGCGGCAGATCCGGCGCGGGCAGGGCACCGATGGGCAACGCCTCGTCGCGGCGCGGATGGCCTTCGCCGCAGATTTCGATGCGACGACCGAGGTTCAACTGCGTACGCAGCGCATCCGGCGGCAGATACAGCTCGTCCGGCGGCAGCAGCGGTCGTTCGATGTCGTGCCGCCGCTGCTCGTAACGCTCGCCGGTGGTGCGCCAGAAATGATCGGCCGCGTCCTGCACGCCTTCTCCGAGGATCGGCAACGTGTCCGCGGCGAGGTAATCGAACAGTGTCGCCGTTTTCTCGAAGAACAGCGGCAGGTAATACTCGATGCCGGCCGGCGCGTGACCCGCCTTCAGATCCTGGAACAGGCCGCTGCGCCGGGTGTCGATATCGAAGCGGTCGCGCAGCGTATCCAGCGCGCGCTGCAGCGATTCGCCTTCCAGCGGTACTTCGCGGCCGGGCAGCAGTTGCACGGATTGGTATTTTTCCAGCGAACGCTGCGACTCGGGATCGAACGCGCGGATGGTGTCGATTTCGTCGTCGAGCAGTTCGATGCGGTAGGGCTCGTCCGAGCCCATCGGATAGATGTCGAGCAGACCGCCACGCACCGCGAAATCGCCGGGGTCGAACACCTGCGGTACGTTGCGGTAGCCGGCGCCCTCAAGACGACGTTTTTCGGCATCCATGTCCATCCGCTGGCCGACGCTCACGTCGAAGCTGCCGCCGACGATGTGCGACAGCGGCGCCAGTCGCTGCATCAACGTCTGCACGGGTACCACCACCACGCCGCGACGCAGCGACGGCAGGCGGTGCAGTGCGGCCAATCGCTGCGAAACGATGTCGGGATGCGGACTGAATCGATCGTAGGACAGGGTTTCCCAATCGGGGAAAGGCACGACCGACAGCGCGGGATCGACGCCGATCAGGGTGCGGAGATCGTGCTCCAGCTGATGCGCCGACTGGTTGTCGCGCACCACCGCCAGCAGGGGAGCATCGTGTGCGCGGGCGAGCCGCGAGATGGTCCACGCAAGCGCGCTCGCACTCGCGGGCGCACGCCACCAGGCGCGAGTCTGGCCGGCCTTGGGAAGCAGATGGGCGGTAGCGGAGGTGTCGGACATGCGGTATCGGACATCGGGCCGCGGATTCTAACAGGCGGCCCGGCCGCATCCCGCCGCGGAATGGCAGCAATGATCAGTCGATGCCGGCGATGTCCGGCACCGACAGATCCAGCGTGATCCGTGCCAGCCCGGGGCTGTCGGAGGTTTCGCGTTGGAAGCCCAGCGAGTGCCCGAGACCGAGCATCGCGGTGTTGTGCTCCAGCACGTCGCCGTAGAGCCGGGTGAGCTGCTTGCGACGCGCCCAGCGCACCAAACGCAGCATCAGGTGCCGGCCCAGGCCCATGCCGCTGATGAAATGGCTGACCAGGATGGCGAATTCGGCTTCGCGGGTACCGGGCGTGATCGCGATCCGCGCGACCGCGCCGATCAGGGCTTCGCCCGGGGGCTGCGGCTCGGCGACGACCAGCGCGAATTCCTGCTCGGGATCGGGGCGGGCGAGCCGCGCCGCGGCTTCCGGGGTGAGTTCCTTGATCGCGTACAGGAAGCGCTGGCGGATCTCATCGGGTCGCAGCAGGCTGAAGCCCGCTCGCAGCGGCTCGGCATCTTCCGGGCGGATGGGGCGGATCAGCACTTCACGGCCATCGAGAAGCCGTTTGTACTCGTACCACGGAGGCAGTCGGTCGCGTCTCACCGGGGCATCTTCGCACAGGCAAGTAGAGGGTATGCTCTGGCGATGACTCCCGAAGCGCTGCGCAGATCGGTCGGGCACTGGCCCGGCGTCACCGAGGACATCAAGTGGGGATGCGACCTGGTGTTTTCGGTCGGCGGCAAGATGTTCTGCGTGTTGGACACCGGCGGCAGCGGCCGGCTGAGTTTCAAGGTCGAGGAGTCGCGGTTCCTGGAATTCACCGACCGGCCGGGCATTTTGCCCGCACCGTACATGGCCCGCGCCCATTGGATCAGCCTGGACAGGGCGGATGCCCTGCCCGAAGCCGAGCGCGATGCCCTGCTGCGCGCGAGTTACCAGCTGGTCTTGTCGAAACTGCCCAAGCGGACCCAGCGCGAACTGACGGGCGGTTGAGCCCGTCGTCATCGGCCAACGTTCAGCCGGCTTTGGCCGTCTTCGGCTTGCGCAGCTTGGACACCACGGTCGCGCCCGCGACCACGATCGCGCCCGCGACGATGCCCACTGCGGCGTCGAACAGCATCGACACCAGCCAGCCGAAACCGCCGGCCTTGAAGGGTTCGATGAAGTGATGCAACGGCGCGATGCCGTGGACGAGGATGCTGCCGCCGACCAGGAACATGGCCGCGGTGCCGGCGACCGACAGGAACTTCATCAGCCACGGCGCGCCGACGAGGATGCCGCGACCGATCCTGGCCTTCAGCCCGGTGCCGGCGCGCGATAGCGCCAGGCCGAGATCGTCGAGTTTGACGATACCTGCGACCAGGCCGTACACGCCGACGGTCATGATCAGCGAGATCGCCACCAGCACCGACATCTGCCGGGTGAAATCCTGATCCGCGACCGTTCCCAGCGAAATGACGATGATTTCGGCGGAGAGAATGAAGTCGGTGCGGATCGCGCCTTTGATCTTGTCCTTTTCGAACGCGACCATATCGACCTTTTCGTCGACCACGGCCTGGACCAGTTCCTTGTGATGCTGGTCGTCTTCCTTCTTGCTGTGCAGGAACTTGTGCGCGAGTTTTTCCACGCCTTCGTAGCAGAGGAAGGCGCCGCCGAGCATCAGCAGCGGCGTGATCAGCGGGATGTTGATGCCCTGGCTGTGCAGCCATGTCTCCAGCGCACTGATCGCCAGCGCGGCGGGCACCAGGATCGCCTTGTTGATCATCGAACCCTTGGCGACCGCCCAGACCACCGGCAGTTCGCGGTCGGCGTTGACGCCGGCGACCTGCTGCGCGTTCAGGGCCAGATCGTCGCCGAGCACGCCGGCGGTTTTCTTGGTGGCGACCTTGGTCATCACCGACACGTCGTCGAGCAGCGTGGCGATATCGTCGATCAGGGCGAGCAGACTGGAACCGGCCATGGGATGCGTCAGGACAATGGGGACGTGGATTTTCGCATGGATGCCGCGTCGCCGGTGTTTTCGGCTGGTCGGGCGGGCGTGTTCAGGCAGGGGTTCTAGGCCGGTTTGTGCAGCCATTCCAGCCGTGAGGTGGCCCCCGGCTCGCCAAGGGCTTTGCGCAGCGCCGTGAGGCTGGCGTGAAGCCGCAGATCGAACTGCCACGGCGCGTTGAGCACCAGCAGGCCGCTGCCGTTCATGCGTAGCGGCGAGTCGTCGGGGCGTACCAGCAGCTCGCAGATCAGGCTGGATTTCGCCTGCATATGATTGAGTTTGCGGTAGAACGGCATCAACGCGACGCGGCGCTTGATCGGATACCACAGCACGTACACCGCCTGCGGCCAGCGGGTCATGGCGTCGCGCAGCGCCGACAGCGCGGTGTCGAATTCGTCGAGCTGGGCTTCATAGGGCGGATCGATCAACACCAGCCCGCGCGCGAATTTCGTGTCGCCGATCTTCGGCGGCAACAGCGCGTGCATCGCGGCGTAGCCGTCGCGGGACTGCACCGCGATGCGCATGTCGCGGCCGAGATTACGCTTCAGCAGGACGGCTTCTTCCTCGCGCAGCTCGCAGCAGGCGATGCGATCCTGATCGCGCAGCACGTGCGCCAGCAGCCAGGGCGAGCCCGGATAGGCGAGCGGCTGGCCGGTTTCCGCGCGACAGGTGGCGACCGCGGCGAGATAACGCGCGATCGCCGGATCCTGCGGCGGCTTGGCCAGCAGCCGACCGATGCCGCCCGCGGCTTCGCCGGTCTTCAGCGCTTCCTCGCCGTCCAGCAGGTACACGCCGGCGCCGGCATGGGTGTCCATTGCGAACAGCGGCGCCGGTTTCGCGGTCAGCGCATCGCACAGCGCCAGCAGGGCGACGTGCTTGAGCGCATCGGCGTGGTTGCCGGCGTGGAAGGCGTGGCGGTAGTTCATGCAGCGTCGTTCATGCGGTGTCGCGGGCGCGGGACCGTCATGGTATGCGAATCCCCGGGTATGCGAATCCCCGGCCGCGGACCGCCTACAATGCCCGACGCCGCCTTTCCGACGACCGCCATGGCCGCCACGCCCGCCATTCTCATCGCCGAAGACGAAACCGCGATCGCCGAGACCGTGCTCTACGCGCTGCGCAGCGAGGGCTTCACGGCCGAACACGTGCTGCTCGGCGGCGAGGTGGTGCCGCGGGTGCGCGCCGGCGGCGTCGATCTGGTGGTGCTGGATGTCGGATTGCCGGATATCACCGGTTTCGAGGTCTGCCGCGCGCTGCGCGCCTTCAGCGAAGTGCCGGTGATTTTCCTGACCGCGCGCGACGGCGAGATCGACCGTGTGGTCGGGCTGGAGCTGGGCGCCGACGATTATGTGGTCAAGCCTTTTTCCCCGCGCGAGCTGGTGGCGCGGGTGCGCGCGCGTCTGCGCCGACGCACCCAGGCCGAGGCCGCGAGCTGGCAGATGCACGGCGCCTTCGAGATCGACCGCGACGGCAAGCGCATCCGTTACCGCGGCCGCGCCCTCGACCTCACGCGCTACGAATACGGGCTGCTGGAAGTGTTGATGCAGCGTCCGGGCGCGGTGCTGTCGCGCACGCAGTTGATGGATCGGGTCTGGGCCGATGCGCTGGAAAGCAGCGACCGCACCGTCGACACCCACATCAAGACGCTGCGCGCGAAGCTGCGCGCAATGGATGAACGCGACGACGAGCACGACCCGATCCGCACCCACCGCGGGCTGGGTTATTCGCTCGAAGTGGGCAACGGCTGAGCCGTGCATGAAAAGCCGTGCATGAAAAGCCACGCATGAAACGTCGCACATGAAAATCGGTCTGCGCATCCTGCTCGGCTACTTCCTGATCGTGGCGCTGGCCGCGCTGTTGCTGGGCCGGGTGTTCCTGCAGGAAGTGAAGCCGGGCGTACGTCAGGCGATGGAGGACACCCTCGTCGATACCGCCAATCTGCTGGCGGAACAGGCCAAGGACGATCTGCTGGCCGGGCGCATCGACGATGGCCGCTTCGCTGCGCACGTGCGCGCGCTGACCGACCGCGATCTCGGCGCCGAAATCTGGGGTTTCACCAAGCGCAAGGTCAGCACCAGAATTTATGTCGCCGACGCGCGCGGCATCGTGGTGTTCGATTCCAGCGGCCAGGATCTCGGCAAGGATTATTCGCGCTGGAACGATGTCTATCTCACCCTGCAAGGCCGCTACGGCGCGCGCTCTTCGCGCAGCGATCCGAACGACGAAGCCAGTTCGGTGATGCACGTGGCCGCGCCGATCACGGTGCGCGACGGCGACAGGTCGCGGATCGTCGGCGTGCTCACCGTCGCCAAGCCCAATCAGGCCATCGCGCCGTTCATCGCCCGCAGCCAGAGCGTGATCCTGCGCTGGGGATTCGTGTTGCTGGGCGTTGCGCTGATGATCGGTTTGCTCGCGGCGTGGTGGCTGTCGCGCCAGCTCGGCGCGCTGCGCCGCTATGCCGATGCCGTCGCCGCCGGCGAACGCATCAGTCCGCCGGACAGCGCCGGCGAGTTCGGCGACCTTGGCCGCGCCCTGGAAACCATGCGCGCCAAGCTGGAAGGCAAACAGTACGTCGAACAATACGTCCACGCGCTGACCCACGAGCTGAAAAGCCCGCTGGCCGCGATCCGCGGCAGCGCCGAGCTGCTGCAGTCCGCGGACGGCGCCGCGCCGATGCCCGAGGCAGATCGCGCGCGTTTCGTCGCGACCATCCGCGCCCAGAGCGAGCGGATGTCGGAGATGATCGACAAACTGCTGGCGCTTGCCGCGGTGGAACATCGGCAGCGCATAGAGCAACCGCAGCCGGTCGATCTGCGCGTCATCGCCGACGAGGCCGCCGAACGGATCGCGCCGAAGTATGCGCAGACGGGTTTGCGATTGCGCATCGTCGAAGATGACGATGCGCGCGGACTGCGCGTGTCGGGCGATCCGTTCCTGTTGCGGCAGTCGCTGCTCAACCTGCTCGACAACGCCGCGGATTTCGCGCCGGCGGGCAGTGAGGTGGAACTGCGGTTGCGACGCGACGCGGGCAGCCTGATGGTCGAAGTGCTGGATCGCGGCCCGGGCGTGCCGGACTACGCGCTGGATCGCACCTTCGAACGTTTCTACTCGTTGCCGCGCCCGGACGGCGGCAGCCGCAGCAGCGGCCTGGGTCTGTGTTTCGTGGCCGAAGCCGTGGAACTGCATGGCGGTCGCGTCGCGCTGGGCAATCGCGAGGATGGCGGTGCGGTGGCGAGCATGGTGTTGCCCGTAATTTGATCGTGTTTTCAGATTGTCATCCCGAACCCGCTTTTCAGGGTGAGGGATCTGTTTCATCGTCGCGCGATAAAAACAGATCCCTCCGCAGACTTCGTCCGCGTTCGGGATGACAGGTGTGATGTCCGGCGCCGTCGCTTCACCCCGGCTTCACACAGCCGCCATCGCCGCCCCGCAAGTCCTGTCGACACTGGCGCCATCCACAACGCCGGAGTCCGACATGCGCCTGCTCTTGAAAATCATGATGATGGTCGGCTTGACCATCGCCATTCTCGTCCCACTGATGATGATCCGCGGCACCATCCAGGAACGGCAGATGTATCGCCGCGAAGCCGTGCAGACCGTTGCCCGCAGTTCGGCGGGCGCGCAGGCGTTCTCCGGCCCGGTGCTGATCGTGCCTTACACCGAACTGGTCGAAGTGGAAGAGAAGGACAACGCCGGATTCACCCGCAAGGTCCAGCGCGAAGAAGCCAAGCAGTGGATCTTCTTCCCCGAAACGCTGGAGGCCGATGGCACGATGAAGCCGGTTGTGCGCAAGATCGGCCTGCACCAGGTGCGCAAGTACGAGTTCGACACGAAACTCGATGCGCAATTCCGCGTCAATGTGCCCGGCGATGCCGGTGCGCTGGCGCCGCGCAAGATCGGCTTGCCTTACCTGAGCTATGCCATCGCCGATGTCCGCGGCGTGATCGGTCTGCAGACATTGACGGTCAACGCTCAGAAGCCCGAATTGCTGCAGGGACCGGGCAGCGGCGACGGCGGCGGCCTGCATGCGCGCCTGCCCGCGACCGTAGCCGGCGCCACGATCACCCTCGACACGAGTCTGAAGTTCACCCTGGAAGGCACGGAATCGCTGGCGATCGCGCCGCTGGCGAAGCGCAACATCATCAAGATCGCTTCACCGTGGCCGCACCCGTTGTTCAACGGCGACTTCCTGCCGCGCAAGCGCGATATCAACGACAAAGGCTTCAGTGCCGAATGGCAGATCTCGTCGTTGGCCACCAATGCGCAGGCGCAGTACCTCGCCGGTGCGCGCGTGCCGGGCATGGCGCCGGCCGGTTCGGTCGATGCGGAACACATGGACCAGGCGGTGACGGGTCTCGACGCCATCGGCGTATCGCTGGTCGAACCGGTCAACATCTACACCCAGGCGGATCGCGCCAGCAAGTACGGCATCCTGTTCGTGCTGCTGACCTTCGTCGGATTTTTCATGTTCGAACTGATCAAGCAATTGCGCATCCACCCGATCCAGTACGGCCTGGTCGGCCTGGCGCTGGCGATCTTCTTCCTGCTGCTGGTGGCGCTGTCCGAACACATCGAGTTCGGCTTGGCCTATCTTGCGGCCAGCGTCGCCTGCATCGGCCTGCTCGGCTATTACGTCAGTCACGTGCTGCGGTCGTGGCTGCGAGGCCTCGGTTTCTCGGCGATGCTGTCGACCCTCTACGCTGCGCTGTACGGTCTGCTGATCTCCGAGGACAACGCGATGGTGCTCGGCGCCGGCCTGCTGTTCCTGATCCTGGCCGCGATCATGATCGTCACCCGCAAGATCGACTGGTACAGCGTCGGTGCCGTAGCGCCGCCGCCGCTGCCGAAGGACTGAACATCCGTATGGATTAGAAAACGCCGCAGGCCTCGTGCCTGCGGCGTTTTCTTTGCTTTAAACTCGAGCGATGACCACGCGCGCCGCTCCCTTTCACCGCATCCAGATCCGGCGCTGCATCGGCGCCGAGGACATCCGTCGTCACCTCGATGCCGTCGCCGCGCTGCGCATCGAAGTGTTTCGCGATTGGCCGTATTTGTACGACGGGGATGTCGCCTACGAACGCGAGTATCTCGAAGCGTATGCCGTTTCCGACGACAGTGTGTTTGTGCTCGCCTTCGACGGCGATACGGTGATCGGTGCGTCCACGGGGTTGCCGCTGGCCGACGACTCCGCCGAATTCCGCGCGCCGTTCGAGGCCCGCGGTCTTGATGTCGGTAAGGTGTTCTATCTCGGCGAATCCGTGCTGCTGCCGGCCTATCGCGGTTGCGGCATCGGCCATGCGTTCTTCGATCATCGCGAAGCCCACGCGCGTTCGCTCGGCCGCTTCGACACCACGGCGTTCTGCGCGGTGGACCGCGATGCCGAAGATCCGCGTCGACCAGCCGAGCATCGCGGCAATGAAACATTCTGGGACAAGCGCGGTTACACACGCCAACCTGGCATGACGATGAAACTCCGCTGGAACGAGATCGGCGATGGCGGGGCAGGTCATGGCGAAGTCGAACATGCTTTGACGTTCTGGACGCGCGCTTTGGCGGTGGAGGATGCTGCATGAAGATCGCGGTCGCGAAGTATCCGATCGATGCGCCGCAGCGCTTCGACGATTTCGCCGACAAGCAATCGCGCTGGCTGCATGAGGCGGCATCGGCCGGCGCCGATATCGCGGTGCTGCCGGAATACCTGTCGCTGGAGCTGGGCGCGACCTTCATGCCGGAGATCAGCCGCGATCTGCATGCGTCGCTGGCCGCGATCCAGGCGTATCGCAAGGCGTGGCTGGATCTTTACGCCGGATTGGCGCGCGGCACCGGGTTGCGCATCGTCGCCGGCACGTTTCTGCTCGATGCCGGCGCAGGTCGATATCGCAACCGCGCCGATCTGTTTTCGCCCGAAGGCAGCCACGTCTGGCAGGACAAATTGCAGCTCACCGGTTTCGAGAAGAAGGCCGGTGTCATCGAAGCCGGCGATGCGCTGAAGGTGTTCGAGTTCGACGGCGTGCGCGCCGGGATCGCGATCTGTTACGACATCGAATTTCCGTTGCCGGTCCGCGCGCAGTGCGAGGCGGGCGCGCAGTTGTTGCTGGTGCCGAGCTGCACCGACACCGCTGCCGGCGCCACCCGCGTGCGCGTGGGCTGCCTCGCGCGGGCGCTGGAAAACCGCTGTTTCGTGGCTCAGGCGGTCACCGCTGGCGAAGCCGCATGGAGTCCTGCGCTGGACATCAATACCGGCGAAGCCACGGTCTACGCGCCGATGGATGTCGGTCTCCCGGCCGATGGCATCGTCGCCGCCACATCCGCTGCATCGGGTTGGGCGTATGCCGGGTTCGATCCGCAGCGTTTGCACGACAGTCGTGCAAACGCGCAGGTCGCGAACGATCGCGACTGGTCGGGGCAGTGGGCACCGGGATTGCAGCAGGCGAAAGTCGAAATCTGCAAATGAATCACTACGTAGAGCGGCCTTCAGGCCGCTGGAG
>CBIHKW010000112.1:0-14014 GCA_966203835.1 uncultured Thermomonas sp.
CTATACACGCGCAAACGAAGCGCACACGGACAATGACCTTTGCTGCAGGGGTGCCGTGGGTGCCGGTTCCCATTGGGACTTGCATACCCGATCCCGGATCTGCGCATCCTTGCGCCACGTCCTTTCTTGCCGGAAATTCCGATGCGTCCTTGCCTCCATCCGCTTGCGCTGGCCCTGTTGCTGGCGTTGCCCCTTGCAGCTTCGCATGCCCATGCCGCCGACCAGCCAGTCGCTGCCGCGACCGACGCGACGGCGGACACGCCGTCCAGCACGCCGCGGGGCACCACCTTCATTCTGCCGGGCGGCTGGACCCAGCGCGTGCAGGGCAATGCCGTGCTGGTGATGCCGCCCGAGGCCGACGGCTCGCGCTTGGCCATCGTCGATGCGCAGGCGGCCACGCCCGACGAGGCGGTCGCCGAGGCCTGGAAGATCCTGGGCATGACCCCGAAGCTGATGGTGGCCAGCGATGCTGCGCCCAAGGACGGCTGGGAGGCGCGGCGTTTCTACGACTACGACGTGGCCGCCAACGCCAAGCGCGCCGTCGGCGCCAGCGCCTACCGCAAGGGCACGAGTTGGACGGTAGTGGTGGTGGACGTGGACATGGCCATCGCCGAAAAGCGGTCCTCGCAGTTCGGCAAACTGTCGCAGCGCCTGCAGCCGGCTGGTTACCGTCGGGAGAGCTTCGCAGGGCGCACGGCGCACAAGCTGGACGAGGCCCGCCTGCAGCGGATCGCCAGTTTTGTCGAAGCGATGCGCGAGGAATTCGATGTGCCCGGCGTGGCCATCGGCATCGTCCAGGACGGCAAGGTGGTGATGTCGCGCGGCTTCGGCGTGCGCCGGCAGGGCGAGTCCGACAAGGTCAGTGGCGACACCCGCTTCATGATCGCCTCCAACACCAAGGCGCTGAGCACGCTGATGCTGGCCAAGCTGGTGGATGCCGGCAAGCTGGACTGGAGCGCGCGCGCCGTGGACGTGTACCCGACCTTCAAACTCGGCGACGCGGCGACCACGCGGCAGGTGCTGGTCAAACATCTGGTCTGCGCCTGCACCGGCGTGCCGCGCCAGGATTTCGAATGGTTGTTCGAGGGCGAGAAGCAGACGCCGGCGACGGTCATGGCCACGCTGGGCACCATGCAGCCGACCAGCGGCTTCGGCGAACTGTTCCAGTACTCCAATCCGATGGCCGCGGCGGCGGGCTTCATCGGTGGCCAGGTCGCCTATCCCGGCATCGAGCTGGGCGCGGGCTACGACCAGGCCATGCAGACGCTGGTGTTCGACCCGCTGGGCATGCGCAACACCACCTTCGACTACGCCAAGGCCCAGACCGGCGACTATGCCGTGCCGCACGGCTACGACATCGAACACAAGGTGCAGGTCATGGGCATGGGGTTGAACGACACCATCATCGCCTCGCGCCCGGCCGGCGCCGCGTGGAGCTCGGTCAACGATCTGTTGAAGTACGTGCAGATGGAGATCGACCACGGCCTGCTGCCCGACGGCCGCCGCTACATCGGCGAGGCCGCGCTGCTGCAGCGTCGCGAACCGCAGATCGCGCTGGGCGTGGACCGCAACTATGCGATGGCGCTGATGGTGGACAAGAGCGATGGCGTGACCATCGTCGACCACGGCGGCGACATGGGCGGCTTCCACTCGAACATGATGTGGTGGCCCGAGCAGAAGGTGGGCGCGGTGATCCTGACCAATGCCGATGAAGGCGTGAACTTGCGCGGTCCGTTCAAGCGCAGGCTGATGGAGCTGATGTTCGACGGCGAGCCGCAGGCCGAGGCCGCGGCGAAGGCGGGAGCCAAGGCCAACCGCGAAGGTTTCGCAGCGTTCCGCAAACTGCTGCAGGTGCCGGGCGACGGGAAGGCGCTGACCGGGCTGGCGTCGCGTTATCGCAACGCGGCGCTGGGCGAACTGGTGGTGACGCACAAGCAGGACAGGACATCGTTCGATTTCGGCACGTTCGCTTCCGAAGTGACGACCATGCCGCAGCCCGACGGCAGCATGGCCTACGTCACCGTCGATCCGCAGGCGCTCGGCTTCCTGTTCGTGCGCGCGGACAAGGACGGCGTGCGCAAGCTGATCGTGCGCGACGGCCAGCATGAGTATGTGTTCGACGAAGTGAAGTAAGCGGCAAGGCGGGTCCCGTACCCGCCGCTCCGGTCGGCGGGAAGAGAAGGCGGGTGCAAGACCCGCCCTACGACCGCTGGTCCAACGCGTGGTGGATCAGCACCACGCATTGCGACGCGAACAGCATGGTCGGACCCAGCGTGATCTTCTTCGCGCCCATACGTTCGAGGCCGGGAATGGTCTTCTTGGGCATCGGAATATGGTCGGTCAGCAGGAAGCAGGGATTGTCCGCGAACACCTGCTCGCCGATCGGCGTGCCCTTGCGATCCATCAGGAATAGCTGGTGATCTTCGGCCAGCCCTTGCACCAGCTTCTCGAAGCTCAGCGTCTGCACGCCGACGCCCGATTCCACCGGACGCGCTTCTTCCTTGCTCATGCCGCGCGACGCGTCCAGCGCTTTGGCCACCTTGGTCAGCAGCGAACGCTCGTCGAAGCCGCCGATCTCATGCATGGCATTGATGTCGAACCGGATCGTGCGCGAGAAATCCCGGGTGCTCTCCAGCACCAGGTAGACGATGACGTCGGGGCGATGCGACTGCGCTACGAACAGCGCGTTCATCAGCGTGTGCGCCAGGATCTCGGTATGCGCGTCCTTGCCCACCGATTCCCACAGCTTCTGGCTGTCGGTCGGTGCCGCGCGCGCTCTGAGTACGAAGGTTCGCATGTGTGTTGGCCGCTTCCTGATCCCGCGCGGCACCGGGCGTGCCGCACGGCCATTGTCGCGCGAATTGTCGAGTGAAGCCGCAGGGGCGTCGGCCATGTCGCGCACGTCATGGCCGGATCCCGCCAAGCGCGTGTCCGGATCAGCCGCGCGCCGCCGCTTCGATGGCGGCGACGTCGATCTTGCGCATCGTCATCATCGCTTCGAAGACGCGCTTGGCGACGGCCGGGTCGGGGTCGGTGTAGCCTTCGGTGAGGGCGCGCGGGGTGATCTGCCACGACAGGCCCCAGTGGTCCTTGCACCAGCCGCACTCGCTTTCCTTGCCGCCGTTGTCGACGATCGCGTTCCACAGGCGGTCGGTCTCGGCCTGGTCGTCGGTGGCGATCACGAACGAGAACGCTTCGCTGTGTTTGAACTCCTGCCCGCCGTTCAGGCCCATGCACGGGATGCCGCACACGGTGAATTCGACCGTCAGCACGTCGCCCTGCTTGCCGGACGGGTAGTCGCCCGGCGCGTAGTGAACGGCGGTCACCGCGCTGTCGGGGAAGGTCTCGGCGTAGAAGGTGGCCGCGTCCAGCGCGGTGCCGTCGAACCACAGACAGATGGTGTTCTTGGGGATCGTGTGGCTGGGGGACATGTTCTTGGAGGTCATGGTGTTCTCCGGTTTTGGGATGCGTCTGCACGCGGTCGGGCCGATCCTCCGGCCGGTTCGCAGCGTGTTGAAGCCGCTGATGATAAATGTCGGTCGATGTTCTCAGTCACGCTTCTTTCTCTTGGCCCGATCGGTCATGCGCTTGTATGCGGCGAATGGGAAGTGTCGGCGGAATACGTGCGCTAGCCAATGATGAAGATGCTCTTTCCCAGGTGCCATCGCGGCGCAGGTAGGGATGCTGCATTGCGAACCGTCAAAGTAACCCTGGAAGCCATTTGGTTTGAACTGTGCCCGGGTTGCGAATCGCCACCCGAACAGCTGAGAACTGAGCCGCTTCCAGTGAAACGTCTTTTCGCCTGACCACAGATGCGTCGGGCGACTACTTACGGTTGCCCGACCCATCCACTGGGCGTGATCCTCAGGAGAAATATCATGTATCAGCGTAGCGAATACAGTCATAGACGGCTCGCCGTGGTTGCTTTGATGGTAGGGGCTGGCAGTGTTTCCGCGTGGCAGTCTGCACGCGCGGGAGATCCGCCGAAGTTAACGCTTTCCACTGGGGGTTTTGAAGTTTTTCATGACAGCGATCGCAGTCCTTGCGGCAGCACCGAGGTGCATATCGACAGCCCTGTGCGTGCGTTCAAGGATCAGTACGGGCTTGTGCATATGACCACGGCCGACCCTCGGGGGCGCGCGTGGCAATGGACGGGGAGCGTCGCACAGTTCACCTCCAGTCAGAAGGAGGAGCAGAGGGCGGCGCTCGACTGCACACCGGTTTTGGAGGGAAACAGCGGTAACAACCAGATGAAGTGGTTCGACCAGAAAACCTTCCTGCAGGGCTTCTACTTCGATTCTGCCGGGGGCTACGTGTACGGATACGGGCACGAGGACTACTTCGGCACACGCTTGAACGACCCGGATTGCCACGATGGCGGGACAGCGGACGGCAAGCCGACGTGCTGGTATAGCGCGATCGCTCTCTGGAAGGCCGATGCGCTGAACACGTCGCCAGTCGGGCATCTGAACTTCGCCAAGAGCAACGGTGTGCCGTGGCACATCGCAATCTACCCGCATGTGACATACCCGGGCGATGCGGCTACGCCGTTGACGGGGTGGATCGGCTACGGAACGCCCTCCAACCTCGTGCGTGGGCGCAACGCCGATGGCAGTCCGGATGGCTATACCTACATGTTCGCCTTCGCGAGTACCAGCCACGGAGGTCAGGACAAAGGCGTGTGCCTGTTCCGAAGCGACGATCCGTCTGTTCGCGCGAGTTGGCGTGCGTGGGACGACAACGCCAGTTCGTCAGGTTTCACTCAGGCGATGCAGAACCCGTACATCAGTACTAGTTCGACCGCTCCCTGTGCCGTGGTGAATCCGGGTGAGTTCGACACTCCTCTGCGCAGCGTTCACTGGCATGCGCCGTCGAAGCACTTTATCGGAATTTTCAGGGCCAAGGCCCCGTCCTCCGATGGAAGTCGCCTCGTCAGCGTGCGCTACGCGACCTCGCCGGATTTGATTCACTGGAGTCCGTCGGCCTCGCTGTTTGTTGGGGCCGCAGACGGCGTCATCTACCCGGCCATCCTGGACTTCGATTCGGCATCAGACCTCGGGGGGAGCGCAGGCGACTACAACTTCGACACAATCTACGATCAGGGGAAGATTTACCTGTATTACCGGACCAGTGTCGCCAGCGGACACACGCAAATCAAGCGGCGCTTGTTGGAAGTCAGCAACTATTGAACCCCGCAAGGGGTTGGGTAACGTGCACACAGGGCCTCGGGAAACAGTGCATGAATATCGATCGGAGCCTCCGGGCGCATGCCCGGCTGGTTGCAAGCACGATCGCGGTCGTGATCTCCGACGGCAGGGCGCCAGCGCCGGCGACGGGGCATCCGCCGGTCTCGATCGCTGTCTGCGGATTCGTGACGTGCGACCTGACATGGCGCTCGTGCCGGATCGTCGACAGCATCCGCATCCCTTCGTGAGGGCGTCGCGAGACCTCCGACGGCAGGTTTGATACCCTTCCCGACCTTCGTCGACTGGGCCGATGGCCGGTGTCCCGCATGCTGTGGTTCCGCGTCGTCCCGATCCTGCTGCTGATCGTGCTCAATACCCTGGTGAATGCTGTGCCGTTGCTGGCCGTGGCGGCCTTCAAGGCCGTGCTGCCGTTCGAGCGGGCGCGGCGGGCCTGCAATCCGGCGCTGATCTGGTTCGCGGAGAATTGGATCGCGATCAACAGCGCGATGATCGATGGATTCACCCGCACCCGCTTCGCCGTGCGCGAGGACGCCGCGCTGCAGCGGGATGGCCACTATCTGGTGCTGGCCAATCACCAGAGCTGGGTGGATATCCTGGTGTTGCAGAAGATCTTCAACCGGCGGATTCCGTTCCTGCGGTTTTTCCTCAAACGACAGTTGTTCTGGGTGCCGGTGCTGGGGTTGTGCTGGTGGGCATTGGATTTCCCGTTCATGGGGCGCTACACGCGCAAGCAGATCGCGAAGAATCCGGAGCTGGGCCGGCGCGACATGGAGGCCACGCGCCGCGCCTGCGAGAAATTCCGCACCATTCCCGTCTCGGTGATGAATTTCGTGGAGGGCACCCGGTTCACGCCGGAGAAGCACGCCTCGCAGTTGTCGCCGTATCGCCGTTTGCTGAAGCCGAAATCCGGCGGCGTGGCGTTCGTGATCGATGCCATGGGCGACAGCCTGCACGCGATTCTGGACGTGACCATCGTCTATCCCGGCGGGCGGCCTTCGTTGATGGATCTGATCGCCGGCCGTATCCCGGAGGTGCGCGTGGCGATCCGCGAGCGCCCCATCCCGGAGGCGCTGGCCGGCGGCAATTATCAGGAAGATCGCGCCTTCCGCGCACGTTTCCAGCAATGGATGAACGGGGTGTGGGAAGAGAAGGATGCCGAGATCGCGCGTCTGCTGGATTGAGTCGTGGTCAAAGAGCGGCAGTGAATCGAGCCGCTTTCACCGTTTTATCGCCAACACCCCATCCAACGCCCGCTCGGCCTTGAAACCGGCCTTTTCCAGCCGTTTCGCGACTTCGCCCGGCACGTCGCGTCCGCTGGTGAGGGTGTTCGGGGTGCCGGTGTAGTGGAACAGGCGGCCGCCGCGGCGCAGCACGCGGGCGAGCTGGTCGTAGAAGATCTGCGAATACAGTTCGCCGGCGATGCCGAAGCGCGGCGGGTCGTGGAGCAGGGCGTCCACTGAAGCATTTGGGATGTTTGCGATGACCTGCGACACGTCAGCATGCGTGAGCTGCAGGCGGCCGCCATTCTCCAACGCGTCGGGATCCGGCGACCACGGGTTGAGCGTGCGCAGCCACAGCACGTCTTCGTTCTTCTCGAATGAATCGATCCGCGCCGCGCCCGCTTCCAGGCAACAGGCGGCGAAGTAGCCGAGTCCGCCGCAGGTATCCAGCACCGTCTTGCCCTGCGGCTGCACCAGCGCCACCTTGCGCCGGGCGTCGTCGATGGGCGAAGCCTTCGCCGTCGGCAGCATTTTGATGCCGTCGATCTCGAAGGTCGGCGCGCCCCATTCGGTGGGCACGAGTTTTATCAGTGCGCCCGAGTAGCGCGACACCGATGCGAATTCGTCGCCGTCCCAGTAATAGATCGTGCGGTCCTTGAGCTTCTCGGGCCAGGGATAGCGCTGCCCGCGCCATTCCCATGCGTCCGCCTCCAGCCGCGCCTCACTGTTTGAGCGACCGAGATCCAGCGAACCCGTCCAGGTGTCCGCCCCGGCCTTGCGGGCGGCGAGCAGCGCCTCGGCGAGCGGGCGGGTGAGCAGGGGGCCTGAGTAATGCGGCATGGCGGGTGGATCATCGGGGCGGGCGAGCAGATTACCGGCTGCGTCGCCCCTCTGCCGAAAATCGAGCCATGCGCGGCCTACGTCGGGGTTGTCGTTGATCGCTCCGACAGTGGTGTTTCGACAGCCGATCAGAGATTGAACGCCGGGCCGTTCACGCTGATATAGCCGTTCGCGCAGCCGGTGGTGCAGGTGGTGGCCAGCATGTTGTAGACGATGCGGCCGGTGTTGTTCTTGGAGCGGAAATGTCCGACGCCGCCGCTGGTGTCGCCGCCGCCGAAGTTGTAGGGGCTGCCGTCGGCCCAGTCCCAGTCGTAGGCATAGGCGCTGCTGCCGAATCCCACGTCGATCTGCGCCTTGACGTTGCTTGCGGTGTTGAACAGCGCGCCGCTGTTGCAGCCGGCGGCATAGCTGGTCGTGAAGCAGTGGACCTGATCGTACTGGCGGGCGGTGATCGTATAGAAACTCACCGAGGTGAACTGCGTCGGCATCGCGCGCAGGCTGCCGCTGCCGCTGCCGGTCCAGCGGTTGTAGCCGGAGTAGGTCACGCCGGTGCTGGGGTAGAAGCCGAAGGTGTAGTAGGTGTACGGCCATACGTAGGCTTCGGCGTTGCAGGTCGGCGCGTAGGCCGACTGATAGCCGGTGGCGTAGCAGGTGTTCAGTCCGCGCAGGCCGCCGGCGATATTGATGAAACGCCGCACGCTGCTCTGGTTGCCGTGGTAACGCAGGCCGGCCAGCGCCATGCTCGAACCCATCGAGTGCGCCACGATATCCACTTGGCTGCGGCCGGTGTAGGTCTTCACCTTGTCGATGAAGGTCTTGATAATCTGGTACTTCGCGGGCTCGTGGTAGTTGTACTGCGGGTTCGCGCGTTCGTCGGCATCGAGATAGGTGATGCCGAACAATTCACAGTCGTTGTAGCCGCGCGCCTTGAGTTCGTCATAGGTCGAGAGCGTCGGCGTGGTGTAAGCGGTCACCGCGCCCGGCGGCATGTCGAAGCTGATGGCGCTGTCGCCGTTGCCGTGGATGAAGATCACCGGCGTACGCGTGGCGATGCAACTGCCGCCGCCGAATCCGCCGCTGCCCACCCCTGGGTTGAAGCCGCCCGCGTACTGCGTGGCCGTGCCGGTACAGGTGAAGCCGTTGTTGGGGCCGCAGTCCAGCGCCTGCGCCGCGCCCGGCAGAAGCAGCGCCGCCGCGCCTGCCGCGGGCAGTGCGATGGCAAGCAGGGTGGAGGCCACCGTCGACATGACGGCCGGAACGAAGTTCAGCCTGCTGTAACGCATGGTGCTGTGGCGCATGGGTGCCATCCCTGAAAGTTGAGTACATCGACGACGAGCGAAGATCGCTCCGTCCGATACTGGTCTTCTCCTGCAGGGCCAGCCATTGCACGAAAGGGCATGACGCGGCGCACCATGCTCGAGGTCGCGGCCGGGTGGCTTCCCGGGTGCCGGCTTCGCCCGATGCTGCGGTCCCGTCTACACTGGCGACCTCGTCCATTCTCCGGGCGCTGCTTCCGGCGGCGTCGAAGCCGCCATGATTAACAACGACGTGCTGCGCAGCATCCGCTACATGCTCGATTTCGGCGACCAGCATGTCGTCGAACTCGCGCGGCTGGTCGACCCGGCGTTCGTGCTGGAGAAAACGGACGTGCAGGCGTTCCTGCGCCGCGAGGACGATCCCGAATACGTCGAGTGCAGCGATCGCGTGCTGGCGCACGTGCTCGACGGGCTGGTGATCCACTGTCGCGGCCGCAACGACAGCCTGCCGGCGCGGCCGGTGGAAAAGCGCGTCACCAATAATCTGGTGCTGAAGAAACTGCGGGTCGCGTTCGAACTGAAGGATGTCGATCTGCACGATGTGTTCGCGGCTGCAGGCTTTCCGCTGTCCAAGCCCGAGATGACCGCGTTGTTCCGCCAGCCCGATCATCACAACTACCGCGCCTGCGGCGATCAGCTGCTGCGCAACTTCCTCAAGGGCCTGACGCTGCGCGTGCGCGGCGGATAAGAGCCTGTTCAAAATCTTCGCGCGCTTGCGATGGCAACGACAAGAACGCATGCCATCCCCCGTAGAGCGGCCTTCAGGGCGCTGCTCCAACGCAGGCAGCCGCTCCCACGACCGTATCGAGTTTCAGCGGCCTGAAGGCCGCTCTACAGGCAGACTCCAAGGTCGCTTCAGAACTTGTCGCCCGTCGGCAGATAGCGCCATTCGCCGGCCGGCAGCTTGCCCAGCGATACCTTGCCGATGCGCAGACGTCGCATCGCCGTCACCTGCAGCGCGACCTGCGTACACATGTCGCGGATCTGTCCGGGCTGCGCGGCGCGGATCGCGAAGCGCAGCCGCTGCTCGCTCTGCCAGCTCACCTTGCACGGCGGCAGTTCGCGTCCGCGATAGCTCAGGCCATGGTTGAGTTTGCGCAGGCCATACGGCGCGATCTCGCCGCTGACTTCGACGATGAATTCCTGTTCGATCTGATCGGCATCCTCGGTCAGCCGGCGCCATGCGCGGCCGTCCTGGGTCAGCACCATCAGGCCGCTGGCTTCGGTATCGAGCGGCACCAGCGGCGTCAGCCGGATGAAGTGGCGCTGCAGCACGCGGATCCCCGAGGGGTCTTCCGCCCAGCGCGAGTCGGGCGTCACCAGCGTCGCGACGCTGCTGTTGCGACCGAATGCATCGAAACCCGCAGGCTTGTGCAGCAGCACCGTGGCCTGTTCCGTCGTCTCCAGCACCGCCTTGGGGTGGATCTCGACGCATTCGTCCGTCACCGGATGCTGGGGCGATTCGACGACCTCGCCATCCACCGACACCCAGCCGCCTTCGATGTAACGGTCGGCATCGGCGCGCGAGCAGCGGGCCAGTTCGGCCACGCGCTTGGAGAGTCGGTTGGGTTCGGTCATGAAGGGTTTCCGGGATTCGAATCGATGCTGCCGGGCAATGCTACTGTGTTACGACTTTCCCTGATATCACTGCAGAGCGAGCGACGCGATGAGCGACCCGACTTTCCCGGCCTTTTATCCGATCGGTACGCCCGGCCAGCCGTGGGGCCCGGCAGAGGTTTCCGAATGGCGGTCGCGCCAGATCCGCCATCGCAGCTACGCAACCGATGTGCTGAGCGCGATCGAACGCCTGCGCGCGCGCTTCGACGTGGTGCAGTACGGCCAGCTCGACTACGCCCCCGACAGTTATCCGCTGTTCGCGATCAAGAGTCGCGATTGGCGCGATGAATTGCCGACGGTGCTGGTGACCGGCGGCGTGCACGGCTACGAAACCAGCGGCGTGCACGGCGCGCTGCAATTCGTCGATCTGCATGCGGCGGACTACGCCGGCCGCGTCAATCTGCTGATCGCGCCGTGCATCAGTCCGTGGGCCTACGAGCGGATCCACCGCTGGAACCTCGATGCGATCGATCCGAACCGTTCGTTCCGCGACGACAGCCCGGCGCAGGAATCGGCGGCGCTGATGCGACTGGTCGCGCCGCTGCGCGAACACGTCGTCGTGCATATCGATCTGCACGAGACCACCGATACCGACGAATCCGAGTTCCGCCCGGCGCTGGCCGCGCGCGATGGGAAAACGTCCGAACCTGGCGAGATTCCCGACGGTTTTTACACGGTCGGCGACACCGAAGATCCGCAACCGGAATTCCAGCAGGCGGTGATCGCGGCGGTGTCGAAGGTCACCCACATCGCGCCGGCGGACGCCAACGGCGAAATCATCGGTTCGCCGGTGGTCGCGCCGGGCGTCATCAATTACCCGGTCCGGGAACTCGGTCTGTGCGCGGGCATCACCCGCGCGCGCTACCGCACGACCACCGAGGTCTATCCCGACAGCCCGCGCGCCACTGCCGAGCAGTGCAACGCCGCGCAGGCCGCAGCGGTGCGCGCGGCGATCGATTTCGCGTTGGCGGATCGATGAAAGACTTTGTAGAAGGGCCTTCAGGCCGGCCCAGGCAGAACCCGACCGGCGACGTCATCAGGGCCGTGCCCACGGCCGACGAAAACGAAACGGTTTCGTATCGGAAAGTAGCGGCCTGAAGGCCGCTCTACAGGAATGATGGGTTACGGCTGCGCGCCATCGTTCACGACGACCCGAACGCCGCGTACTTCCTCGGCGTTCGGCGAGCGCGGCGCCGCATCCGATCTCGTGATCATGAGCTTGATGCCGACGCGATCCTTGCAGATCGCGTCGGCGGGCAGCGGCAAGGTGTAGATGCCCGCTGCGCGTCCCGCACGGATGCCGTGCGGCGAGATCACGCCGAGCGTGCGGCCGTCGGTGGTCTTCACTTCGATTTCCTGGCCTGGCCCGATCACGCCGACCTGCACTTCGATGTAGGCGCTGTCGCCGGCGTCGAAAGGCTGCGGAAGCGTCAGCATCATGTCCTGGGCCGCCGCGCGCCCGCACTGCACGAACAACCATGCGAGTGCGAACGCGGCGACGGTCCTGTTCATGGCGTCATCATGGACCGGAGGTGATGGTCACGTCCTGCACCGGCGTCGAGACAGGCGTGGCGTCGGGCGTCTGTCCGCTCGAAGGCACCAGCCGGATATCCAGCTTGGTGCTGGTCGCCTGGAGTTTCGAGAACGCCTGCAGCTTCTTCGGCAGCGGTACGGCGAACGTCGCGTGATGCGACATCTCCATACCCGACATGACCGGGCCGAAGAAGGCGATGGTCCCCGCGTAGTGCGGACTGTCGGCATCCACCTCAGTGACGTCGGCCGGTGCGTTGATGATCACGTCGAACTCGCGCGTGTTCGACAGCCCGCCCGGGCGTTCCAGAGTGATTTCGGCGATGAGCGTACGCGGCGCATCGTCCGAAAGATGGTTCTGGATCAGCTGGTTCGGAATCACGACCGACGCGGCATCCGCACTGCGCACGCTCTTGATCGCCGCGACCGGCGCCGATGCGCGCAGGGGTTTCGGCTGCTTTTCGAGATCGTTGGCGAATCCGCCCACGTAGTCGTAATCGAACACGGCCGTGCTCACGTAATCGCCCGCTCTCCTCGGGCCGACGTACTGGCCGTCGCCGTCGACGTAGAACAGGAACGGATCGCGCATGAACGTGTCGAAATCGCTGCCGACCGGCAGGATCGGCAGGCCGCGCGCGATCTGTTTGCGCGTCCACACGTCCCACAGGCGATCCATGTTCGAATGATGCAGGAAGAAGATCGGATCGACCGGCGACAGGAAGTTCGTCATGTTGCCGTACGGACCCGGGTCGATCGCCGCCACGCCGCCGATGCAGTTGTGGACCTTGTTGTGCGGGAAACCTTCCAGCACCGAGAACTGGGTCGTGCCGTCGGGCTGGAGCACATGCGAGGCCGTTTTCGAGCTGGTGAAGCTGCGGCTGATGACGGGATTGTAGAAATCGATCGGCGACAGGCCCGCGCGGATGATGTCGGGCGCGACGTCGGCGGTGGTCTTAGCGTCCAGCTTCGGATTGGACTTGGACAGATAGCGCGCGCCGCAGGTGATGGCGTACGCCATGTTGCCCGAGATGCCCGCCTGCTGCGCGGCGTTGTAGCCGGTGACATCGTTCCACAGGTCTTCGAGTTTGTTGTAGCCGCGCGCCGACTGCTGGCTGCGCTGCGCGGCCGACATCGAATTCCAGAACTGGTTGAGCGACGGTTTGATGAACGAAGTGAAGACGTTGAGATTGCCGGTGTAGGGCGAGTAGGCCTTGTCGGTCGGCGTAAGCACGCCTTCGAACATGCCGGCCGGGATTTCCGGCTGCGTGGTCCAGTCCCAGTACGGCATCGCGAATTCCGCATCGCCGCTCAACTTGCGGATGGTGCGTTCGAAATAACCCACGTAACCGCGATGCCACACGTAGAACCACCAGTTGCCGTGCGGACAATCCATCATGTGGACGAACGCATTGCGGAACCAGTTGTGCGGATGCCCGGGCGGCAGCTTGAGCATGGCTTCGACGCCGCGCGCATAGCTGGCGAGCATCCGCTGCCCCTGCGGCGTGTTGACGTTGTAGCGGTGATAGCGGGCGACTTTGCCCGCGTCCTTGGTGTCGAACCCCAGCGCCTGTCCTGGCGCGAGCGACATCATCGAGGCGCCTGCGGCGGCGCTGGCGAGAAATTCGCGGCGTGTGTAGCGCATTCTGCTTCTCCTTGTGATCGAACGGATTCCATTGTTCGCGATCCACTCTGCGCAGGCCTGTACACGAGCCTGTCGAGGCGTCTGACCCCGCCGCCGTCGCTGTGGCGCACTTGTGCGGCAGGCGCAGTATACAAATCGTGGGCATGGGCGCGAGAAAGATCGAACGGCCGCCCCGCTGTCGCAACGGACAGGGTGGTCCGCCCGCAATGGCCTTGACCCCGCACCGGCCCGGTCGTAGCGTGGCCGGGTTGCCCATGGACAAGGATTCCGTCGTGCTGAGCTTGCGCTCCGTCGTTGCCTGTCTGGCCGGATACCGCTGCTGCGACTCCGGGTCGCGAACCGCAGGACGTCTCCGTCTATGTCGACCAGCGTTTCGCCGAGTGCTTCCCCATTGGCCTGGGTCGCGAGTCGACCTTCCACGCAAACGCGTGGCTGGAGATTGCCGCGAATTTGCCTGCACGGGGGGGGCAGCAGGTTGAGGCGTAGGGAGGGTGTATGAACAGCCGCAACGGGGGGGGGGGCAGTAGCTTTGTGAGCTAGGTGTTTGTACTTGGGGCGAGCGAAGGATGCCTGTAATTTTATGTCGCAGAGACAAAGGAGGGGGTATGCGCGAAGATTCAGCACGAGTTTTGTTTTTGAGTT